>DASRJP010000363.1:0-10055 GCA_035649415.1 Pirellulaceae bacterium | reverse complement strand
TGTGTCACCGCGCCAAGGGGCACCTCGATTGATCATTTGCGGCGGTAAGTATCAACTAGCAAGGCGTCGCACGCAAGCTGAATTTGCAGCCTAGCTCAGCGCACGAAAAAAGCCCGCGACGTGGGGCAGGAACGCTACGGGCGGTGCCGGCCGTGGCCAACTCGGCGTGAGTCAAGGTAGCTACTTTGTGGGCAGCGGGGGCATCGGAATCCACTTTCCGCCGCTCAACATCCATGTGCGCAGGCTGATTTGGAACCATCTTGTTTGGTTTTCCATCCCCCCATTCTACTTGCGCGCGCAGCAAATCGCCCGCCCTGCCGGTTACACTGGCGGCAGAAAGCGAGCCGCCTATGTTCCGTTTCACGATCCGCGAGCTGCTGCTGGTGACGGTGATTGTTGGGTTAATGGTCGGATGGGGACTGCGGGAGAGGCAGCTACAAGCCAAAGTGGATCGGGCCGTCGAGTTTCACGCGAAGGCGTGGGCGCTGGAGAAGGCGGCACTCGACGCAGGCTGGAAGGTGGAATGGTACAACGAAACCAACGAGCCGCTGCTGGTGGTCACCGGGAGGACGACCCGACGTTACCCACTTACCGCTGCACCGCCGCTGGATTAGGACTTCTCCCATGCGTTTCACGATCCGCGACTTGCTCTGGCTGACGGTGGTCATAGGGCTGGCCTGCGTCATACTGGCGCCGTATCTGGCGTCGCCAGGATTCCTTGGGGAGACCGAGGACATGAAAGGCGTAACCTACGTTGATCGGGCGCTATCTCAAGCGTTTGTCACTACGATCTCTGATGATTTGGTCGAAAAATCACCTGCCTGGGACCGTACAGAGGCGAATCCACCTGTTAGCGCAAAATCCGCTTTGGGAATCGCGGAGCAATTTCGACGCGAGCGACTCAAAGGGGCGCCTGGCTGGCAATGGCAACTACAGTCCCTTGCACTTCTGCCTCTCGACGGTCAGAGCAATAAGTGGTGTTGGTCCGTCACATTTGTTGCTAACCGCGTCGAAGGTGGCAGCTCAGGGATTCCGCCTGTATTCACCGTCGTTGTATTGATGGATCGTGAGGTGATCGTCCCCCAAGAAGAAGAATACGACTACCTCAAGGAATGGGGTTTGCTCGAAGGCGAAACACCTGCGGATTCGAGAGCTAATTGAAGTGGCTTACCAGGCTTGCTGACGGCGCGCCGTCGCCGCCGTTCGCCCTCCGCGGTACACTGGCCGCAGAGGAGTTTGGCCATGTCCGCTATCGCCTCCGCACGCTGCTGATCGTGTTGGCGTTGGGACCACTGGTGTTGTGGGGAGTCTGGGCTTGTTGGCAGACGAAAGCCGAACCACGGCCGGTTTTCACAAGTGAGGAGCTAATTCCGATATTGAACGAGTGGGAGGAGGAGTGGAATCGCACGCCTGCCAATGACAGCGGCGCAGAGCGGCGCGGAGGAACAATCTGATGTCTATTCTCCGATTCCCCATCCGCGACCTTTACTGGCTTATCTTGCTCGCCGCCGTCGTTGTGTCGTGGTGGGTAGATCGGGGGCGGTTGCAGTTCAAGGTACGTGAGCTGCAGTTGTTGCTTTTTACAACGCCAATTGGCGCACGAGCATCGCCGGAGCCGAATTCTTCCGCGCCCGCCCTAAATATGCCGAGTGAGTGACCCAAATGAAGTTCACGATCCGCGACCTGCTCTGGCTGACGGTGGTGGTGGCGCTGGGCATTGGGTGGTGGGTGGATCGACAGCGGACCGCCAAATGGAACCAAGAGGTTCACACAGAACTTGCGGCCCAACTCGAAGCGATGAAGCGAGAGAAACATGATTGGCAGGCGAACGCGAAGTCACTAGCGTATTACATGAAAGGGCGCGGCTTTGATGTGGAATTCAAGACAGGTGAAGGGGGGCGTAGCGTTCGCGTAACCCCCGTTAAGGCGTTGACCAAACCTTCAGCACCCGCTCTAAACCCGCCCGGCGACTAACCCATGCGTTTCACGCTCCGCGACCTTCTCTGGCTAACCTTGCTCGCCGCCGTCGCGGTCGCGTGGTGGGTGGATCGGCGGGCGCTGTCGCGGCGGATAGAAACCGCCGAACTCGCAGCCGTCATTCGCGAATTGGCTCGCGAAGTGTCCCGTCACCACGTCGGCCCGCCTTTACCAGTGTCAGAATCGCCGCCTTTATCGGCGGCGAGAGAGTTGGCCAGGCCGCAGCGACCGCGGCCAGGTCGGCGCAAATCCACTGCGCTTTCATTGCGCCTTCCGAAAAAGTAGCGTCTTTCTCGGCAGATTCTGCATTTGCGGTCTGATTTCGAATCAGACCGCTCGTCAGGCAGCGCTATTCCGCACTCCGCCTTCCTCACAGTCCCAGCACGTCGTACATGCTGTACAGACCAGGCTTTTGTTTGTGGACAAACTTGGCTGCCAACAATGCGCCAAGCGCGTAGCAATCGCGATTGCTGGCCTTGACCGTGATCTCCAGCGTCTCCCCAAACAGTCCGAAAATGACGGTGTGCTCACCGGCGTTGTCGCCGACGCGGACGGCATGGTAGCCGATTTCATTCCGCGGTCGCTTGCCGACCTGGCCCTGCCGGCCGTGGCGGTGCTGCGTAATGCCCATTTCGGCGGCGATAATCTCGCCGAAACGCAGCGCGGTGCCGCTGGGCGAATCTTCCTTCATGCGATGGTGCCGCTCGATGATTTCGACGTCGGCGCCAGAGGGAGCGTTCTTGAGCACCTCGGCCGCCTTAGCCATCAGCCGCATCGCCAGATTGACCGTCGTACTCATGCTGGGGGAGTAAATGACCGGGATTTTTTCGGCTGCCTTGCTCAGCAGCTCCTTGGTCTCCTTCGCCAGACCAGTGGTCGCCATCACGAGCGGGATCTTGCGGTCCATGCACAGCCGCGTGATCGCAGTCGCAGCCTCGGGAACCGAGAAGTCGATCACCGCCTGGGCTGCGGCCTCCAGCCACGCGGTCAGCGGCACATGCATGTCGGACACGCCGGCGATGAGCCCCGCATCCTTTCCCAGATCCGCGTGGCGGGCATGCTCCAGTGCCGCCACGACCTTCAATTCCGGATCGACGCTGGCCAGCGCGATGAGCCGTTTGCCCATCCTGCCGGCGGCGCCGTTGATCGCAATGTTGGTGGTCATGATGTATGCGCCTTAGGCGCTGCTGCTGTGACCGTTGCCGAACTCCACCGAGTTCTTGCGCTACTTGCAGCCAGAATGCGAATTCTTGCGAATTCGGCAACGCCTTAAGACCCAGCTATGAGTATAGCTGAATCGCCTTGACAATCTCGCCCAAATCGTTGGCCACTGCCACAGCCCGGTTGGCAAACGACGCCCGCCGCACACCGCGGCTGCCGAGGACCTTGTTGAACTGCTCCTGATCAGTCGTGTGGTAAGCGACGGTCGCCGTAGGATCCTTAAGCTGGTGCCCTGTGAGAACGCAAACCACCCGGTCGTCCGCGCCAATGACTCCCTGATCCCTTAGCAGCCGAGCGCCCGCCACGCTGGCGGCACTGGCCGGTTCGCAGCCAATGCCAGCGGCGCCGACTTTCGCCTTGGCGTCGAGAATCTCCTGGTCGCTCACCTGGCGGACCACGCCATTCATCGCCTCGAGGGCTCGCAGGCACTTGCGGAGGTTGACCGGCCGGTTGATCTCGATGGCGCTGGCGATGGTCGAAGCCTTCCGCCCTCCCTGGTCGAGTTCACGGAAGTACTGTTCGGCGATGTCCATCTTGCCATCGCCCCCGTTCCATCTCAGCCCGCGGCGCTCGTACAGCTCGAACAGAGTGTCCGCCCCGGCGGCGTTGATCACGGCCAAGCGCGGCAGCCGATCGATCAGGCCCAGCGTCTTAAGTTCGACAAAGGCTTTGCCAAAGGCGCTCGAGTTCCCAAGGTTGCCACCGGGGACGACGATCCAGTCAGGGACTTCCCAGCGGAGCGCTTCCAGCACCCGAAACATGATCGTCTTTTGCCCCTCCAGCCGGAATGGATTGACGCTGTTGACCAGGTACATGCCCAGATCGCGCGACACCTCCTGCACGCGAGCCATGGCGTCGTCGAAGTCTCCGGCAATCTGAATCGTCAGCGCTCCGTAATCGAGCGCCTGGGAAAGCTTTCCGTAGGAAATCCTTCCCGAGCCGATGAAGACGATCCCCTTGAGATTCCGCAGCACGCCGCAGTACATGGCCAGCGATGCGCTGGTATTGCCGGTCGAGGCACAGGCCGCCCGCCGGGCTCCGATCGCCCGCGCGTGGCTGAACGCGGCACTCATGCCGTTGTCTTTGAAGCTCCCCGAGGGATTCAACCCCTCGTGCTGAAGGTGCAGGCGGCCGGAGTTCAGGCGCACGAATTCACCCACCGCATCCGACTGATAAAGCAGCGTCTGCCCCTCGCCGACGGTCACAACCGACTCCGGACGGACAAAAGGGAGCAATTCGTGGAATCGCCACACGCCGCTGAACCGCAGCGGCTGATGACGCTGGGACCACGCCTCCTCGAATCGCCGCAGGGACTTGGGGACCGCAGCTCGCTCCCATTCGTAATCAATGTCCAGGAGGTCGCCACAGGTTGGGCAGCTCGTTCGCACCTCCTCGACGCCACAGGTGAACCCGCACGCGGGGCGGATGCAGCGTTGGAAAGCAAAGTCGTTGAGCGGCACGGGAGCGAACTTTTCTAGGAGGAAACGCTGCCGCGGCAGCGCGACGCAAGTAGTTTAGGGAAGGCATCTTGGGGCGGCAAGGCGAGAGGTTGCGGAGAGGCGCGGCAAAGCGTCAGCCCATGCTCGATCGCCACTGACGCAGAACGCCCGTTGCGTTAGAATTCGACCGGATGAGCGCCTCGTGATGCACCGTTCCTTTCCGGCAGGACCAAGCCTGAATGGCCATTCCCAGCGGCTTTGAGCATATTACCCGCGAGCGCGAGCCACTGGCTCCCTACACGTGGCTGCGACTAGGGGGACCGGCGCAGTACTTCGCCGAGCCAACGTCGATTGACGAATTGGCCCGCCTCGTCGAGCGCTGTCATCAGAGCGGAATGCCTGTGCGCATCCTCGGCGGCGGTTCCAACCTGCTGGTTCGCGACGAAGGGGTCGCCGGCATGGTCATCCATCTGGCCGCGGCCGCGTTTGGAAAAATCAGCGTTGCCGGAAAGCGAATCACCGCTGGGGGCGGCGCCAAGCTGGGGCACGTCATTTCCACGGCCGTGCGAGAAGGCCTGGCCGGACTGGAATGCCTGGTGGGCATTCCCGGCACGATCGGCGGCGCGCTGCACACCAATGCGGGCACCCACGGCGGCGACATTGGACAAGTTACAGTTTCGGCCACGATGCTCACTCGCCGTGGGGACGTCGTGACGCGCAGCAAAAGCGAGCTGCGATTCGGCTATCGCGACAGCAGCCTCGACGAACTTGTGGTGCTGGAGGCGACGTTTGAGCTCGAGGCGCGAGACTCGGTGGCGCTGACCAAGCACATGCAGCAGATCTGGATCCTCAAGCGAGCCAGCCAGCCCGCGGGGGACCTGGGAGCGGGCTGCATCTTCAAGAATCCCGCCGGGGCGACCGCTTCCAGCCTGATCGAGGAGGCCAGAATGACTGGGGCGCGGGCGGGCGACGCAGAAATCAGCCCGCGGAACGCGAACTTCATCGTGGCCGGTCCGCGGGCGAACGCCCGCGACGTGATCGAGTTGATCGAACTGGTGCGCCGACAAGTCGCCGAGAAAACGGGCTTCGAACTCGAACCGGCGATCGAAATCTGGTGAAGGCGCCGCCAACCAGCCGAAATACCCTGAGAAGGAGATCAGGTCATGGCTTACGAGAAGGGACGCAATCGGCCGGCGCCTTGGCTGCGAAAACTCGCGCCACTGGCGATCCTGCTTGGTCCGCGTGGGCGGTGGTTGACCGGACCCCTGCTACTGGTGCTCGTCCTGTGGTGCTCCCTGAGATTTGCCTGGCAGCACTGGGGGCGGGACGCGACGCATGAGGATTACCGCATCACCGCCGAGTCCGTGACACTCACGCCGCAGCCGGAGTGGATTCACGGCGACTTGCGGGCCGAGGTCGTCCGCGCTGGGGGGCTGGAGGGGCTCTCACTTCGCGATCCGCAACTTGTCGAGCAGGTGCAGCGCGCCTTCGCGCTGCATGGCTGGATCGCCCGCGTCAAAGAAGTCCGCAAGCGCTATCCCGCGCAGGTCATCGTCGATGTGGAGTATCGCTGCCCTGTGGCCATGGTGGAGGTGAATTACGCCGGCCAGCCGAGCCTGTATTTCATCGATGAAAATAGCGTATTGTTGCCCAAGGAGGATCTGGATAAGTCTCCCGAGCAGCGACAGCAAGAATACAAGAAATACTTGCGGATCGATGCCGGCGATGTCTCGCCGGCCGGTCGGATCGCCGGACAGCCCTGGGGCGGAGCCAGAATTGCCGGCGCTGCGCGACTGGCGGCACTGGGCAAGAACCAGTGGCAACAGTTCGGAGTCCAGCGCATCGTCGTGCTCGAGGATCTCAACGCACAGCCGCTGTACGAACTCGAGGCCGGCGGCGCAGCGAGAGTTCAATGGGGACATGCTCCAGGCGCCGAAGTTTCCGGCGAACCCGACGCCGCCGCAAAATGGAACTGGCTGACGCAGTTCGTCGCTCAGAATGGGCCGCTCGAAAAATCGGCGGCAACAGAGCGCATCGATCTCCGCACGCTGCCGAGGGCACTTCCCACCCACACGGCAAACGTCAAGGACGCGGTGCCGAAAGAGCAGCGCTAAAGGCGGCGCTATACCTCAGCCGATGCTGTCGTAGCTTGTTCCGCCGGCGTCTGGGCCGACGCGGCGCGGTCTTTCAGCTCCTCGCGGACGACAGTCAGATTCGTGGGAGCTTCGATCCCGACACGGACGCCGCCGCCGCCGATCCGCACGATCGTAACCCGGATGTCGTCGCCAATTAGAATCCTTTCTCCGACCTTCCGGCTGAGCACCAGCATGGTAGCTCTCCTGTAACACGGCCGCCTGGTTTCTTCGCCACACCAGGCAATGCTTCGTTTGGATGCTAGCAAAGTCGCTCCGACTCGTCAAATCCTGCCCCCCATTGTCGCTCGGTCACCAGCTTCGCGATATACGGCATTGGCCCCCGCCACGCCGGCCCCGGCCTCGAAGCGATGACCCTGCTCGAGCAGCAATTGTTCCAATGCCGCCAAGAAAACTAGGACGTTGCTGGCCCGAGCGGCATATCCCATTAACCCAATACGCCACACCTTGCCCTTGAAGTCGCCAAGCCCCGCGCCGATTTCAATCCCAAACTGATTCAGCAGCCCGCTACGGACCTTCGCGTCGTCGATTCCGTTGGGGATGCGAACGGCATTGAGCATGGGTAATTGATGTCCTTCCTGAGCCGCGTAGCCGATGCCGATTGCCGCCAGTCCGGCCTTGAGCGCCCGGTGATGGAGCATGTGCCGCGCGAAACAGGCGTCCAGCCCCTCTTCATGAATCAGGCATAGCGCTTCGTAAAGAGCCCACGACATGTTGATGGGGGCCGTGTGATGATATACCCGGTTCTGGCCCCAATAATTGGCGAGCATCGACACATCGAGGTACCAACTTTGCACCTTGGTCTTGCGCTGGAGAATGGTCTCCATAGCCCGCGGACCAAACGACACTGGAGATAGACCCGGCGGGCAGCTCAGGCACTTCTGCGTTCCGGAGTAGATGGCGTCGATCTGCCAGCGGTCTACCTCGACCGGGACGCCGCCAAGTGCCGTCACTGCATCGACCAGCAACAATGCTCCGGCGTCGTGAACCGTGCGTGAAATCTCTTCAATCGGCTGCCAGGCGCCGGTCGAGGTCTCGGCCATCACGATGCCGACGAGCTTGGGGCGGGCGGCCAGTGCGGCCTTCAGATCGTCAGGAGCGAAAACCTGTCCCCACGGCTTTTCCACGCTAGTGACTTTTGCGCCAGCCCGCTGTGCGACGTCCAGCATCCGGCCGCCAAAGACTCCGTTGACGCAGACCACCATCGAGTCCCCCGGCTCAATCAGATTCACAACCGTCGCCTCCATGCCCGCCGAGCCGGTGCCGCTGACGGCAAACGTCATCGGGTTGGTGGTGCGGAACAATTGCCGCAGCATTTCCTGGAGACGGTTCATGACCTCGAGGTAAAAGGGGTCGAGATGGCCGACGGTTCCTTTGGCCATCGCAGCCAGAACGCGCGGATGGACGTCGCTGGGGCCGGGGCCCATGAGGATGCGTACGGGAGGGTTCAGGGATGGAGCAGGCATTGTGGATCGTGTCTTTGGGAGACTGGTTGGAAAGTGCGATAGTGACAGCCGAGGATAGGATTAGGATTACGATTAGGATTGGGATTGGGAACAGGGGAGAGCAGTGCAGTAAGCGAAGATTTGCTTCGGGTTGGCGAGAGCACGTTGCGCTGCGAGAATGATAGGGCCTCTTCATCTCATCCCTCGACTGTTTCTACAGCGCCATCATGCCCAACGCCCTGCGCAACATACCGTCGGTCAACGAACTTCTGGACAGTCCGCCGCTGAAGTCGCTGGTCCAAAGCGTCAGTCACAGTACGGTCGTCACCGGCGTGCGGAAATTTCTCGAAAACCTGCGGATCGAGGCCCAATCCCGAGCATCCGCGATGGGCATCCCCACCCCCAACGAACTGGCGGAGCGGATTGCCGCTTGGATCGCCACCGAGGAGCGACCGCCGCTGGTGCCGGTGATCAACGCCACCGGGATCTTGTTGCACACGGGTCTGGGACGTGCGCCCCTGGCCGACGAAGCGCTGGCCGCGGTGAAGGACGTTTCCTCCGGCTATGCCAGCGTGGAAGTTGATCTTATTACCGGTGAACGCTCGCAGCGGGTCGCCGCCGTCGAGCGGCTCTTGACGCGCTTGACCGGCGCGGAGGCCGCCGCCGTCGCCAACAACAATGCGGGCGCGACGTTGCTGACGCTGGCCGCGCTGGCCGGTGGTAAGGAAGTTGTTGTCTCCCGCGGACAGCTCATCGAGATTGGGGGCAGTTATCGACTTCCCGAAGTGATGAGTGCCAGCGGGGCGATCCTGCGAGAGGTCGGCACGACGAATAAGACGCGGAGCGGCGATTACGAGGTTGCGATTGGCGAACGAACCGGCGCCCTGATGCGCGTCCACACGAGCAACTACGTCATCGCCGGTTTCACCGAGCAGGCGTCGCTGGCGGAGCTGGTGACTCTGGCCCGCCGTCACAGCCTTCCCGTCATCGACGACATTGGCTCGGGTGCGCTCGTGGACCTGGGACGCTACGGTATTTCGGGCGAACCAGTCGCCGGCGAGAGCATTCGCGCCGGCGCGGACGTGGTGCTGTTCAGCGGCGACAAGCTGCTGGGAGGACCGCAGTGCGGGATCATCGTCGGCAGGCGGACGCTGATTGAGAAGATCATGAAACACCCGCTAATGCGGGCGCTGCGGGTGGACAAGATGACGCTCGCCGCCCTGGCGGCGACGCTGCGATTGTATGGCGACCTCGAGGTGGCGGAGCGATCGGTGCCCCTGTTATCGCTGCTCTCGACGCCGCTGGAAAATCTCAAGAACCGGGCGGAGCGGCTGGCGCCACAGCTTGCCGCCACGGGGGCCGTTGCCAACGCGGAGCCGATTCAGGACGTGGCCTATCTCGGCGGAGGCTCCGTCCCCACGCAGCAGATCGACACCTGGTGCATCGCACTTACGCCGCGCGAAAGTACGGTCGATGCGCTCTCCGATGCACTGCGCATCGGCACTCCGAGCGTCGTGGGGCGGATCAAGAGCGGGCGGTTGTTCTTGGACTTGCGGAGCGTCTTCCCGCGGCAGGAAGCGAACCTGTTAGTCGCGGTTCAGGCACTCGGCACACCGCCAGCGGCAGGGGCGGTCGCGCCCGGCAAGCAGGGGTAAACAGGCCCAGTCCAGCGGCGCTTTCCGCAGGATCGTTATAGCCCTGGCAGCGAGCAACCCTCGTCCCCCCTTCTCTTGTGGCCAACTGGGAATGTGGTCGAATTATGACGGGAGATGGTTTACACTCAGCATCATCACTCAGCCAATCGAATTGTCACCAAGGGC
>DASRJP010000362.1:0-16073 GCA_035649415.1 Pirellulaceae bacterium | reverse complement strand
CTTTCTGAAGAAGAACACGGCCGACGAGGTGGCCACGCAGACGGCGGTCTACACCCGCAAGGGATGCGAGCGGTGCATCCGCTGGGCATTTGAGTTCACGCGGAAGCGGAACAACCCCAAGGGGAAGATGCTGACGCTCGTGGCCAAGACCAACGTCCTGACGTACGGCCACGACCTGTGGTGGCGGACGTTCCAGGACGTCGCCACGGAATACTCCGACGTCAAGGCCGATTACAACCACGTCGATGCCTGCTGCATGTGGATGGTGAAGAACCCCGAGTACTACGACGTGATCGTCACCACCAACATGTTCGGCGACATCATCACCGACCTCGGGGCGATGATTCAGGGAGGTCTGGGCGTCGCGGCCGGCGGCAATATCAACCCCGATCCGGGCGGCGTCTCGATGTTCGAGCCGATGGGCGGCAGCGCTCCCAAGTACACCGGCCAGAACGTCATCAACCCGATTGCCGCCATCGCCGCGATGAGCATGCTGCTGGAGCAGAGCGGCCAACCTAAGGCCGGCGCTCGCGTGATGAAAGCGATCCAGCAGGTAACCGGGACGAAGATGAAGAGCCAGAACGCGGGGAAAATGGGGTATGGGACGAGAGAGGTGGGAGATTTGGTGGTGGGGGCGCTGTAAGTCGGAGTTCGCCGGAGGAGAGAGCGATGGCGTGGGTGCCGATTGAAAGCGGGACCACCGTCGGCCAAGCCGGCTCCGAGAACGGCGTCGTTCTTCGCGACGAAGAGCATGAGTTGGGCGCGAGGATCACGCTCGAGCGCGATACTGTCAACGCCCCATTCGCCATCACATGTGGAATCTACGGCTGGATGTTCCACACGCGCTACTTCGGTGGGGAGATCGAGGCCGTCGAAGCGTTCGAACGAATGAAGGATAGTTTGGGGGCAATCCTCGGAACCATACCGAGCGTCGATGATCCCCATGTGGACGTAAAAAGTCGGCAGGTTTGTGAAGCGATCAGTTCCTTCGTGGAGCGATTTCCGTAAGGATCGGTACGACGAACCTCGTTCCGCTCGCCGGTGTCCGTGTCCGGAATCCGGGGCGCAAATTAGGGTTTTCGGCCATGCAAATCCGCGCACTTACGTCCCAGGATGCCGCCGCGTACCAAGCCCTTCGGCTGGAGTCGCTGCGCGATCATCCCACAGCCTATTGCACTGACCATTCCGAGGAAGCGGCCCTCGAACTGGAAGCCTTTGCGCTCCGGCTCGCAGCCAGCGAAAACAGCATGACGTTCGGCGCGTGGGATGAAGATCGCCTTGTGGGGATCGCCTCGCTGAATCGGCCGACGCGGCTGCGGCAGCGATTTCGCGCCACGATTGCCGGCATGTACGTCGTGCCCGCCTGCCGACGTCAAGGCGTGGCCAGCGAGCTGTTGGCGGCCTGCATTGAACGTGCCCGCCAGCAAGCGGGACTCGAGGAAGTGTGCCTCTGCATCACCGTGGGGAATGAACCGGCCCGCCGCGCATACGAGGCATTCGGTTTCCAGGCGGACTTTATCGATCCGCGATATTTCAAGTACGAAGGGCGCTACTATGACCTGGAGTGGATGCGGTTGCTGCTGTGCTGACGCCCGCATGCATGTGGTGAATTCGACCGCCGGGTATGGTAAAAAATCTCAGCGAACCGATGCCCATTCCTCACTTCAGGCAATCAACCATGCTCAAAGAACTCTTCAACCTCTCCGGACGCACCGCCTTCATCACCGGTGGCAGCAAGGGGATTGGCAAGGCGTGTGCCCGCGGCTTGGCCGAATGCGGGGCGAATATTGCGATTTCGGCTCGACATGAGGACGAGCTGAAGAAGGCCAAGGCGGAGATCAGCGATGGGCTGAACGTGAAGGTCGAGTACTTCGTCGCCGACATGGTCGATCGGAAGCAGGTCAAGAAGCTGGCCGCGGACGTGCTCAAGACCTTCGGCCGCTGCGACATCCTGTTTAACAATGCCGGCAGCAACAAGCCGCAGAAGCTGGTCGAGACGACCGACGAGGCGTGGGACAACATCGTCGAGCTGAACCTGACGAGCTGCGTGCTTCTGTCCCGCGAGATCGCCCCGTCGATGATCCAGAACAAGTGGGGGCGGATCATCTACACCTCGTCGATCATGGGGCTGGCCTCCAATCCGGCCCGCGGCTGCTACTCGGCCACCAAGGCGGCACTCCTCGGCCTGGCCCGTGCTCAGGCACTCGAGCTTGGGCCGTTCAACATCACCGTTAACTGCCTCGCTCCCGGACCGGTCGCCACCGATTTGCCGATGAGTATTCTTTCGGCCGAGCAGAAAAAAGTCTTCGCCGAGCGTACCGCCGTCAAACGCTGGGGCCAGACGATCGACATGGTCGGCCCGGTGTTGATGCTGGCCACTGACGCCGGCGCGTTCATTACCGGCAATGTGATCCTGGCGGACGGCGGCATATTGTGCCGGACGTTTGATTAGCGCCTCTGCGCCGCCATGATCCCCGACAGGACCATGTGCGGCACGAACTGGGCGCTGGCCGCCACAAACGGCGTCAGTTTCTTGAGGTCGCCGCCCGTCACGAACACCTCGGGCGGCTCATTCAGATCAGCCGAAAGCCGCTCGATCAGCTCGCGCACCGCGCCAACCGTCCCCCAGAACTGGCCGCTGCGCAGCGCGCCGTCCGTATTCTTCCCCAGAGCCGCCGGCGGCTCTTCCCCCTCGGCATAGACCGCCAGCGGCAGTTGATCGGTCCCGTCCGCCAGCGCCTGGGCCGCCAGGCGAAATCCAGACAGGATCGCCCCGCCGAGAAACACGCCATGATGGTTAACCAAATCGACCGTGATTGCCGTCCCCGTATCGACGACAATCGCCGGCCGCCGCGGCGAGCGCCGCTCGTTGGCCGCCACGGCTGCCGCCAGCCGATCCATGCCGACGCGCTCGGGAAAATCGACCTCAACCCGCAGCGGTAGTTTGTCGTGGGAAAGTAAGTGGTAGTTGTCAAACGGCCGCTTGGTTCGCACCCAGGAGCGCAGCGCAGCTTCCCCCTCGCGGTGGACGCTGGCCACATACCACACCAGCAGATCCTTCTCACTCAATTCGCCGAACATCTCCGGAGGGGGTACCTGCCCCGTCGGCACCTGGGCGACTTTCAGCGGCATCGGGTAGTTCGGCACCTTCGGCGTGCGGGCGTCGAACCAGCCCAGCTTCACCGAGCTGTTTCCAACGTCCACGGCAATCAGGTAGGCCGGTCTGGTCATTGCTGTTTCTGCTCCGCCAGGACCGCGGCAATTCGCTGCGTGAGCTGGTTCAGTCCCTGTCCGGTGACCGCGGAAATCATTAGCACTTCTTTTCCCGTGTCGGCGGCCAGAGCACTCTGGACCTCGGCCGCACCAGGCAACTCGCATTTGCTGACGACGACAATCTCTGGCCGCTGTGCGAGTTTCTCGTCATACCGCACCAGCTCCTGGCGGATGGCCGCGTAATTCTGCACCGGATTGCTGCCGTCCATCGGCGCAGGCTCCACGAGGTGCACGAGAATGCCGGTCCGCTCGATATGCCGCAGGAACTCGTGCCCCAGCCCTGCCCCCGCGTGCGCCCCCTCAATCAGCCCTGGAATGTCGGCGAGCACGAACTGCCGATCGATATCGAGCATTACGATCCCCAAGTTGGGATGCTTCGTGGTAAATGGATAGTCGGCAATCTCCGGCCGGGCCCGCGTCAGCCGCGACAGGAGCGTGCTCTTGCCGGCATTCGGCTTACCCACCAGGCCGACGTCGGCAATCACCTTGAGTTCCAGGACGATCTCGCGTCGCTCCCCTTCGCCGCCGGGCGTGGCCTCGCGGGGGGCGCGATTCGTCGCCGACTTGAATGCCGCGTTCCCCTTGCCGCCGCTGCCGCCACGTGCCGCCACGACCTGGTCCCCTTCGTGAACCAGGTCTTTGAGCACGAAACCCCCGTCCACGTCGCCGACGATCGTCCCCGGCGGCACTTCGATAACCAGGTCGCGGGCGCTTTTGCCAGCGCGGTTGGAACCGCTGCCGTGCTGGCCGCGGTCGGCCCGCCAGAACTTGTGATGGGCCAGCGCCGCCAGGTTATTAACCCCCTGTCTGGCGACGATGATCACGCTGCCCCCCTCGCCGCCGTCGCCGCCGTCCGGTCCGCCGTGCGGGACGTACTTCTCCCGCCGGAAGCTGACACAGCCATTGCCGCCGCGGCCTCCCTGGACTTCGATTTGGACGCGATCGACGAACATTGGGAAGGGGTCAGGGGTTAGGAATCACTGAGCGCAAAAAATGAGGACGCTCTCGAAGCCGAGAACGTCCCTTCAAATTAATCGATTCGCAGCCCGCTTGCTCAGTTCGCTTCTGTCGGCACTACGTTGACGCGGCGGCCCTCGCGGTCGAAAAGGACGGTCCCTTCGACGAGGGCAAACAGCGTGTAGTCCCTGCCGGTGCCAACGTTACGGCCCGCGTGAAACTGCGTGCCGCACTGGCGGACGATGATCGAGCCGGCGGTGACCAACTCGCCGCCAAATCGCTTGACCCCCCGCCGCTGGCCGTTGGAATCGCGGCCGTTGCGGGTTGAGCCTTGACCTTTTTTATGTGCCATGAGGCATACCTCGAACCGTAGTGACCTTGTAACCTGCTGTCTCACTGGCAGTTAGATCACAAGCCGACCGGCAGATGAAAGTCAACCCGGCCGCTCGCGTTTTCAGTGGGAACTTACAAGGCTACCGATACAGCCAAAGATGGTCAATAGGCTTGTCGATGCCGTACAGCTTGAAGATCTTCTGCTGCTCGATCGGGTCTTCTTCCAGCCGGCAGCCGTAGCGGATTTCCTCTTCCTTCTGCTCGATCGTGTCCCCCGGCCGCCAGAAGTTGAGCTGAAGCGTTTTCTTCACGAAAGTGCGGCCGGTGCCTGGTGCGTCACCCTGTTTGTACTGGCCGGGCTGATCCTGGAACTTGTAGGCGTTCGTCAGGCCCTGCACGTAAAGCGCGAAGTAGTCGATCCGCGGATCGACGTCCTCCCAGGTTGCCACGCCCCACACGCTGCGGTCGATCCGCTCGTCGCTGAGCGGGATGTCCACCGAGCTGATCGTCAGCGAGTCGTAAAGTCGAAAATCCTCAGGCCGGCTCTGCGGCGGGAATTCGCGATCGAGAATCGGCTCGAGCGCGGCCGGAATCACGCGGTCCAAATATGCCTTGTCGTATTCCTTCGATTCCAGCACGAAATGCGGAAAAAAGCGGAGCTTCATCGGCTGCTGCGCGGTCTGCCCATCCTGTGTCGTCACCGTCTCGGTCAACTCATCGACTTCCTCGGTCTTGTACGTGATCTCTTCTATAGTGTCCTGGAACAGACGCTTCTCTTCCTTGACGGCCAGATGCCCGCCGTTGTTCTTTACCCGGTATACCAGGTACCAGATCAACTTTCGCTGCATCTTGCCGGTCGGCTGCGGCACATCGACGTAAAGCATCCGCATCGGCTTGAAGGCAAATTCCAGGTTCCAAATGCCGCGGCGTAGGGTCACGTTTTTGGCCCGATCGAATACCGTGGCCGTTTTCCCTTCGAAGTTGGGCGTGTACTCGAGGTCAGGAATGTTAGCCGGAATTTCCACGAGCGGGAGCGGCCCGGAGAACGTCTCCTCGGCGACCGGAGTGGGTGGAATGACCGTCAGGATTCCTGCTGCCAGGGGGCGCGTGCGATTTTGCGCGGCTGCCGACGCGGCCCACATGCCAATCAGTGGGAGGGCGAGCAATAGGATGAGCAGATACCGAAATCGGTGCATAAATCAACTCGTAACGAAGGACCCGGCAGCAACGCCCGGCGAGCGCAAGGGTGCAAACAACGTTTTGTCCCCCCTCCGCTCGGCAAACTCGCTTCCCAGTATAGTTACCGAAACTGTGCAGGGTCAACAAATTGCCAGCTTGTCCGGTTATCCCCTATAACCGGCCCTATTAGCGATTCGGAGCGAGCCGGGCCACTATTCCCTGCATCCTGATTTGCGACCGGAGCGCCGCTTTCCAGCCAAATTGCCCCCGCCTACGATGAGTTCGATGTCTACCCCCTACCACTACGACGTAATCGTCGTCGGCGCTGGGCATGCCGGGGTCGAGGCCGCCATGGCTGCCGCCCGGATGGGTTCCCGCGTCGCCCTGCTGACGACCAACTGCGACACCGTCGCGCAGATGAGTTGTAACCCAGCCATCGGCGGGGTGGCCAAGGGGCAGATCGTCCGCGAAATCGACGCCCTCGGTGGCGTCATGGCCCGGGCCATCGATGCCACCGGTATTCAGTTCCGTCTCCTCAACCGCCGCAAGGGACCCGCGATGCACAGCCCTCGGGCACAGGCGGACAAGAAAGCGTACCAGTTCGAAGTCAAGCGGCTGGTGGAAGAGGAGCCCAACGTCGCGTTGCGGCAAGAGGTGGTGGAGGACCTGCTGGTGGAGGAGGGTTCAGGGTTCAGGGTGCAGGGTTCAGGTTTCGAGTCCAAAGTTGAAGGTCCGCAGTTCACAGTCGCCGACCACTCACCACAGGCCCGCATCCGCGGCGTTCGCGTCCGCGGCGGCGTTGAGTACCATGCCGACGCTGTCATCCTGACGACCGGGACGTTCCTCTCGGCCATCATGCACACAGGCGAAGTGAAAACGCCCGGCGGCCGCGCCGGCGAAGGAACAACGTCCGGGATCAGCGGCGCTCTGCATCAGCTTGGTTTTCGCGTCGAGCGTTTCAAGACCGGCACTCCTTGCCGACTCAATGGCCGAACGATCGACTTCAGCCGCACTGAGCTTCAGCCCGGCGACGACGATCCCGAGCCGTTTTCATTTTTGACGACCGAAGCACAGCGGCGCCAGATCGCGGCCAATCAAGTCCCTTGCCACATCACGCATACCAATCCGCAGGTCCACGAGCTGATCCGAGCCAACCTGCACCGCGCGCCGATGTATAGCGGTCAGATTCAGTCTCGCGGACCGCGCTACTGCCCGTCGATCGAAGACAAAGTCGTCCGCTTCGCCCACAAGGAAAGCCATCAACTATTTCTCGAGCCCGAGGGACGCCACACGCAGGAAGTCTACGTCAACGGCATTTCCACCAGCCTGCCCCGAGACGTGCAGGACGCCATGCTGCGACTGATTCCCGGCCTCGAGCAGGCGCAGATCATGCGCTACGGCTACGCGGTGGAATACGATTACTGCCCGCCGGATCAACTCTGGCCTTGGCTGGAGACAAAGCTGGTCAGCGGCCTGTTCTTCGCGGGCCAGATCAACGGGACGACTGGGTACGAAGAGGCCGCTGCTCAGGGACTTGTGGCCGGGGCGAGTGCCGCCTTGAAGCTTCAAGGCAAGTCCCCGCTGGTCCTTGGCCGGGAAGAGGCGTACATCGGCGTGCTGATCGACGATCTGGTGACGTGCGGCGTTGACGAGCCTTACCGCATGTTCACCAGCCGGGCAGAGTTTCGGCTGCTGCTCAGACACGACAATGCTGACCGGCGTTTGACGCCAATTGGCCGTCGGGCCGGACTGGTGGATGACAAACGTTGGCAGCGATATCAGGGCAAGGTGGCGGAAATCGAGCGGGTAATGGAACTGGTGCAGAATGCAGAGTGCAGTTTGCAGAATGGAGATTCGCCTCAAAACTTTGCCATCTGCACTCTCCACTCGGCATTGAAGCGCCCGGAGGTCACGTGGTCCGACGTGCTCGTGTACGAACCTGCGCTGGCGTCCGTCTCCCGCGACGCGGCACTACAGGTCGAATACGACATCAAGTATGCCGGCTACATCGCCCGGCAGGAGCAGCAGGTCGAGCGGATGCAGCGGCTGTCCGGCAAGGCGATACCGCCGCACTTCGATTACACGATCATCAAGCAGCTCCGTTTCGAGGCTCGCGAAAAGCTTGCCCGCATCCGCCCAATCACCCTGGCTCAGGCCAGCCGAATCAGCGGCATCACGCCGGCGGACATGGCTTTGGTCGTGGCGTATTTGGAAGGGAAGTGAGGCTTTAAAGGCCGTTCTTCGGTCTGCTACGTTCGAAATGGGTAGTCTTGAATGCCATTCGGCAAGAGCGCGGAACAGGGGCGCTTGCAAAGCTGGACCCCGTTCTACCCCGGGGCCAAAGGAGGCACTTCGATGAGATTCTTTTCTTGGGCCGGGCTCGCCTTGTTGTTGCTGGTCGGGCTTGGAGCTTTCGATGTCTATGGCCAGTGCGCCGGCGGCGGAGGAGGGGGCGGCATGCAAGGCGGAACGGGAGGATCCCCAGTCATTGTGCCCGCCGGGGGACAATTGCTGACCGGCCCCGGCTCATGGACTTTTGATGTGATCGTGCAGCAGCGGATGCAGCGCGCGCAGCAGCAGGCGTACTATGAGCAGACTCTCCGGCAGGCGAATGCGGGCCAGGCAAAGAAAGCCCGTCGCCTGGCCAGTGCTCAAAAGCGACGGGCGGCCGAACAATATCGCCGCCAGCATGAGCGGGATACGCGGATTGCGGCCGCGGGACAGTAAGCAGCCTCAGTTGCAATCGGGCCGCGGACTGGTGACTCCGCCGCCCGTTGTTTAGCGGAGCGCTACCTCGTAATACTCTAGCGCCCACTCCTGCATGTATCGCACGCGCGTCGGATCGATGCGGTAAACGATCAGCTCTGGGTTGTCGAGCGAGCCGAGGTACTGGCGGAGGAGCGGGTTGCTGTTCCAGATTTCCTCGAGCAGACCGCGGTCAGTAAGTATCGTGGCAGTGCCAGTAATGCGGACCTGGTTGTGCCCGTCGTCGAGGTAGCACAGTTCGACCTTGGGATTGGCGGCAATCTCCTGCGTTTTGTGATAGGCGCGAAGGTTGGCGACGTAGACGGTGAATTCGTCGGTTTTGACTGGCGAGACGGGGCGCAACCGGGGCTGGTCGCCGTCGATTGTCGCCAGGTGCGGAAAACGGTCGGCAGAAACAACGGCCAGCGCCAACTCGCGAACGCGGGAAGGGTCGAGCGGCGGGGGGGACGGCCTGGTCATCGGAATGCGGAATGCAGAGTGTAGAGTGCAGAATGCGGAGTCGACGTGCCGCCACTCTGCACTACGCAATCTGCATTCAACCGTGTGCGACTACTTCAGTTCCTTGATCCTGATGTTCCTGTACTCGATCGTGTTCCCGGCCGCCGCATGGGCGTCCTGAAGTCCGATGTAGCCCTTCACCGGTTTGTCCTTGGTCTTCTCTCCGGTCGCCTGATCGTAGTCGATGCATTCGACGCCGTCGGAGACGACCTTGATTTTCGAGCCCTGGCAGGTGATTTCGAATGTGTGCCATTTGCCAGCGGACTCGTCGGGCCGCTTCTTCACCGGTACGTAGGAGTACAGTGAGCCGGTGCAGTGCGACTCGTCCTGTTTGGGGTTGCTGATCTGGATCTCGTAGCCGGTGACCCAGGGTGCGTCCTCTTTTTTGGAGCGAATGAAGACCCCGCTATTTCCCCCTTCCGAGACCTTCCACTCCAGCTTCAGCACAAAGTCGCCGTACTCCTTTTCGCTCCGCAGCCACTGGCCATTATTGCCGGCGTCAGAGTGGATCACGCCGTCCACGACCTTCCAGCCTTTGGCGTCCCCCATCAGAACCCAGCCAGAGAGATCTTTTCCGTTGAAGATGGAGGTAAAGCCTTCCTCGGGTTTGGGCTCAGCGGCATTCAGCGGGGCGACGACCAGTAACAGTGCAGCTAGAACGGGAGAGCGCATGTTGGTGATCTCCAGGAGAGTAAGGGTCGGTCCGAAGAAACTTACCCCGTCTGCGGCACCTTATCGACGACAAAAAAAACGGGTGACGGACGACCGTCACCCGCTATTTTTGGGTAGTGCCGCGTCGTCACGCAGAACTACTCGTCGGTCTTCTTTTCGTCGTCTTTCTTCTCATCTGCCTTTTTTTCTGCCGCTGGCTTGTCCCCGTCTTTCGTCTGGGGCTCATCCTTCGTTGTCGCGGGCTTTTCGCCGGACTTCGATTCGGGTTTGTCGGGGTGGGTTTTTTCTTCGGTTGGCGTTTCTGAAGCTGGCTTGTCCCCTTCTTTAGCGCCCGCCTTGGTCTCGCTCGGCGCCTCTTCTGTGGCGATGCCCGCAGCAGCGCCCTCGGTGGGAGGTCGATCCCCCTTCCCGCCTTTCCCCTTACCACCTTTTCCCCCTTTGCCACCGGGCCCCCCGCCTTTGCCACCGGGCCCCCCGCCTGTGCCGGTCTTGCCCTCCGCAGTCGCCTTGGCCACGCCCTCCGGCTCCTCGTATGCCAGCGGCGGACGTTCATATCCGGGGAGCGATTCGGCCGGTGCGGGGCTATTGACGTAGTGGGTGCTGTAGCGGAAGTTCGCCTCGTTGCCCAGATAGACGACCGACATGTAATGCCGGCTGAGCGGGACATATCCCCACCAGCGGTAGACCTCGATCATGTAACCGTCCCCCTTGACGGTCTTCGCGGGCGACTTGTTGAGAATTCGCTGGACGTCGGCGCTGTCGAGCAGGCTGTCAGCCAGTTGCTTGTCTCTCTCGGCGGCAGACACGTTTTTCGTGAAGCCGACCGAATTATTTTTCTCCGCTGCGCTCTTGAGAGTCCGATCAGCCGCCTCCACCCCCGGTTTGGCAACGAACCAGTCAAAGCCAAGCGCTCCCACGAGGATGGCCAGAATCGCAAGCAGCACCACCAACCTGACTGGGCTGGCTTTCGCGCCAGCTGGGGCTGGATTATGCCCGCCATGAGGATCGCCCATAATCAACCTCCGCTTCCCGAATACCGGGGATAAGAACCAGGAACAGTCGCACGTGGCCGAAAGGCCGACTCCCGCCAGGAACAGAGTCTACGACCACGCTCAGGCGATTTCCAGCCCTTGCGGCGGCAAAAAAGTGGCTGTTTAGCAACACAAACCCGAAGCGTCAGTGAGGCACGTCTGAAAGGGGCCGATTTCCCTCGCTGACGCGACTGTCTGCTGCGATGCCGGTTGCTCCGCCCGCGGCTGGGGCGCGATAATCGCATCATGCGCGCTCAACAAGTTCTCGAAACCTGCCTGTGCGTGGACGACCTGGATCAGGCCGAGCGCTTCTATCGCGACGCTCTGGGGTTGGAACTGCACGACCGGCAGGAGGGGCGGCACGTATTTTTTCGCTGCGGGCAGCAGATGTTCCTGCTCTTCGACGCGCGGGCCAGCAGCCAGCCCGACGGAAAAATCCCGCCCCACGGCACCACCGGCCCGGGACATGTCTGTTTTGCGGCCCAAGAACACGAATTGCCGTTGTGGCAGGCGCACCTGACTTCCCGCGGCATCGCCATCGAAGCGATTGTCGAGTGGCCCGGCGGCGGCCACTCTCTTTACTTCCGCGACCCGGCCGGCAATTGTCTGGAAATTGCCACGCCGCGAATTTGGGGACTGCCCGAGGCGGTTTGACCAGGGCTGTATACGTCGGGACGACGAAAGGAGCTGACGCTATCCTTTTCGCTGCGGCTGGGCGATTGCCATTGGGGTGATGCCGCACCACAATGAGTAACTCCTCTGTGATGCTGGCCACTTGCTATCGCGGGGGTTCGCACATGAAGTCGGCCAATGAATTCTGGCTGTGCTTGCATGCGCTCTATCGCGCGTATGAAGCCGAGGGCGGCAGTCCCCCCGAGCGTGCCGAGGCGATACTAGCGCAATTCCTCAAGATGCCGTCGATCGCTCGGCGGGAGGCCCTGGAGAGCTTCTGGCCGCTCGTGCAGAATTTCCCCGACGTCTATCAAAGTGTTGTGGCAGCCCACAGTCGGACGGAATCGACTGACTTGCATGAAGAGTTGCACGATCGGAGGTCGAGGCGCCCGCGCTGACGCAGGCGCTTTCGGTGTATTGGTCGCAGCCTATTGCGGCGCCTTGGTTTTCCGCTTCCCTTTCTTTCCCTTGACCTTGGCCGGCGAGTTTTCGGACCCCTGTGAGGTGCGCAGCGGGGAGGCGACGAGGCCGATTTCTTGCAGCCGCTTCTCCACGCGGGCCTTGTCGAGCCCAGTAAGCTGCGGCACCGCCAACTCGTACCAATGGTGCGTACGGACAAGCGCGGCTGGAACCAGCTCCTTGTCGCTTGTCCTGACACTTTCGGCCAGGGCATACCAGGCGTCGCCGGCTTTCAGCGTCGCGAGCGGGTCTCGTTGCTTGGCGTCCTGGTCGGCGTGAGCGGCCGCGGCATAGGGCTCTTTTCCGCAAAGAGCTAGATGGGGCACACCCTGCTCGAAATCGGCGACGGCGAAACAGAGAAATTTTCCCACGATCAGATTGGCCGCCGGGTCGCTTGCGTCAAGCGCCAGTTTTTGGCGGGCCTGCTCGACCGCGTGGAATTCGTCCTTTAGCCGCGTCAGATCGGCCCGCCTTTGCACGATCGCCCGCCGCAGATTCACGTCGCCAGTGCGGGCCGAGGCCTTCACTGCCAGCTTTGCGAATTCTTCCGCCGCGGCGAACTCTTCCTCTGCCACGGACTGATTGATCAGCGTCAATACGGCGGCTGCAAGCTGGTCCCGCCTTTCCACTGGAAGCGGTACATCGGACATGGCCGTCAAGGTTGCCAGTTGCAGCTCCCGCAAGTCGTTGCCAAATTCTTCCGCCAGCGTCGAGATTGTGGCCAGCGCCTGGTCCACGTCCCCCGCTGCGGCCTGCATCTTTCGCGCCTCGTCGAGCAAAACAAATCTGGCGGCGCTGTCGCCGCTGGTCTCGCTGGCAACCTGGAACATTTTTTGGGCCAGCGCCAGCTTGTCCTCCGGTTTGCTTGCCTGCCTGGCTTCAACGCCAAATATCTCGTTGATTCTGCCCCGCGCGCTTTCGATCTCGGCAGCCGACGGCGGCGCGGCTGCCAGTGGCTGCGACTCGACCGGCGTGTTTTTTTCGGCAGGCGCCGGTGCCGCCTGCGCGGGATTGGGCGCCGGCGTCACCGACGCGGGAAAGTCGGAATTGCCGCCGGCGGTCGGAGAAGGCTCAGGCGATGGCAGATTCGCGCCGCGCGGCTCGCCGGCCGGCGGCATTGACCGGCTGGGAATGGACGTTTCCGGCGCGGTCAATGAAGGATCGTGAGTCAATTCCGTCGCCGGCGGGTTCTTTTCCAGCAACTCGGCAGCGGGCTCAGAAGCCGGCGGCTGCTGCCGAGCCGCAACTTCGTGCTGCTTGTCCGCGGAAACGATCGCCTCCCTTGGGCTCCATAGGCGTACGCCGATCACCAGCGCGACGAGCAGCAATACCAATGCTGCCAGACCACCGGCGACCGCGCCAGCGGCAATCAGCGGCAGCGCAATCGCCTGCTTTCGGCCGGCGAAGGGCGGCGGCTTAAGACTGTCCGGCGGCCTGATGCCAGAGGGGAGCGGGGGCGGCACAACCGGGGAGGATACTTCCGCGGCCTGGGCCAATTGCTGCTTCAGGACGGCGTCATAGACTTCCTTCTTCGCCCGATCGAGCAGCACGACGGCGGCCGCCGAGACCTCGTTCAGCAGTTTCTGGGAGTGCTCCGAGTGCTTTCCGCTTTGCAGCGTTCGCAGGTGGGACATCCGCTGGTCCATCGCGTGTGTGATCACGTCGCGGTCCGCCTCCAGGGGCCGAATCCCCAGTAGGCGGTAGTGATGGGGCGGCTGCTCCTGGGGCGGAATGCCGAGCCAGGTGTAGTAGGGATCAAACTCGGCGGGCATGAAGTCGATTCGTCGCTGCGAAGGGAAACGGCCTGGGCGCTCGCGCAGCGAGCGCTGGCGCCTCCCTGAGCTTACGTCAAAGCGCTGGGCAGGGTCAAACGAAGATTCGCGTCGCCCAGCCGCCTCCCTGTTCGGCTACAGCAATTCCGAGATGACTTGCGGCTGTTTGCTCGTGTCCACAATCGGGATCGGCCGGTCGAAGCCCGGGGCGCGATTCTGGCGGGTGTAGTCGATCTTCAGAATCGAGCAGACTGTGGCCAGAAAGTCGGTGACGCTGATCGGCCGCTCGACCACCTCGGCCGCATCCCGATCGGTGCGGCCGATCACCTGCCCGCCGCGAATGCCGCCGCCGGCCAGCACGCTGCTCCAGGCGCGGGACCAGTGGTTGCGCCCGCCGCCGCTGGTGATCTGCGGGCTGCGCCCGAATTCCCCCATCCAGATGACCAGCGTCGAGTCGAGTCGGCCGCGCTCCTTGAGATCCTCGATCAATGCTGCCATGCCGGCGTCGGCTTCGAGCGATAGGGCCCGCGTGCGGGGAAAGTTAGCCTGGTGGGTGTCCCAACCGACGCCGCCCCCCATCATCACTTCCACGAAGCGGACGCCGGATTCAACGAGCCGCCGCGCCATCAGGCACCCTTGGCCAAAGCTGCCGCGGCCGTAGCGCTCGCGCACCGTGTCCGGCTCCTGCGACAGGTCGAAGGCCTTTTTCTGCTCGGCGGTCATCAGCTTCACCGACCGTTCGAGGGCCGACCGGTGCGCCTGGGCCGCTTCGGCGCGGTAGGCGTCCTGAAATGACGCATCGAAACGTCGCAGCAGCTCCAGTTGCCGCTGGAATTCCGCTGTGCCGATCAATGGGGCGAGATTTTCGGTCCCGCGGTCCGGGTTGATCACGTCGAGCGGCTGATGGTCCGGTCCCAGAAAGCCAGAGCGCGTGGCGTGACGGGGACCGGCGCCGACGCAAACGAAATTCGGCAGCGGAAAATCGCGCTGGCCCAGCTCGTGCGAGGTGATGGCACCCAGGCTGGGGAAAGTGATTCCGCCGGCCCGCTTCTGGTAGCCGGTGTGGACGTGGTACGTCGCCAGTTGGTGGTCAGATTCGACCGTGCTCATGCCGCGGAGGAGCGCCGCGTGCTCCATGAGCCGCGCGAACTTTGGGAAATGCTCGCTGATCTGAATGCCCGGCACAGACGTATCGATCGGCCGGAACTCGCCGCGGACACGATCGGAGGCATCGGGCTTGAGATCGAACGTATCGAGATGGCTCGGCCCCCCGGACATCCACAGCAGGATGCACGACTTGGACTGCTGCTGCTCGGCCGCCTGTGCAGCCAGCCGCCCCAGCCAGCCGCTCAGCGTCGCGCCGGCTGCGGCGAGCGACAAAAATCCGCGTCGCGTGATGTTGTCGTACATTGGCCGTTTCCTTGGATTCAGTGGTTCAGCGAAAACTCGCTGCTCATGAGAAGCACCCAAGCCAGTTCCCGGTAGACGGTCTGCGGCGACGCGTCGGCGCCGGCCAGTTGGTTTCGTACCAGTTCCTGTTCTGCGTCCGTCGGTTGGCGCGAAAGGATCGACAGGAACAGCTCGTGGACGACCTCATCCCGCGAGCGATCTGGCGTTGCGACCCGCGAGACCAGGGCGGTGATGCTGCGGCCGGCAAATTGCGGCGAGTTCATCAGCCGCAGCAGGTGCGGAATGCCCCGGTCGTAGCGAGTTGGTTCGGGATCGCCATCTCCGGCAAACGACTGACAGAATTCGTATCGCGCGCCCAGTCGCACGTCGATTCCCGGCGACTTGGCCGGCGGGCCGAGAATTGCCACGAGCGAGTCGTAGAGCTGCTCGGCGGAGAGCACTTTGATCGACATGCGGGCGAACAGCCTGGCTTCGTCGTCGGCCTGCTCGCCGGGGCGGCTGGTCTGCTGGTACGTGCGGCTGCTCACGATGGCTCGGCAAAGGAATTTCAGATCGAACCCGGACTCGGCAAACCGCTGGCTGAGCAGTTCCAGCAATTCGGGGTGCGACGGCGAATTGGCACTGTGCATGTCGTCCACCGGATTGACGATCCCGCGGCCGAAGAAATGCCACCACATTCGGTTGACCGTCGCCCGGGCGAAATACGGATTCTCGCGAGACGTGATCCAAGCGGCGAGCGCCGCTCGATGCGTCTGACCCTCCTCCGCCTTCAACGCATTGCCATCCAGAAACGTCGGCGGCAGTGAGAGAAAGCCGTCGATCGCATCGCCGCCGGCCAGCGACGCCAGCGTCATTTTTGGATCGTCTTTCACGCCGGCCTGGTAGACCATCTTGGGGCGGCCGGGGGTCTGAATCTGGGCGAAGAAGGCCGCCATCCCCCAGTAGTCCTGCCGCTTCCAGGCGACGAACGGATGATCGTGGCACTGGGCGCAATTCAGCCGCACGCCGAGAAAGTAGCGGGAGGTCAGATCGGTCAGGTCGGCAACGCCCA
>DASRJP010000361.1:0-3840 GCA_035649415.1 Pirellulaceae bacterium | reverse complement strand
TGTTGGGCGGCGTCTGCCAGCACTCGACGTGCATCGTGTATTTGCCCGGCATCAGTCCGTCGCCGGGATCGAACGTCTTGGCCTGGTAGTTGCCCTCCTTGTCGAAATCGCCGGTCGCGGGCCGGCTGGGAAAACCTTCGGCCGCCTCCTGCGGCAGGAAATAGACTGTCCCCGGCCCCGGCGGCGCATCGCCGTCGAACGTCACGCGGCCCGTCACCGGCACCGTCCGCGGCATGCCGTTGCCGCAACCGGCCGCGCAGGCGCAGGCGAGCGCGACAAGCGTCCAACGAAACGGCCGCAGTGCAGGATTGCTAATCAAGTTGCACCGTTTCGCCGCCGGCCCGCGTGCCAAGGCCGTTGTAGAGCCGATAGTCGATCGACCGCGAAATGAATCGCACGCTGCCGTCGCCCAGGCAGAAATTCGCGCCGTTGGGATGGAAGCTCTTGTAGCCGCAGACGCGGAACCAATTTTGGCCGACGCCGTTGTCTGACTCCATCGTGTTCAGGGGAATGCTTGTACCGGACAGCGGGAAGTTGTGCGTGAACACCTTGATGAACACGCAGTGTTTGGGAATCGTCTCGCCGACCATCAAGGTGTTCGACAGCCCATCGGTGACTTCGGAAATTCGTATCGCTTTGAAGTAGCGGCCGAACATTCCCACGGAGGAGCCGACGGGGAAACCGTTGCCGGCATTGGTTCCGAAATTGTTGCCCTGGCAGCAAAAATTCGTTTCCGACGGCGTGCTCCCCGCGGGGCAGAACGGGCAACTATCCATGTGTGTCGGCCCCATGCAGGCGGGATACCACAGCGCGTGCGCGGGTGACAGGCTTTGCGCCGGGAACCCCACGGTAATCGGGTTGTTCCCGGCGCCGTCGCTCGGGCAGATCAACCCCGTCAGCTTGCTGTTCTGGCCGATCTGCACATTCACTGGCGTGTTGTGCAGAAACCCGTTGTGGTCCATGGCGTCATAGAGATTTTTCATCTCCAGGAACGGGAAGAGCATGATGATCCAATTGTCGTTGCGGGGCGAGCAGCAGGCATTCGTCCCGTGCGGGAACGTCTTGAACGTGTCTTCGTAATTGTGGAGCGCCAGGCCGATCTGCTTGAGGTGGTTCTGGCACTTCATCCGCCGGGCGGCTTCGCGCGCGGCTTGCACCGCGGGCAAGAGCAGCGCGACCAGCACACCGATGATCGCAATCACGACCAGCAGCTCGACGAGCGTAAAGCCGCGCAGCCGCGGCCCGTTTCTTGAGGCCTGAAACATGTCCCACCCTTGGGGCTAGATGGACCCACCGGCAAAGCGTTCTGCCGCGGATTATAGAAGCGAGCCGAGTTTCGTGCCAAAGGAATTCCGAAACCCGAGGCCCGCCGAGAAAAGTAACAAGATTGCGGCAAACCGCACGATACTTTCTATGTGGACGAGTGTTTAAGTAGAGGTGGTGCTGCGCGACTGTCCTGACTTGTTTCTCCATTCGTTGGGTGCCTGCTTGCGGCGGAATAATTTCCGCTACGCCGGAGTGCCCCGCGCTGGCCAGTCCGGACGCCCAGGTAAGGATAATTCCCGCCCGGTCCCTCAAACCCTTCTAACTCGAAGAACGATTGAAACGTTGGTTCAGCGCGTAAGGAGCGGAGAGCCAACGACTTGAGTGCGGTTGGCTCGACGAAAGCCGCCAGCGCAGCGGCTTGGCGGACCGGAATTATCCTTACCCCCAGTCCGTTGCCCAGAACATCGGTTGACCAGGAGCTAAGGGCGGCGCTTACAGGTCCAGCTGCCGGGCTGGGGCCTAGTTGCCCAGCTGCTGCAACGCCGCTAGGACCGCCTGATCGTGGCCGTCCACCTTGACCGACCGCCAGACTTTTTGGATGACGCCGTCGGTGTCGATCAGAAACGTGGAGCGGACGATGCCCATCCGTTTCTTGCCGTACATGTTCTTCTCGCGCCACGCGCCGAATTTTTCGGCGACGGCGTGGTCTGGGTCAGCCAGCAGCGGAAAGTTCAGCTTGAACTTGTCGCGGAACTTGACGTGGCTGGCGACGTCGTCGGGACTGATGCCAAAGATTTTCGCGCCGAGTTTTTTGAGCTCGGCCGAACGGTCGCGAAACGCGCAGGCTTCCCGCGTGCAGCCGGGTGTGTCGTCGGCCGGATAGAAGTAGAGCACGACGGGGCTCCCCTTCAGATCGGAGAGCTTGACCTTGCTGCCGTCGTCGGCCTGCAGCGTGAAGGCGGGGGCCTTTTCCCCTTCGGCCAGCCAGTCGGACATTTCGATGTTCCTTAGGAGCAGTTCGCCCAGCGACCGCCAATTCTAGCTAGTAGAGTGATCGTTGCTACAATGCCGCCGCCGCGAGGAGTGCCTTAGGAGCAGAGCATGCCCAATACCACGACGGTGGACGAGGAACTTTACGACGGCCTGCAGCAAGCCCGCAAACGCAAGCCGCGGAACTTCTGCCTGGTCGCCAAGGGCCTGGAAGTCGTCAAGCTGATCGTGCGCAGGAAAAAGATCAACGAGGCCCAGGCCCAGAAGGCCAAGAGTGAAGCCAAGGGCACCTTGGTCGTCATGGGCGTGGTCGTCGGCGAAGGGATGGAGCTGTCGTTCCAGATCGTGGGCTCCGAACCGAGCATCACGCCCAAGAAGATCCGCGACTTCATCTCCGAGCAGACCGACCTGACGCTGAAGCCGAGGTGGACGGTAGTGCCAGAGCTCCAGGAGGTCGAGGAGGAGGGCGAGGAGACGCCGCTCCCCGCTCCGAAAAAGCCGACGCAGCCGCCCACGAGCACGTCGCCGCCCACTTCGGGCCCGCCGCCGCCTCCGCCGCCACCGACCAGCAGCAGCACCGAACCTCCGCCCCCCGCGCCTCCGCCGCCGAAGACCGACCTGCTGGGCGAGCTGGTGGCGAAGATGAAGAAGCTTACGCCGGCGATTCAGGCTGCCGTCCAGGCCCATCCGCAGCGGAAGGACGACTTGCTACAACAGGTCGCCGCATTCAAGGCCCAGGTGAAGGCCAAGGACGAAGCCGGCGCGCAGCAGTCGCTGAAGGACGTCGCCGCGCTGCTCAAGGAGCTCAAGGACCAGGGCGGCAGCGCACCGCCGCCGGTGCCGCCGCCTCCGCCCAGCCGAGCGCCATCGCAACCGGAGACGATGCCGCAAGCCAAGCAGGAGCAGGAAGAGCGCGAATCGGAAAAGGAAGAGCAGCAGCCGAAGTCGGAAGCCGAGACAAAAGTCGACGAGTTCAAGCAGAATTGGGTCGCGGCCCGCAAGAATCTGCGCGAGGCGATCGACAAGGTGGAAGGTCAGCTCGCTGGCCTGGCCGAGGCCCTGCTGAAGTCGAACGATCCGAACATGATCTGGGTCGCCGAGGAGGGGCTGACGCAGCTGCTGGGCGGACTGCGGGCCTCGGCCACAACCATCGACAAGTCGGCCAGCAAGACGCCGGCCAAGGTGGTTGCGTTCGCCAGACCGGCGATAGCCGAGTTGGAAAAGCGGCTGGACAGCCCGCAGATCAAGGTCTGCGACCAGAACAAGTTCGGCGTGAAGGTCAGCGTCAAAAAGACGATCGAGGGCGCGATCGACGAGCTGGTCAAGACGCTGGAGTCTGCGGTTTGAGGCACCTCACTCGCCAGAGAGATGAACAGAAGGAAACGAAGATAACGAAGGAAGCAGAAAGATTCCAAGCCAATCAAATTCCCTCTCTTCGTTTCCTTAGTTACCTTCTGTTCATTTACTCCGCCCCGTTTTTTAATTCGGTCAGATCCAGGAGACAGTCATGTCATCGAGCACTTTGGACGGGGGCACGTTTGTCGAGGAGGGAATCGAAATCTCCGAGGCCTTCCAGCTGCCGAC
>DASRJP010000360.1:0-16884 GCA_035649415.1 Pirellulaceae bacterium | reverse complement strand
TAGTAGCGGCGATAAAAATCCTGCAAGTTGTCGATCGGCACGCGTTCGATGTCGCTGCGATTGCCGATGGTCGTCTTGCCGTAGTTGTGCCAGTCGAATGCCGCGGCCATCATCCGTTTGCCCAGCAGGCTCTGCGGCGAGTTTTCGCTCCGCTCGAACTCGTTGCGGACCACGGTCATCTCGGAGAGCAGGTCCTCGCGGCGGACGAAGCTATTCACCAGCCGATCGGCCTCGAAGCGGATGGCAAACTCCAGGTTGTCGTCCGTGGCCGGCAGCGTCTCGAAGTAGTTGGTGCGGTCGGCATTCGTGGTGCCGTTGAACGAAGCGCCGCGGTCGCGGAGCGCCTTGGGAACGTTGGGGTGCGTCGGCGTCCCCTTGAAGACCATGTGCTCGAGCAGGTGGGCCATACCCCCTTCGCCGTACCCTTCGTGCCGCGAGCCGACGAGGACCGTCATGTTCACGGTGACGGTGGGTCGCGAGCCGTCGGGAAAGAGGAGCAGCTTCAGGCCGTTGTCGAGCTGGTACTCGGTAATGCCTTCGACCTCGACGATCCGCCGCGGCTCCGCAGCGACGAGGCACGAGGCGGAAATCGCTCCGCAGGCGACCAGAGAAATGATGGCCGCGGGCAACGCGGCAGGCCCTAGCGCGCTCATGAGCACCCTCCCCAGAAGTGGAGTCCGAAACCAAAGAGAATCGTGGCGGACGAGCGGCGGGATGTCAATCAATGTGGGGTGCGCGGTGATTCCGTTGGCAAAATGGCTAATCGCTGGGAAGGTCTTCGGAGTGAGCCGCAGCAGACACTTTCCGTTTGACGAGCTGAAAGGTTGGCCCAATTTCTAGATCTTTCGACCATGTTCGGCCAAAATTCGCGATCCGAGATTCCAATTGGCTCCTGTCCACCCACCACGCTACCGCAACCGCCGCCACTACCGTCAGCCAGAGCAAGTCGCGAATGGTGAAGCGCATGGTTTCAATCCCTGCAAGTATCAGCTCGCCCCGCCCAAGATCGGACCATGGTATCCCGAGGAGCGCACTGGTTCTCCATCTGGCAGCACGACGCCAGTGCCGTGCCCTAGCAGCTGTGCGTTAATGTCCAACTCCCACTCAAGGCCCCAGCGGAGCGACTTCATCTTCGCGGCCTTGATACGGTTGTCGATGATCCATCCTGCCGCCAAGGCCACAACCAGCGTCAACAGCACCAGCTCGCGGATCGTGAACTTGAACATGGGCGGGACTCCGATTGCCCGCATTGTACCGCGTGCGGATCGTTGCCCGCCCTGCTGGGCCGTGAGCGAGTCACCGAAAACGCGGTTTGCTGCCGGGGCAGCGGTCTGTCAGAATACGGCTTGCGGCGCGTCGGTGATGGACACTGAATTCGTACTTCCCACTGTCGGCAGCCGACGGCAACACACGATTGATCCGGACATCGCCACTCGCCTGCTTAGTAGCGGTAGGAACGACTCTTCCCATACTCGTCATGGACAATTGCTTTTCTGTCCTTCAGACGGTGAACCCTAACGCCGCGCTCCGTCAATAACTGCTTCAAGAATGGCGCCATAGGTTCTTCTTCGATCTGCCAAGCTAGGCTGTTGTGGTCCACCCACCACGCCATCCACAGCGCTGCCACCACCGTCAGCCAAAGCAACTCGCGAATTGTGAACTTGAACATGGGCAAGTCTCCGATTGCCGACATTGTACCGCGCAGGGATCGCGCTTCTGGCCTGCAGCCACCGGTGGTGCAGCTCAACGCACGTTGGCCCGCAGAGTAAGGCCAATCGATCACTGCCCAGTTCCTCGACAAGCCCAGGCCGTCGGTCGGAAAAAGGGGCAGGTGAAGGATGGGGAAAGAACCTCGCAACTGCGATTCATTAGAATTCGACGAGCGCCGCTTGGACTTCGTGATAGTCGGTCAATACACGGGGCAACAGATCGTCCAGCCAATGGAACCAATAGCTGCGGCATTCGTCGGCAACAGATACGTCTCGGGCGTTTTCGGCAGCTAGATCGCAACAGGCAATAAAGTGAACATCGCTGTCGGGACCCATGTCATCGAGCGTGTCGTAATCGCCAAGCCGGAGCGTCATCCAAGCGGCGCCTGCAAGTGCCTTGTGTGCCGCATAGGGTGCATGGGTGGACCATTTTCCGCCACTTTGTTTCAACCGTTCCGGCGTCGCATATCCAACGTAGAAGTCGTCGACCAAGCGGTCATACCGCCCGACTAGTTCTTTACTTGCCGCTTCCGAAACGGCGCCCAGAATTCGTTCGCGGCATGCATTGAGCATGTCGCAGGGCAACGATCGGTCCGTTGGAGATAGGTCTTGCAAGGCGTTCCATTTGGGTAGGGTCTCGCAAGCAACAAGATGGCCAAGAGCTGCCTTTCGATGCGCCCAATTCTCGGGAAAATCGCTTGCTAGAGCGTCCCATATGCGATTGCGCATGCCGAAGTGCAGATGCCCATCCATCGCGGCGGACAATGTCCGGCGAGCGAACTCAGTCGTCTGGCCTATTCTCATTTTTCGAGTACAGTTTGCGGTGGGTAGCACCGGCCGTGCGGCGGGCTCCGTTTGGCGACATTGTACCTCGCACGGATCGCACCCCGCGCCACTTGAACATGAGCGCATCACCCGATACCAAGGTTTGCTGCCGGGACAGCGGGCGGTCAGAGTACGGCTTGCGGCCCGTCGGTGATCGACGCCGAATGAGCCCCGTTCACGGGGCTTAGCTTTATCGGCCCGCCGTTTACGGCGGGTTCCCGGACACGCGCAATAATGTTTTGAATCAGCCCCGTTCACGGGGCTGTTGCCGCCGGCTTGAGCCAGTTCACCGGCGGCTGAAGCCGTCGATTTGAAGCCCCGTAAACGGGGCTAACAGAATTGTGTTTGCTGTCCTGCGTCACCCGGCATAAATGCCGGGCCGAAAAGGCAAAGAGTCGTAAACGACCCTCCACGGAGCCCGCGGCTGACAGTGCCGACTGCCCAATCGCTGCTACACTCAAGACGCTTGACCGAAAGCGCGAGTCACGATTCCGCTCCAACGTGTAACATGGGCCGAATGAGTCTACTGTCCGAACTTACCGACGCAATGCAAAAGGCGCTTGACCGTGCCGCGCCGTCGGTCACATGGTTAGACGTTGCCAAAGCAGCGGTCATCGGTATGGTGATCGCGGCAATCGGATTTCTGATTGACGCGATTCTCCGCAGGCTAGTCGAACGCTACGGGAAATGAAATCGTGGGTTCACTTCCGTCGTCCTCCCAACACTCCCTTCCTCCCCCGACATCTGCGACCCTGCGTGAGAATCCCCGCCCCCCAACCCCTACCCCATCACCCCCGCAATCGGCGGCGGCGGGTGGCACCGGCCGTGCGGCGGGCTTCAATTGGCGACATTGTACCGCGCACGGATCGTCCCCCGCGCTGCTCGACCGTGAGCCCATCACCGGAGACCAAGGTTTGCTGCTGGGGGCCCCCCTCTGAGTGACACCTTTGGTCACTGCGGGCACGACTGGGGGATTGCCTAAACGGAAAGCATACGCGTCGCTAAGCCAAGCTAGTGGCGGGATTGCCATGTCATCGTCCCGCTATCACTATCCTCCTCCCAGATGACTTTCCATCCGTCCTCAAAATAGGTTTCGGTCAATTTGGTGGCGCGAGACTGCCACAGAATTGCCATGCCAGCCAGTCGGCTCCTATCCACCCACCACGCCACGCCCATCGCCACAATCACGGTCAACAGCAGCAGCTCGCGGATCGTGAACTTGAACATGAGCGGGCTCCGATTGCCGACATTTTACCGCGCACGCTCGTCCCGCGCGCTGCTGGGCCGCGAGCCAGCCACCCGGAAACCGGGTTTGCTGCCGGGGCCTCGTTTTGTCAGAATACGGCTTGCGGCCCGTCGGTGATGGACGCCGAATTCGCACTTCCCACTGTCGGTGGCCGAAAGTGCCAAACTTTCGATCCCGACATCGCCGCCCGCCTTTTCCTTCGACATCCGCGAGTGGTCCAGGCAACTTAACTGCTTTGAGTCGCAAAGGAGACATGGATTGCGGATATCGTTAAGAGCCCTGTTTTGCACGCTGACTGCCGCCTGTGCGGCATCGGCATTGTTTGGCCGATGGTATAGCGCTGGCGAGTCCAGACATCGTGCAGCAGCAACTGTCGAGTCAATGGGCGGAACGGTAACGTATGCCGTCGCGAACGATCGACCAGAAGTTTTCAATCGTGCCGAGCTAGAACGCCAATTGTGGTACGGCGAAGTAACTGGAGTTTTTCTCAATCCAACCGCCCGGCGACGTGACTTCGGACCAACCAACCCGTTTGACAATCGGTTCACACTTGTTACCGACCGTACTGTGGCCCAGTTTCTACCGCTAGGCGACATTAAGTTCCTTGATCTTTCCGGATCTCGTATCTCTGACCACTCGGCAAAACTATTGCCGCATTTTCAACGTTTGGAGTCATTGAATCTAGCAGGAACATTAATTACAGACGATGGTCTAAGCACATTGCCAAAGCTAGAATGCTTGCGTAGCCTTGATCTATCCGATGTTTCAATTACCGATCGCGGTCTTGAGCATGTTTCACGATGTCGGAACTTGGAGACACTAACGATTAGCATAACTCGACAATGCGACGGTTGGTTATCTAGGCGTAATGCCATTACCAACGATGGTATTTTAGCACTAACCCGCATCTCTACGTTGAAGCGAGTTGACGTGCGAGGTCGGAGATTGAGCGAGCGTACGCTCAGCGCATTCCGTCAGCCTTCACCGACTTACATCATGGTGAGATAGGCGGGTTATGCGACGCGCGCGTCAAATCACCACCGAGTGTCACGTTTGTGCTTTTGCTGCTCGACAGCTTCGATCTGATTGCCAAGTGCCTGGCCAGCTTCGTTCAACGAGGTTTGCGGCCATCCTGGGAATGCAGTCTGAACCGACGGCGGGTGGCACCGGCCGCTTCTGCCTCTCTACATGACTAGACTATCTTTTACGTTTCGACTTGCAACGCTATTGTGGCTCATAGCGATCATTGGAGTTGGGCTTGCCGGTTTAAGGTGGTGCGTGTGTAACAAGACTGTAGTTAGGGGCTCGCTTACCTATTACGGTACGCCAATTCAATTTGCTAAGGTCGTATGTGTGAGGACGCAAGAACCGTCTGTAGTGTATGAAGGACGATCAACTATCGATGGTACGTTTACGCTTCGACGCGAGGGGGTGCATTCACTATATTGCGTTCCTGGCACGTACGATGTCTTTGTGGGGGTCCCTGAGTCTGCCGATTTTGTTCCGAGCGAAGTGCGCCGCAAGTGGAGTGTAGAACCTAAGCGGCGATACATCACGATTGATGCCGGTTGGAATCCTTCCCAGCGAATTAGTGTCAAACTAGAGGATCGCTTAAATGAGTAGCCCGGTGGGTGGCACCCTGCGTGAGAAATCTGCCGCCGGCGGGCGGCACGGTCTGGATTCCCCAAACCCCTACCCCATCACCCCCGCAATCGGTGTCGCGTGATATAGCTTGTGCGGACGGCCGTCGATGTCGGTCCAGGTGGCGCTGCGCGGAATGCCGAGGGCCTCGTAGACCGTGGCCGCCAGATTCTCCGGCGTTTGCACTTCGCTCGTCGGTTCGCCCCCCAGGCGGTCGGACGCGCCGATGACGCGGCCGCCGACAACACCGCCGCCGGCCAGGAGCAGCGTGTTCACCCGTCCCCAGTGATCGCGGCCCGCATCCTTGTTGATCTTCGGCGTCCGCCCGAATTCCCCCGTCACCACCACCAGCGTTTCTTCCAGCCGGCCGCTCTCGGCCAGGTCGTCCAGCAGGGCCGAAATGCATCGGTCCAGCGGGGGCAGCAGATTCTCCTTGAGATTGACGAAGTTTCGCCGGTGCGTGTCCCAGGTCGAGTTTTTGCCGAGGTTCACCTGGACCAGCTTCACCCCCCCTTCGATCAGGCGCCGCGCCATCAACACCGACAGACCGAACTTGTTCTTGCCATAGCGGGCCAGCGTCTTCTCGTCGGCATTTTCCACTTCGAAGGCGCTGCGAATTTTTGGATCGGTCAGGACGGCGAGGGCCTGCTGCCGCTGGCGGCTGAACTGGCCGGCCACTTGCTCCAGGCCCGGCCGCTGCACGTCGCCCAGCAGGTGCATCCGCCCGGCCAGGCGGATTTCGCCGCCGTCGGGGAGGATCAAGCGGGGCGTGTCGAAGATCGTCGGCGAGCCGTGCTCAAAGGGCGTCCCTTCGAAGCGGAAGCAGTCGGGGCAGGCCCCGTTGCCCAGGGCACAGGGGGAGGCGATGTCCACGTGCCAGGCGTCCCAGTGGGGGCCGAGCTTGCCCGCATATTGCCCCGGCCGCACCTTGCCCGCCTCGTTCACGCTGGGCTGCGGCAAGACGACGGCCGGCGGCAGCGGCGTCGATCGATCGCGGAGGGCGTACGTCACGCTGGCGGGGATCGACGGCCACTCGTTGGGGCCGGGAACACTGTCGAGCGAAAACCCCGGCGGCATTTCCAGGCGGCCGGTGAGGAGCATGTGGCAGGCCAGCTCGTGCCCGTCGCTGTTGGTCCGCATCGACCGCACCAGGGCATAGCGATCGGCCCGCTGGGCCAAGAGCGGCAGGTGCTCGCAGATCTGGATGCCCGGCACGCGTGTGGCGATCGGCTGGAACTCGCCGCGAATGTCCGCCGGCGCGTCGGGCTTCATGTCGAAGCTGTCGTGATGCGCGAGGCCCCCGGTCAGAAAGACGAAGATCACCGACTTTGCTTTGGGAGACTCGGCCGCTGCCGAGAGCGGACTGAGCCGCGCGAGCTGGCTCATCCCCAGGCCGAGCGCGCCGCTGCGCAGGATGAAGCGTCTAGTGAGCCGCCCAGCGGCAAATTGGTCATGCTCGGAGTACATGATTCCGACTCCCAAGCGGCCAAGGCAAGTGGCGCGCGAGCCGTTTCTTTCGCTCGCCGATCCGCAATATATCGCCTGCCAGCGACACAAATCAACCGAAATTGATTTGTCCTCCCGCATCGTCGCCCGGCCAGGCACTTGGCTCATCAAGGCCCGTTGCTGGCGCGACGCAGAAGTTGGCGCGTATCGAATCCCAGCGCCGCAGTGATAAAATAGACGTGCGTCAGGGGGATTGTGCGGAGCGAAGGTAATGGCCAGTGTGCCGTCGTCCAAGCAGGAGCCATCTGAGAAAACCGACGTATTGGCGACCAAGGGGCAGCTCGAGCAGGCGCTGGCCCGCTGGCAGCAGCTCGCCCAGTCACAGCCGGACCATGTCGATGCTGCGGTGGCGGTCGCCCGGCTGGCGATTGAATTGAACCGGCATCAGGCGGGGCTGAAGCCTGCCGCGCTGGCGTCGACGTGGCTCGACCATCCAGCCGCCGGTAGCGGCCAGGAAATCGCGGGCGATGGCGCGGACGCCAATTCCGCCGACGGACCAGCGGGGGCGCCGCCAGCCAGGAACATTCCCGGCCCCAAGCTGACCCCCATCCAGCAGCTCGAATTGGCGATTCGCGATCAGCCGTCGCACGCCGAATCGTATCTGAAACTGGTGCCGCTGTATCTCGCCAAGGAGCGGGAGTACGACGCCGAGCGGCTGCTGGAAAAGGGGAAGGAGGCCACCGGCGACTGGCGCGTTCGCCAGTTGTGGGAAGACGTGGTGCTGCTGCGGCTGGATAAGAAAATCGAATTTGCTCGCCAGGAGGCCGAGCGGAACGACACGCCGCAGGCCCGCACGGAGCTGTCCCAGATGCGGAGCGAGCGCGATCGCTTTGCCATCGAGGTGTTTACCGGCCGCTGCCAGCGCCAGCCGGACAACATGGCGCTCCGCTACGAGCTGGGACTGCGCTTGCAACGGGCCGGCAAGCTCAAGGCCGCCTGCGAGCAGTTTCAGGAAGCGCTCGCGGATGCCGCACAAAAATCCGCCGCCGCCTTCCAGCTTGGTCAGTGCCGGGCGCAATTCTTCGAGTACCCCCAGGCGCTTGCGCATTACCGACTAGCCGCTGACTCGGCGCTCCTGCCGGAGCAACTCGCGTGCAAGAAAGAGGCGCTCTACCGGGCCGCCGAGCTGGCCGCGCGGGTCAAGCTCAAGAGCACGGCGCGGCGCTACCTGGAAGAATTGCTCGAGCTCGATCCGAACTACTCCGATGCCGCGGGGCTGCTCGAAAGCATGCCGCAAGTGGTGGTCTAGGCTCTGAAATCCGAAATCTGAAATCCCAAATCCGCAATCGAGGAACCATGCCCCAGGCCGTCGTCGATCCCCAGGAGCTGCGGCAATTCGCCCAGAGCCTGAAGAATTTTAACAATCAGTTGCGCGATCGGGCCGCGACGCTGGCCAACCAGCTTGCCGCGCTCAGCTCGACGTGGCGCGACCAGGAACACAAGAAATTCGTCGAGCAATTCGACGCCAACATGAAGATCCTGCTGCGGTTCGCCGAGGCGGGGGACGAGTACGTGCCGTACCTGCTCCGCAAGGCGCAGCACATTGAGGATTACCTCCAGTCGTAGCTTCCATGTCGCAGTCCGCCGCGAATATCACGTCGATCCAGGCCCTCGAGCGCCTCAAGAGCGCGCTGGTGCAATTCGGCAGCGAGGTGAACGATGCGCTGGTGGCGCTGGAGCTGGAGGCCCGCCGGCCGGTGGACTGGATCGAAAACGACCGCAGCCGTTACTGGCCTGACCAGGTGCAGAAGGCGTCCAACGAGGTCAGCGAGGCGCGGCTGGCGCTCCAGAAGCAGGAATTGACGATCGACGGCAGCGACGCCCGCTACTGCTACGCAGAACGCAAGGCACTGGACAAGGCCAAACGGCGGCTGCAACTGGCCGAGGAAAAGGTGCAGGCGGTGAAGCGCTGGAAGGTGCGGATTCGCAAGGAAGTCGAGGAGTTCCAGGTGCAAGTTGCCAAGCTCAGGAGCTACGTCGAAAACGATCTGGTGAGGGTGGTCGCGACGCTGGGGCGAATGTCCGCCGCGCTCGATAAGTATGCGCAGCAGACCGGCTCGCCAGCGGGCAGTGGCGGTGGCTGTGGCGGAGTCGGCGATGCCACGGCAGGGGCTTCGGCGGCCTCAGCCCCTGCCACCATCCCCAGTGGAGAGAGCCCACACCCATGAGAATCTGCGATTTAAATACTGGCCTGGGGCAGCTCACCCACGCATTTAGCGATCTGAAGGAACGCTGGGCCGACACGAAGGAACATTGGCACGACCGGACCTGTCAGCAATTCGAGCAGACGCACCTGGCGCCGATACCTGCGCGATTGCAGTTGCTCGTGGCGGCGGTTCACCGCCTGAGCGAGGCGCTGGAAGCGGCGGAGCAGGAACTTGACGACCGTGGGGAGGTTTAATCGCCTCAAAGGACGACGACCGACAGGGGACAGGAGAGCCGGCTCGCGCAGAGTGAAAGACGACAATTCCGTCGCTCGAGCCGACAGAGGAAGCGACACGTGACGAAGCAGGAAATAACGACCGCCCGCCAGCGCGAGCTGATTGCCCGGCTCACCAGCCTGGCCAGCCGCCGAGCGCAGCAGCAAACGGAGATTGAGCAGCGCCAGTCCGCGCAGGCCGCCGAGGCGACGCGCCGTCTGGCGGCCCAGCGCGACCAGAAACTCGCTGAGTTTCAGTCGCAGCACGCGCGTCTGATTGCCGACTATAAGCGGGCGCGGGAGTTGGCATTCGCGGGCTGCGATACGGCCGGCTGCTCTCTGGCGCAGGAGGAAGATCGCTTCCACGAGACGGCAACCGAAGAACGGGCCCAGGCGCGGGAAGCAGCACGGAACCTTCGCCAGCATCGCAGCGAGGCGATCCTGACAACATTCCAGGAGAAGGAGGTCGTTCCCCGCGGCGAGTTTGCCCAGTTCAAGCAGCAGTGCGAGCATACCGCCAGCGAGATCAGCGTGCTGGTCATCACGACGCAAAGCGTGGTTCGTCGCCGCGGCCCGTGGCCCGACGAGGCGTTAGCTCCTCCGCAGGCCGCCAGCGGCCTGACCAGGCAGGAGCACCTCGAGCGTCATTCGGCGGCGATAAGTCGGGCGTTTGCGAAGCTGGCGGAGCTGCAAAATCTGCCGGCAGCCCGGTTTCTGGAGGACGGTTGGCTGATCCTGCTGTTTATTTTCGTGGCGCCGCTCGTCGGTTTGCTGCTGTGGAGCTTGTCATTGGGATGGGGATGGATCATCGGCGGCAGCCTGGTCACGGCGACCGCCCTGGTCCTGATATTGCGTCTGGTGCTTTTGCCCATCGCCCGGCGACAGACGCTGCGGATCGTGCCGGAATTTCAGCAGGCGGTGGCCGACGCGCGCGGGCAACTTGCCGCCGCATTGACCGCGGCCAGGACCGCCGCGGAGGGCGCGTACCGCGAGCTGGTGCGCCGCCGCGACGAAGATCTGGCGGCCGTCAAAACCGAGTACAAGGCCAGCCGCCACCAGCAGAACGAGCAATACCGCTCGCGCGTCCAGGCGGCGACACAAAAATTCGCCGCCCAGCGTCAAGAGATCGAGGGGAAATTCGAGCAGCAGCTCGCCGACGTCGAAGCGAAGTTCCCCGCCCAAATCGAGCGGCTGGAGCAGGAATTCGAGCGGCGGTTGGTGGAGCTGAGCGCGGGCTTTGGCCGCGATCGGGCCGCTGCCGAGCAGCAGATGGCTGTCGAGCTGCGCGAGCTGGCCGCCCAGTGGCAGGCGGGCCTCGACGAGCTCAGCCAGGCTGCCGCCGACATGAACGCCTACTGCGCCGCACAGTCCCCGCCGTGGGAAAGCATCGACTGGCAGCGGTGGCGCCCCGCGGCAATAGCACAACCGGCGCCAGATAACGGGCAGCCGAGTGCCGACCCGGCGGCAATTCGCTTCGGCCGGTTCGAGTTTGCCGTCCCCGCGGCCGGGGCTTCGGCCGCGCTCAGCCCCAGCCACCGCGAGGCCTTTGAGTTGCCGGCGGTCCTGTCGTATCCCCAGTGCCCCTCGCTCCTTTTGGAGAGCGAAGGGGACGGCCGCGAGGCCGCCATGCGTGCGATGCAGAACGTAATGCTGCGGCTGGTGACGTCGCTGCCGCCAGGCAAAGTCCGCTTCACGATCATCGACTCGGTCGGCCTGGGGCAGAATTTTTCCATGTTCATGCACCTGGCCGATTACGACGAGCGGCTCGTGTCCAGCCGCATTTGGACCGAAGCCGCGCACATCAACAAGCGACTGGCCGACCTGACCGAGCACATGGAGAACGTGATCCAGAAATATCTGCGCAACGAGTTCGCCTCGATCCAACAGTACAACCAGCACGCCGGCGAAGTCGCCGAGCCGTTCCAGATTCTCGTGATCGCCAACTTCCCGGCCAACTTCTCCGAGGAGGCCGCGCGGCGGCTGGTCAGCATCGCTTCCAGCGGCGCTCGCTGCGGCGTGTATACGCTCATCAGCACCGACGAAAAATTGAAGCTGCCGCGGAACTTCGACCTGGCCGACCTGGAAGCCCAGGCGGCGACCGTCGCCTGGGATGCCGAGCAAGGGCGGTTCCGCTGGAAGTACGACGACCTGGCTGGGCTGCCGCTGTCACTCGACGCGCCCCCCGACGACGAGCGGTTCACGCAGATCGTGCGATCCGTCGGCCGCTACGCCAAGGACGCCGCTCGCGTGGAAGTGCCGTTCGAAACCGTTGTACCGCCGCCCGAATCGTGGTGGTCGGCCGACAGCCGCAGCGAGATCGAAGTCCCGCTGGGCCGCGCCGGCGCGACCAAGCGCCAATACCTTCGCTTGGGCAAAGGGACGAGCCAGCACGTGCTCGTCGCCGGCAAAACCGGGTCCGGAAAATCGACGCTCCTCAACGCGCTGATCACCAACCTGGCCATTCATTACTCCCCCAGCGAGTTGGAGTTCTACCTCATCGACTTCAAGAAAGGGGTCGAGTTCAAGGCTTACGCGGCGCAGCAATTGCCGCATGCCCGCGTGATCGCCATCGAAAGCGAGCGCGAGTTCGGCCTGAGCGTGCTGGAGCGGCTCGATCTGGAGCTGAAGCGCCGCGGCGACCTGTTCCGCAAGCAAGGCGTGCAGGACGTGAAGGGCTTTCGCAATGCCGCTCCGCAAACGCCCATGCCGCGAATCGTGCTGGTCATCGATGAGTTCCAGGAGTTTTTCACCAGCGACGACAAAATCTCGCACGACGCGTCGCTGCTCCTCGATCGCCTGGTGCGGCAGGGGCGGGCCTTCGGCATTCACGTGCTGCTCGGCTCGCAGACGCTGGCTGGGGCGTACTCGCTGGCCCGCAGCACGATCGGCCAGATGGCGGTGCGGATCGCCCTCCAGTGCAGCGAGTCGGACGCCCACCTGATCCTCAGCGAGGACAACACGGCGGCTCGGCTGCTGAGCCGGCCCGGCGAGGCGATCTACAACGACGCCAACGGCCTGTTCGAGGGGAATCACCCGTTCCAGATCGTCTGGCTTCCCGACCACGAGCGCGAGGACTACCTGCGGCAATTGTCGGAACTGGCCCGCTCGCGTGGCGAGTCGCATCCGCCGCCGACCGTGTTCGAGGGGAACGTGGCCGCCGATGCCGCGGACAACCCGCGGCTGCGGGACATGCTCAACGCCGGCCTACCCGCCATCAGCTCGACCGCGCCAACCGCCTGGCTGGGCGCGGCCGTGGCGATCAAGGACCCGACCGCCATTACCTTACGAAGGCAAGGGGGGAGCAACCTGCTCGTCGTCGGCCAGCACGAAGAGATGGCGCTGGGGATTCTGCACAGTTGCCTGGTGAGCCTGGCCGCGCAAGTAGCAGGCACACTCCGTGTGCCGTCGCCGTTAGGCGCGGGTCTCCCGACCCCGCCTTCAGGTCCGACCGCAGGTCTCCCCTCCTTCACCATTCTCGACGGCGCGCGTCCCGATTCACCCGAGGCCGGATTCTGGCAGCGCGTCTGCCAGCGGATGGACCTCGATGCGATCGTCGCATCTCCCCGCGATGCGGCACAAGCGGTGGGCCGGATCGCTGCCGAGGCCCAGCGGCGCTTGGCCGCCGGCGAGCATACTGCGGAACCAATCTTCCTGATCATCCACAACCTGTCCCGTTTCCGCGAGCTGAAGAAGTCCGACGATTTTGGAATCTCCGGCTTTGGCGACGACGGGGCGGTCGCGGCGGCGGGGCAGTTGACGACCATCCTGCGCGAAGGACCGGCCGTCGGCATTCACACGCTGATCTGGTGCGATTCGTATAGCAGCGTCAGCCGCTGGCTCGATCGCCAGACGATGCGGGACTTGGAGCTGCGCGTGCTGATGCAGATGAGCGCTGCCGACTCCAGCAACCTGATGGACAGCCCGGCGGCCAGCCGCCTGGGCGCGCACACGGCCATGTTTTTCAGCGAGGGGCAGGGGACAGCCGAGAAATTCCGTCCCTACGGCTGGCCATCGCACGAGTGGCTGGCCTGGGTCGAAGAGCGGCTGGCCGGCCGCCGGAGAGTCGACGCGCCAGAGGAGGCGTGCGAGCCGGTGCCGCTGGCAACAAGCACACTCGAGCCGACGGCGCCGCTGGGGCAGTGATCGCCACGCGGCGCCACTTGCCGCCGCCGTCTGCGTTCAGCTTGCAAATTGCAGCGCATACAGGTCCGCATCCCGTAGAACAAATCGCAGGCGGATCGGCTTCCCGGCCGCAGCGCTGACATCGCCGCCGCTTTTCCACGTGACCTGCCGCTCGAGCGAATCGCCAAACAGGGGCGGGCAGTCGTCCAGCGAAAATCCGGGCAGCGGCTTCCCTGTCGCATCCTGGAGCTCGACGCGCACGTCCCCCGCCGCTGACGAGGCGAAGTTCACCAGCAGCCGCTTGCCCGTGAACGTCAGCGGCCGCGTAACCAGCTCGCCGCCGGCCATTGGCGCGCTGGCCGAGACAAAACCGTCCAGCCGCAGCGTATAGCGGCGCAGCGCGCTGCTGTCGCCGGTCCAGTAGCTCTCGCTGGCGTAAAGCGACAGTTCGGCCGGCGCGCCTTCCAGGACCGACTTCGTCTCCACCAGGTGCCATGCCAGGTACTGCTGGCCATAGTTCCAGCTTCCCGGCCGCTCGGTCCCCGGCCGGAGAAAGGCCTCGTTCCACCGCTTGAATTTGACGCCGTCGCGGCTGGCCATGAGCAGCCCCTCGGTGATTGCCGTGCCATAGCGAGGCGAGGCACTCGATCGCAGCTCGCGGTGCTCGCGCTCGGGCAGAGCCCGCATCGAGTCCGACCAGCCGCGGTCGATGTACCGCGTGGGAAAGCCGATGAGCAGGTGCGGCGCGCGGTGGTACGGCTTGATCTGGTTGGTGTAGAGCTGCTCAATCGGCGAATCGACGTACGCCAGGTCGGCCTGCTTTTCCCAGCGCAGAAAGTCCTGCGACACTGCCGTGCGGATCGCCCGGTGGTTCTTGGCCCCCGCCGCATCGCTGGCCGGGGCGCCGGGGTTGAACGAGCGCCAATAGGCTCGGTACCGGCCGTTGACTGCGTCCCAGAAAGCCAGGTTCTGCGAGTCGAACGCGCCGTCGGTGATGATCGGCTCGTCGCTCATCAGCGAGAAGTGAATGCCGTCGGCGGATTTCATCGCCAAGATGCCTTTTGCGCCCGCAGAGCGGACGATGGCCTTGTACTTCGCGTCGGCCGGGGCGGCGGGATTCTCGTCCTCGAAGACCGCCGGATGCCCCGCATCGACCTGCGTTTTGCCGATCGTGCCGCTGGCGATCACGATGTTGTTCACCTTCGAGCCGTTGAATTCATGCAGGCCCAGCTCGGGCTTGGTCCAGTGAATGCCGTCGCTGCTCTCGGCGTAGCAGCAGAAGAGCGGATGGGTGTCGGTTTTGACTTTCCCCTGCGAGACCGCCAGGTGCCAGGCCTTGTAATACATGCGGTACTTGTCGCCGTCCTGAAAGACGCTGTGGTAGCCGCTGCCGGAGCCTTCCCACGGCGCGTCGTGAACAAGGGAGACCTCCTGCGGCTGGGGATGATGCAGCACGAGCGACGCTTTTCCTTCCAGCCGGTCGATCAGGTAGTCATCGACGAACAGCTCGCGCCGCGAGCCGATGTCGATCGCGCCGCTGGTTTCTGCGGCCGGCGCGAACCGGGTCACCAGCGGCAGTGCGGCAAGAGCGGCAGAGGACGTCAGGAAAGTGCGGCGGGAGAGGAGCGAGGACATTCAGGCAGCCTCACGTTATTGGTTGGTTTGGAGACGGAAAACACTGAAAACACGGAGAGAACTCGACTTCGCTAGTTTCATCCGGGTTGTCCGTGTTCTCCGTGTCCGCATCGCATTCGGAAAGTTACTCGCGGCTACTTCGTCGCCAGCACGGCGTCCAGTGGTGACGTCGTGCGACAGCCACGAATGCTGGTGAATCCCACTCGGCGGAGTAGCGCTTCGTATTCGCCCAGCGTCCGCTCTTTTCCTTCGGTGCACGTGAGCATGTTCAGCGACTGCATCTGGGCCCAGCGGGGGCCGGTCTTGTCGTCGTCCAGGAGCTTCTCGGCAATCAAGAGACCGCCGTCGGCTGGAAGCGCCGCATGAATGCGTGACAGCAGCTTGACGATTTTCGCTTCGGTCCAGTCATGCAGGATGCGGCCCAGGGCGTACAGGTCGCCCGGCGGCAGTGAATCGGCAAAGAAATCGCCAGCGACGATCTCGATACGGCCTGCCACGTGGGATTTCGCGACAAGTTCGCGGGCCAGCGGCACCGCATCGGGCAGATCGAAGACGACGCCGCGGAGCTGCGGATAGCGCTCGCAGGCGGCGACGACCAGGTGCCCCGTCGCGCCGCCCAAGTCCACGATCGTTTTGAATCGCGACAGATCGAACGCGGCGACGACGTGCGGCGAGCTGATCAGCCCGTAGCCGTGCATCCCCATCAGGAACTCGCGCTTGGCATCGTCGTCCTTGAAGAAGTGCGAGAAGAGCGGCCCGTCCCAGCCGTAGACCTGCTTCCAGCGGTGCGTCCCTTCGCGGACGGCGTCCTCCAAGTGCGTCCAGAGCTTCCACATCGGGCCGTTGCTGAAGTTGATGTAGCCGGTCAGCCGCCGCGGGCTGGATTTGCAGAGATACGTCGCAGCCACGGGTGTGTTGACATAGCCGCGGTTGTCTCGTGACAAAAGTCTGAGATTGACACACGCATCAAGCAGCCGCTCGAGGGCGTCGACATTGGACTTGAGCTTGTTGGCCAGCGCCCCAAGCGGCATCGGCTCAATTTCGAGCGCGTCAAACACACCCAGCGCCACCGCGGCAAACATCGTTTTGCTGCGGCGGAAGGCTTCGAGCAGTTCGAGGATCGGGGCGGGATCGGGAATGGAAGTGTTTTCGGACATGCTGGATTGGAGCGGTGGATGTGAAGCGACGCCGCGCGGAAGGGGTCGGAAGTCATTTTCGGCCGACGACCTTTCAATTGGTACACATGTGGGCCGAAAAGGACTCCCGACCCCCGGGCGCCGGCAGGCCAACAGCTTACGAACCGGAAGGGGTGTTTGTTATTCTGGGAGCATTGGACTTGCTTGATGCTTCCTGCCTGCTCCGAGGATCGCATGAAACGTTGCTTGCCGAATGCCGCGGTTGCGGGCATGTTCGCATTCTTAGCGCCCGTGACACTCATCGCTGCCGAGCCCGTCCGTTTCAACCGCGACATCCGGCCGATCATGGCCGATACTTGCTTCAAATGCCACGGGCCCGCCAAACACGAAGCGGGGCTGCGGCTGGATGGTCGCGATCAGGCGACTAAGGCGGCGGAGAGCGGCGAGACTCCGATCGTGCCGGGCGAGCCGGACAAGAGCGAATTGGTGCGGCGGATTTTTGCGGCCGACGAGAGTGAGCGGATGCCGCCGCCGGAGGCACGCAAGACGCTCACGGCGGAGCAGAAGGATTTGCTCAAGCGCTGGGTCGCCGAAGGGGCGCAGTACGAGAAGCACTGGTCGTTCGAGCCGGTGCGTCGGCCAGCA
>DASRJP010000359.1:0-6824 GCA_035649415.1 Pirellulaceae bacterium | reverse complement strand
TGATCTTCAAGCCCAGCGCGTGGAGCGACTTGACGGCATCGGGAGTGGAGGCCTTCATCGGATCGGAGACTGCCACGAGCCCCGCCAGCTTGCCATCGACGGCAACCAGCATCACGGTCCGTCCCTGCCGCTGGAGTTCTTCGGTCCGCGCGCCTAGCGCCTCGAGGCCCTGCACGCCCCGCTCCGCCAAGAGTCGCCGATTGCCGATGAGCACTGCCTGGCCTTCGACCCGCGCCTCCACACCGCCGCCGGTGATCGATTGAAATTCACTCGCAGCGGCCGGCACAATTCCCCGCGACTTGGCCCCCAGGGCGATCGCCCGCGCCAGCGGATGCTCGCTCTGCTGCTCCACGGCGTCCGCCAGCCGCAGCACACCGTCTTCCGACCAGCCGCCAGCAGCAATGCACTCGGTCAGCTTCGGCCGCCCCTCGGTCAGCGTGCCAGTTTTGTCCACGACAATCGTGTCGATCTTTTCCAGCGTCTCGAGCACGGCGGCATCCTTGATCAGCACCCCTTCCCTGGCGCCGCGGCCAATGCCGACCATGATCGACATCGGCGTGGCCAGCCCCAGGGCGCAGGGGCAGGCGATGATCAGCACGGCGACGGCGTTCACGAGAGCGTAGGCCAGCGCCGGCTCCTCCGGCCGCGCGATGGCCCACACGAGGAATGTGGCGATGGCCACGAGGACGACCGCGGGAACGAAATAGCCGGAAACCTGGTCAGCCAGCTTCTGGATCGGGGCTCGACTCCGCTGGGCCTCGGCTACCATGCTGACGATCCGCGCGAGCACCGTCTCCTGTCCGACCTTCTCGGCCACCATCAGAAACGAGCCGGTCTGGTTGACCGTGCCGCCGATGACCGCATCGCCGGGCTGTTTTTCGACCGGCAGCGGCTCGCCGGTGATCATCGACTCATCGACAGTGCTCCGTCCTTCCGTCAGTTTTCCGTCCACCGGGATTTTCTCGCCGGGACGGACGCGGAGGATGTCGCTCGCCTGCACTTCCTCCAGCGGCGCCTCCCGCTCCTGACCATCCTTGACCACGCGGGCCAGCGGCGGAGCCAGCGACAAAAGCTCGCGGATGGCGCCGCTGGTGCGACGGCGGGCGCGCAGCTCCAGCACCTGCCCCAGCAGCACCAGCGTGACGATGACTGCCGCGGCTTCGAAATAGACTTCGGGCCGGCCGTGGTGCTTGAAGCTCTCGGGAATCAAATGGGGAAACAGCGTGGCTACCAGGCTATAGAGGTACGCCGCGCCGGTGCCGATGGCGATCAGCGTGAACATGTTGAGGTTCCACGTCGCAATTGACTTTGCGCCCCGCTCGAAGAAGGGCCATCCGCCCCACAGCACGACCGGCGTCGCCAGCAGCAACTGAAGCCACAAATGGAGTGTGCCACCCAGCCATTGGTCCACCGGAACGCCAACCATCGGCAGCATGGCGAGCAGGAAGACCGGAATTGTCAGCGCCGCCGATGCCCAGAGCCGCAGGGTCATGCTGGCCAGCTCGGGGTCTGCTTCCTCGGCTGCGGGAGCGGTCTTTGGCTCCAGCGCCATGCCGCACTTGGGGCAACTTCCCGGATGGTCCTGCTGGACCTCCGGGTGCATCGGGCAGGTGTAGATGACCCTCGCCTTCGATGCCGCCGGGCGAATCGGCTCGAGCGCCATGCCGCATTTGGGACAGTTTCCCGGCCGGTCGCTCTCGATCCCTTCGCACATCGGGCAGAAATAGCTCCCGGTCGATTGGTCCTCAGAGCGAGCGGTTGGCGCATGGCCCAGCTGCACCAGCTCGCCGTGACCATGCGCCCGGTCCCCTTTGCTTTCCCTGGAAAGAAACTTCTGTCGGCAGTGCTCGCAGCAGAAATAAAAGGTCTGCCCGTCGTACTGCGCACGCAGCGCCGTTGCTTCGTCAACGGTCATTCCGCAGATGGGGTCGATCGCCATGCCGAATTGTATCGCTTGCACAGCGAGCGACCACTTACACGTCGCACACCATCGCCGCCTGACGCAGCGACGCGATCTTGTCGGGCTGCGTGGGGATGAACTCCTGGCCGACGTAACCTGTGTAACCGGTTTCGACGATCGCCTTCATGATGGCCGAGTAGTTGTTCTCCTGGGCGTCGTCGAGCTCGCGGCGGCCGGGGACGCCTGCCGTGTGGTAATGGGCGATTAGATCTTTGAATTGGCGGATGCGCACGATCACGTCCCCCTGCATGATCTGGACGTGGTAGATGTCAAACAAGATCTTCATCCGCGGCGAACCGATGGCTTTGCATACGTCGGCCGCCCATTCGATCGAGTCGCACTGATATCCCGGGTGCCCCTTCATGTTCTCATCGACTCGGGTGTTGAGCATTTCCAGGCAGAGGTTGATCTTCTTCTCCTCTGCCAGGCCGATGACCGTCTTCAGCCCCTCGACCGTGTTTTTCTTCCCCTCGTCTGGATCGATGCCTTCGAGCATCCCTGAGAACGTGATCACATTGGGGCAGCCGAAGTCGGCCGACGCTTCCACGGCCGCCTCGATTTTGTCTTTGCAGAATTCCCAGTTCTCCTTGTGATTCCACCCCTTGGCAAAGCCGTGGCTGCCGGCGATGGCACACGTCAGGCCGTGCTTCGCCAATGTCGGCCAGTGCTTGGGATCGGCCAGCTCCAGCGACGAAAATCCCAGTGCCGCGGCGCCTGCCGCCAGCTCCTCGACCGGCATGGGATTGAAGCACCAGGAGACGACCGACTGCTTGATGCGCCCCTTGGTGATCTTCCAATTTGCAGTCGGTTCGGCGGCCATGGTCGGATGAGCATGTGGCAGGACGGTTGACGCGGCCAGGGCGCCGGCCGTTCCAGCCAGAAGATGACGGCGGGTGAGTGAATCGTGGGACATGGCGTTTTCCGAATGCGAGAATTGAGATTGGAACGGTTATGGGCAGCTCCACGTCCTGTCAAAATGGAAACGATCACACGGGCAAGATGCCCGTGGCACCCTGGGCGAACAGTGCCTTCAGGCAAATCTGCGACCAGGTTTCAAAACGCGACAGGTCGGCCAGCAATTCTTCGACCGGGCTAAAGCCGGCGTCGATGATCTCAGTCTCGCGCGGGCTGACACGCGGCTCGGAAACGTCAAACAGGTGGACGACACCCAGGTGCACCCTTCCCACTTCTGTCTCGTCGTCGTTGATCAGGCCGACGATCCGGCCGTCGTACGGCGTTTCAATGATTACCTCCTCCGCCAGCTCACGCCGCATCCCCTCGGCATACGGATCGTGGCACGCTGAATCGCAAGAGGAGATGTGCCCGCCAATTCCGATGCTCCGCTTGGCGTGCAGGCGCGCCTCCCCTTGCCCTTTGCCGCGCGTGTACTGAAAGACGCGTGTTTTTCCGGCCGGATCGACGTGCCGGAAGATGACGTAGGGAATGAGCTGCTTGTAGCTCGGGTCCTGCTCCATCGCCCCGCGGGGACGGTAGCTTGTGTGAACCGGATCGAGCAAATGCCGCAGGTATTTCTCCACGTCCCGCGAAAATCCCTGAAAATGCCCCAGCTCGTGGAAGCGGCTCGTGGGAACGACTAAAACGTGTTCGACGGCGACAGTGGACATGGCACTTCCTTGCGGGGATTTGTGAGTAACGTGGTTGGTCAGTATAGCAGGGGTGAGAGCAGAGGTCAGAGGTCAGAGAGCAGAGGTCAGAGGTTGGAGGTCAGTGCGGCAGCTATACTGGGAGTCGCACTCGAATCGTCGATTCGCCGCCGCATTTCTTACTAGCACATGGCGCACTTCGCTGCGAAATCCCAGCCGCGAAAGCCAAAACGTGGCGATGCGCCGCCGCGCTGGCGCTGGTCCTGGTGGTGGCTGGTTCCGGCGACGTTGCTTCTTTGCGCCGGCTGGCTCGCGGCCGACTGGTGGATCGGCATTCCCGAAGGGGCGAGGGCGACGTACGTCGGCCGGCGCACGTGCATTGAGTGCCACCAGCAGCAGGGGCGACTGCACGAGGGCTCGCATCACGACCTGGCGATGGACCTGGCCACGCCGCAGACGGTCTGCGGCGACTTTTCGGATCAGACGCTCGAACATCATGGCGTCACTAGCCGCATGTTTCGCCGCGGTGAAAAGTATCTGATCGAGACCGAAGGACCCGACGGCAAGCTCGGCGAGTTCGAGATCAAATATGTGTTCGGCGCGACGCCGCTCCAGCAGTACATGGTCGAATTTGACCGTCCAGCCGATATGCCGAAAAATGAAATCGCCCGCCTCCAGGTGCTACGCGTCTCGTGGAACACGCGCGAGAAAAAGTGGTTCCATCTCGATCCCCCGGACGTTCATGAGAAACTCGATCCCAGTGACGATTTGCACTGGACCGGCATCGCCCAGCGGTGGAACACGATGTGTGCCGACTGCCACTCGACGAACCTGCAAAGGAATTTCGACGAGACGACGGCAACGTATCACACAACGTTTTCAGAAATCGACGTGAGCTGCGAGGCGTGCCACGGCCCCGGCAGCCATCATGTCACGCTGGCCCGCCAGTTTTCGCCGTTCTGGGACCGCAAGCAAGGCTACGCCCTGGCCCGCATCAAAGGGGAGCCGGCGGTTGCTGAGATTGAGTCGTGCGCCCCGTGCCATTCCCGTCGCAGCACGATCCACGGCGGTTATGTTGGCGGCAGCCGCTTCCACGACTTCTACGCCAGCGAGTTGTTATCGGAGGCGACCTATCACGCCGACGGGCAGATTCTCGACGAAGTGTACGAGTACGGTTCCTTCACGCAGAGCAAGATGTTCCACAAAAACGTCCGCTGCTCCGACTGCCACGATCCGCACTCGCTGAAGCTCAAGTTTTCGGGTAATCAGGTTTGCACGAGCTGCCACCAGCATCCAGGCGGCAAGTACGACACGATCGCGCATCACAACCACAAGCCGGGGTCGGCTGCTGCCCAGTGCATTTCCTGCCATATGCCAGCGACAAGCTACATGGACGTCGATCCGCGGCGGGACCATAGTTTCCGCGTCCCGCGCCCCGATTTGAGCCTCAAGTTCGGCAGTCCCAACGCCTGCACCGGCTGCCACATTCGCGACACAAAGCTGCCTGACGACCAGCGGCCCAAATCGCTGACGGCCAACCGGCCGGTTGAGTATGCCGACTGGCTGCGTGACGCTCGCGAAGGGCGCCCTGCCGTCAAAGAGGAACTGACGCGGCTCGACGCGTGGTGCGAGACGGGCTTGCAAAAATGGTTTCCGCAGGGACTCAAGCGCGAGCCACACTTCACGGCGGCGCTTGCAGCAGCCCATCGGCAATCGCCCGATGCGCAGCAGCGGCTCGTCGAGCTGCTGGCCGATCGAATGCAGCCAGCCATCGCGCGAGCGACGGCCGCTATGGATCTGGCCGCCTATGTCCATACAGGTCTAAATGCCAATGACGAGCCGGTGGCGACGCTGATAAAGTCGCTTGCCGATCGGGATGCGCAGGTGAGGGCCGCTGCGGCCACGAGTCTGACCGGAGCACATTCCGACGTCGTTTCCAGTGTATTGCCGACGCTCCTCAAAGATCCTCTCCGCACGGTACGGACACGAGCGGCACTAGCGCTATCAGAATTGTCGGCGGACGCTTTGCGCCGCGACGAGCCGCTCTGGCTCAAAAAAGCGACGGAGGAATTGCTGGCCGGCGCGTCGTCGGATAGCGACCGCGCCGGTTCCCACCTGCTGCGGGGCACAGTGTTGGAGAGCCAGGGACGGCTGGCCGAGGCTCAGGAGGCATTTGAGCTTGCCCTGCGGCTGGAACCGCACAATGCTTCCCCCAAGGGGAGCATGGCGAGGCTCCTGGACCGGCTGATGCAGCGGGAGCACCAGCGAGTGGATCAACTGGTCATGGCCCGCGATCGGGCGGGCGCCGAGCGGCATGCCAGACAGGCCGCGATGTATGCTGCACGTTTCGAGGAGCTGAAGGAGGACGAGTGGAGCTGCCTGGAGCGGGACGCGCGGCTGGTGCGCGACAACGCGGGGTTGCAAATTCAAGCGGGGCTCTCGCGCTACCAGCAGGGCTGGAAAAAAGAAGCGGAGTATTCGCTGGCGGCGGCGCACTGGCTGAGTCCGCGGAACCCGGCCACTGCGTATTATCTGGCAATCTTGTATCGAGATACGGGGCGGATCGCAGAGGCCCGGGCGCTGGCTCAGCGGCTCGTGGCACTGCGGCCCAAGCAGCCGGAGTATGAGCAGCTCCTGGCGGATCTTCCAGCCTCCGCGGAACAGTGAAAGCGACAATCGCTAGAGGTGCGCGATCAGCTCTTCCGGCCGCTCGATCAGAGCCGCCGCGCCACTGGCCAGCAATTCCTCTCGGCTGCGAAAGCCCCACAGGGCGCCAATCGGATGCATGCCGGCGCGCATCGCCGTTTGCATGTCGATGCTGGAGTCGCCGAGATAGGCGATATTGGAGGGCGGGAGCGAGAGTTTTTGTGCTATTTCCAGCGCACCGGCCGGATCGGGCTTGGGAGGAATCCCGTCCCGCTGCCCTAGCACGCTGGCGAACGTGCCGGCCGGGAAATAGTGGCTGACGCATTGCTCCGTGAACGTCTGCGGTTTGTTGGAAAGGACCGCCAGGGGCAACTTACTTTCCCGAAGCGACTTCAGGAGCCCATCGATGCCGTCGTAGGGGCGCGTCTTCACGTTCCAGCGGCGAGAATACTCGTCGTTGAAGCGAGCGGCGCACTTGGCAATTAGCGACGGTTCAGGAGGCCGAGGCGCGAGGGCCTTCTCGAATAGTCGCCGGACCCCTTCGCCGACGAATTGCTTATAGGCCATAGCGTCATGCGTCGGCAATTGCAGCGACGCCAGCACGGCGTTAGCCG
>DASRJP010000358.1:0-17722 GCA_035649415.1 Pirellulaceae bacterium | reverse complement strand
GCGAATGGAAACCTGCGGCCGTATTTGCTGGCGGAGGGTGGCGGTGCAGCTCGATGGAGATCGGCCGGCTACCTGTTCTTAGTGCCTGGAGAAGTTGGCTGCCTGCGACCGTGGCTGGGTTCCTCGATCGCTCGCGGCCTGCCGGGGAAAGAGGGGGCGATTGGAAGAGGGGGGCCAAGTCGGGAAAAAGTAGAATGTCCCCTTTTGCCTCCTTCTTTTGCCTCCCTCCCCTTTTGCCTCCCCTTTTGCCTCCTTGTCCCCTTTTGCCTCCTTTTGCCTCCCATGAGTACGACGAGGATCTCCCCAGTCGAGCGGTCCAGCGCGATGCGTTAGTGCCGATCTGCGAACCATTCTCCTGATTCGCGGCGCCCCCGCATGGAAGTTGTCAACGAGCAGGAGTAGACTGACTGGCCTCATCTTTCGCCTCCGTCTTGACAACTCTTTTCCCGTTCCAGGAGGTTTGCTTATGGCACGCGCACTACTGTGTCTGATTATCTGCGGGTCATTGCTTACGAGCCGGTCGTGGGGGCAACAGCCGGCCGATCTGCCTGCCGGCGAAGCCGCCATCCGCGAGGCGGCTGCCTCCTACGCCGAGGCGTTCAACAAACACGACGCCAAGTCACTGGCTGATCACTGGTCGCCCGACGCTGTCTATCTCAATCGCAGCACTGGCGAAGAGGTCGTTGGACGCGCAGCCATTGCCGAGCAATTCACGGCCCTGTTCAAGGAGACGCCGGGGCTCAAGCTCGAAGTGACGGTAGCGTCGGTTCAGTTCGTCTCGCCTAACGTGGCCATCGAGCAAGGCACAGCCAAGCTGCTGGCTCCGAATGCCGAGCCCGAAGAGATCGAGTACTCGGCCGTCGATGTCAAGCGTGACGGGAAGTGGCTGCTGGATCGTGTGACCGACAAGTCCAAAGAGGCGCTGGCCTCGAACTACGAAAAGCTGAAGGGGCTCGAATGGATGGTCGGACATTGGACCGACGAGTCGGAGAAAGCTGCGGTGGAGCTCGACTGCAACTGGACGAAGAACAAGAACTTCCTCACGCGGGCGTTCAAGATTTCCATCGACGGCGAAAGCGACTTTTCCGGGATGCAGGTGATCGGCTGGGATCCGGCGGCCAAGACGATCCGCTCCTGGACGTTCGATTCCAGCGGCACTTTTGCCGAGGCGACCTGGGAGCAGCGCGGCCAGCGCTGGTACATCCGCAACCGCGGGGTCCTGCCCGACGGCCGGGCCGCCACCATGGTCAATACGATGCAGCCGGTGGATGAAAACTCATTCACCTGGCAGACGATCGATCGGACCGCGGGAGGCGAATTGCTGCCCAGTATCGATGAGATCCTCATCGTTCGCCGCTAGGTCCTTGTCCGCTTCCAAGCTATCCATAAACACTCTTTCGGATCAGGTGCGATCATGAAACGCGTAGCAGTCATTTTGCTGGTTGTGGGTATTGTCACCCTTTTTGCACAAGTTCAAGTCCACGCCCGTGGCGGCGGCGGCGGTGGGCGAGGCGGTGGCGGCGGAGGTGGCGGTGGCGCCCGAGGCGGCGGCGGAGGAGGAGGAGGAGGCGGATTCTCGCCGTCGGCCGGACGTGCTCCCAGCCCCGCGGCCCGGCCAAGCGCGCCGGCCGCCCGCCCCAGTGCTCCAGCGGCAGGCGCTCGGCCTAGTACCGGTGCTCGACCCAGCGCGCCAGTCGCAGGTGCTCGTCCGGCCACTGGTGCTCGTCCCGCGGCGGGTGCGCCCGGTGCTCGGCCCGGTGGCGCTAATGTCGCGGGGGGCGGCCGTCCCTCGGCTGGCCAGGTGAACAACTTCCTTGATGTGCCAGGTGCGGGCGCGGGAGCCGCAGCCGGCGCGGCGGCACGGCCCGGCAACGCGGCGTCCGATTTTCTCCAGCAAGGCGCCGGCGCAGGCCAGTTGCCGGCTGCCGGTGCTGGCCGCCCCGCCGCAGCCGCCGCTGCCGGTGCTGCCCGCCCCGGCGCAGTCGCCGCTGCCGCCGGTGTCGGCGGAGTCGCCGCCGCTGCCGGGCGTCCTGGCACGGCCCGTCAGAATCTAGCGCAGAATCAACCTGCCCGAATCGAGAATCGGGACCAGCGGCAAGGTGACCGCACGGAGCGGCGCGACGAGATTCGCAATCAGTATGAGCAGAACAACCCTGGCAGTTTCTGGGAGGAGAATCCGGGCTGGTCGGCTTGGGCAATCACTCGCCCCTTCGCCTGGGCATCTTGGGACTCGGTCGGAAGCTGGTGCGGCTACTCCGAGGAAGCAGTCCCCTATAGCTATGGCGAGAACGTGTACTACTCTGACGACCAGGTCTATTCCGGCGAGCAACCGGTCGCGACCACGGCCGAATATGCGGAGCAGGCCGCGGCAATCGCCACGACTGAGCCAACCGCGGCGCCCGAGAAGGGGGACTGGCTGCCGCTCGGTGTCTTTGCCATCACGCAGGATGGCCAGGCTTCGGGCCCCGCGCCGACGCTGTACCTGCAACTGGCGCTCAGCAAGCAAGCGGTTGTTTCCGGCACCTTGAAGAACACCGCCACGGGCAAGGCGGACACGGTGGAAGGAATGGCCGACAGGAAGTCCCAACGGGTTGCCTGGACCATTGCTGGCCAAGAGCGCCCCGTGATGGAGACGGGCCTGTCCAACCTGACGCAGGACACCTCGCCCGCGCTCATCCACTTTGCAGATGGCCAGACACAGCAATGGCTCATGGTGCGGATGCCCGATCCAGACTCAAAGCCAAAGCCGTAAGCAACGTCGGCGGCATTGACAATAGCTTTGCTCCGTTCGATCGCCCCGCGAGACCTGGGTCACAGGTTTCGCGGGGCTCATAACGAACGCGACTCCCACACCGAGATTCCCCCTAACACATTCAAAGGAGCCGGCACCGTGATCTCAACTTCCACCGAGACTCCTCACATGGCTCATGACCAAGAGCGACTCTGCGTCGAATTGCGGCGCCTGGAATAGGCTCGCCAACTCCAAGAAGAAGTCGTCCAAGAAATCGCATCCTCCGCCGAGTTCGTTCAGTTTCAGCCCGGGCAAGTTGTCATCGCCTTGGATTCGGAGATCGACCACGTTCACTTTGTCATCAGCGGACGACTGGAAGGTGTGCTGTTTGATCGCCTTGGAAAGGTACTCAGGCGCGATATTCTCCCGCGCGGATCGGTAGTCGGACTGTTCTCAGTGTTATTGCCCGATCGGTCGCATCTGCAAGTCGAGGCGCTTGAGCCGACAACTGTCGTTCGCCTGAACCTACGGCAATTGAGCGAGCACCACTACGATTACCGCCCTTTTGTACATTACCACCAACCCTTTGACGTGTTTGGCCTTAGGACGATTGGCGACCCGCCTACGGAACCGAAGGTTGCAGGTTCGAGTCCTGCGGGGTGTACTTGGAGCCGCAGCGATCGATGTCGCATGGCTCTCTTTTTGTTCATGCCGGCATGCCCGGCTGCCATTCGGAGGCGGAATGCGGCCGGAACGAACCAACCCTCTATTGATTTGCCCCAGCTCTTGTGAGGGCGCAAGTGGCTGGTGGCAAAAGTTAGTGCCTGTAGCTCGACTGTCCGAAAAATTGCCAAGCAGTTGTCGTTGTCATCACAGCGATCAGGGCTTCGGCATCACCATCTGGGCGCGGATTTGCTGAGAGAAATCTGCGGCGTCGCCGGCGGCCAAGGCTTGTTCACGAATGTCACTGCGTGCTTGCAATTCCTTGAACGGCAGGCTATCGCTCAAGAATCCAAGTCGGTACATCGTGCGCGCAGATAATCCGTTCAGGAAGATACCTAGTTTCCTCCACCACGGCACGGGCGTGTGGCCGCGGTAAAAAAGATTGGTCGTACAGTTGCTGGTGACTGTGTTGTACCAGGCAGGTTGGGTGGCCAGCATCTCGACTCGGCTGACGTAGTCAAGAAGCAGTCGTCGCAAATGTTGCGGAGGCAAGCGCAGACGATACATGTACACTCGATCCTGGCGGATATTCGTCCGCAGTCGTACGATGTCGCGCTCGTCCCCTAAGACAAACATCAACTGATACGAGCGAAACAGTCCCCACAGTGGCGAATACGATTGCCATCGCTGGCGGCGCGCTTCGACCGATACACACAGAAACTGTCCGTCGTCAAACCCGAAGCTCACCAGCGTGTGCGCCATCACCGGTCCCGACCAGTGCGACAAAAAATAATCAAGTGACGATAACTTTGCCAGGTCATACGTTCGTTCCTCGTAGCGCGGAATCGGCTTGTCCTCCGCCGCGTAGCTAAAGTTGCGAAATTGCCGCACGCACAGCGTGTCCCCGACAATTTCGGCACGCGGCAGCACTTCCATTCCCATGGCCCAATCACCCTCCATTTTTGGGCGCAGCGAATACCACCAGGCGATGGTGATCACCAGCAACCCCAACCACACCGCGAGTGCCAAGGGCACAAGCGGCATAACCGCCAGGCTTGCTCCCACAACGACCAATGGGACGAAAGACGCGAACCAGCGCAGCCATGGCCAACGAAAGTGGTAATGAATCGCTAGTGCAATCCAGATGGTCGTCGGGACGATGACGAGCCCGACGAACAACCCTGTGAGTGAAGTCATGACATCAGATGTTTTCAAGAAGACGCGAACTGCAAGATTCCGGGCGGACGCAGAACGCGGTTAAGGGCGCGGCCTGGGATGTTCGAGCAATCGTTTTTCCAATTCGATCAAGCGCTGCTTGAGTTCAGGAATGGCGTCGTGCGCCGCTGCCTCACCCACAGCCGCGATCTCGGTTGTGCGGTGAAACTCGGCCAGTCCGAAACGCGACGTGTCCGGCTTGATCCAAAAATCGACCGCGCGATTGCGAATTTTACCCATGTTGTGCGCCAGTGACTCGAAAATGCGAAACAGCGTGTCGAGAGCGCCGGCGTTTTTCATTTTTGCAGTAGGCATGTCGGGGCGATTGCCCGCGAACTCATTGCGCACCCGGCTGGAGACATCAACGCCGACGACGAAGTCGACGCCGTTTTCGGCAAGCACGTCTGCTGGCAGATTATTAAGCACACCACCATCGACCAGGGCCATGCCGTCGCGCAGAATGGGTCTGGCGACGATCGGCAAGTTAATGCTTTCGAGGATAGCGCGGACCGCGTCCCCTTCCCGGCGCACCACGGCGCGGACTTGCACCAAATCGACGGTAATGGCATTAAACGGAATCGACAGCTGCTCCAGTCGCCAATCGTGGAGGTATTTCCGCAGCATACGATCCCAGGCGTTGCGGCGGTACTGTGTCACCAGGTACAAGTTGGGCCACTTAGGCAAGTAGCGAAACAGCCGCGAGGGCGTCAGATCATGCTGAAAGTTCTTGATCGCCTGCTGAGGCGACATGCCCGAGGCGTAGAGAATTCCCGCCATGGCCCCAGCGCTGGTGCCCGACATGGCGTCGAATGACAGTCCAGCCTGTTCCAACGCCTGCAGCACGCCGAAGTGGGCCATGCCTTTCGCGCCGCCCCCAGCCAATGCGATGCCCACCGAGATGCCGCGCAACGCTCGAACGAGGCGGTCGAGTCCCTGGCGTTCCTGTCGTGTTAAGGCGCCCCCGGTCGATTCGACCGCGACTTTTACATCCGCCTTTTTGAACTCCCAACCACTCAGCAGCGGCGCCACCGGAGCGTCGGCATCGAGCAACCAAACAATGCGCACTTTTTGTGCCAGTTCTCCCTGCAGCGAGTTCAACGAAACTAGGTTCTGGCTCACATTCGCCGCGTCGCGCGGTTCGAGCAGCCACAGCACCTCGTCGCATCCCAGTAGTTGCTTGAATTCCGTCGGGCCGTCGGAGTCGGGCGAACAGACAACGATTTGCCGATCAACCTCGGGATCAGGTGGCTGCAACAGCGGAGTATCGCTTGCCATGAGCTGTTGAATGGGCAAGGTATCGGGCCAACTCCTCGTCGACGTCAAACCTGACGGCTGGCAGGCCCAAGCTCGCAATCGTTCCCCCGCCGTGAGCAAGCCCTCTGCCAGGCGACCGGCCAGCACACAGCCGCGCGGCGACGTGGCGACGATTCCTAGCCGCGGCGACGGCAGGCTCCGCGACGCCAAGCCAGCCACTGCTTTGAAGCGCTCGCTTAGCGTGAAGAACAGGTTCTGCATCATCGGCGGATAGATCTTGACCCATTCGTGCAATAACGCTGCCGGTGCGACAAGCAGCGTGCCATGAGTCCGCGCAGTAAAGCGAAGAGGACGAGTCGGCGCTTTCTCCAGGATGGCGAGCTCGCCCACCGTTTCGCCTTGTCGTACCGTACCGAGCCATTTTTCCCGACCGCGGGGATCTGTCAGAAAGGACTCGAGTTCGCCTTCGACCAGGATCCAAAACTCGGTGACCTCGTCACCGGCCGACGCCAGCGTCTCGCCCGCCACGAACGGTCGCATGCAAATTCCGCCCGCGATGGCGGCAAGTTGTTCGGAACCCAAGCCTTCACAAAACCGAACCGACCTCAACCATGCCACCACGCGCTCGGCATCCGCTGTCAAAGGTCGCATTGGAACCTCAGAAAAGATGTTGGCGAGCGAGCGTCAGTGCAGCGCCGACAGGTTATTGACGGAAGCACCTTGTATTGCGTGCCAAAGGAGAGTTTCCGCCAGATCACCGCTCGCCGCAAGGCTCGCTCGCTGGCATTAATTGGCGCACCGCGGCGTCGGGGGATTTGGCGTCGCTGCAACAAGAGCGTACTCGCGACGCCGCCGCAACTACGGGACGTTTCCCCAGGCGCTGCTCATGCCCCGACTCCAGTCTTTCGCGCAGCAGGGCCGGTTTCTTGCAGAAATCACGTCAACGCCAGCGCAATCACGATGCCAATCAGGAGTGGTGCAAATCCGGCCTGATAGTTGGCAAGCGCCGCCATGTTGCTGCTGCCAGGCTCTTGCATTAACCGCGAGCCGAATATGGGTCCAAGTAGTGCGCTGAACGTGAAATTGATGAAGTTGATCACGCCGGTGGCCGACCCGCCCAGTTCGGGCGGACTGGCTTCCTTGATGACGGAGTACGGCAGCATGGCGGCGCCGGAAGCGACACCGAGCAGAATTCCCACGACGGGACCGCGGAGAACGGCGGGATCGCCGAACAGAATCCACGCCAGCACGCCCAGCATCACGATCGCGCCGCCAAGGATCACCGGCTTGCGGCGGCCCAGCTTGTCGGAAATGAAGCCCAGCAGCGGGCAGCCGATCATCCACCCCAGCGGCACCGTGGCCGCCAGCGCTACGGCGGATTCATACTCGCGACCACGCGCCTCCTGCAGGAAGCGTACGCCCCACGTCATGCCAAAGATGGTTGTGGAAATGAATAGCAGCCCGGAAATCAAGCCGCAGAGAATGGACTGCGGGTTGGCAAACACGGTCTTGAGGGATCCGAGCACGGCGGCCAATCCTCCGGTTTCCGGCCGCGAAGGTTCTTTCGGCGGGAAGATCCGCAGGCAGCCGCTGAGCACCAGGCCAGCCACGCCGGCGCCAATCCAAAATTGGCCCCAGGAGAGTCCTCCCTTGATCATGGGGCCCACTAGGAACTGTCCCGCCGATCCGCCCGCCATGCCAAACATCTGTGTGGCGCCGATGAACGATGCGGCCATCGAAACCGGAAAATTCTTGGTGATGAGTAGACGGCGCCGACCAACGCAAATACGCCGCCGGCCCCTTGCAGGAATCGTCCCACGTTGGCAGCCGCCACGTTGCCCGTGCCGAACAAGATCGCGCCCACCCCAACCAGCGCCGCCCCCAGAGAAGGGCAGCCATGGGGACAGGCAGCCATCGGGACATTCTACTTTTTCGGCTCCTTCCGCCGGGACGCAAGGTGAATTCTAACCCCAATTGCCGTGCGGCACACTTCGTCCAGGGCCAAATCCACCCCGCGTGGCGCCGGCCACTGCCTGGGTCCAGGAAAAATCTTCCGCCGGACAGGAAATAATTGTATACAATTGCGCATCTAACCGGTAGGCCCACTGCGCGCGGCCTGCCGGCGGCGAGAGGCCGCCGCGATGATCTTTGAAAATCTAATCGTCCGTGATCGAGACATGGCGCGGCGCGATGCTGCGGCTGTCCGCCAGACCCCCTCGAAAGAGGCGCTGCCTTCAGACGAGCTGTCTGGATGAACTTATGGCCAGCGGGCAGCTCCTCGCGTGGCTTGAAGTGGCAGGGAGGCAAATGATTGGGTTCCATGTTCCGAAACGTGCCGCGACGTAAGTGGAAAAAGCGATACCCCCCTCGCGCTGTTGCCTTGACGTGGCCAAAGTCCAAGGTCGGAGGTAGGGACGGGGCAGGGACAGGCAGGGGCCAGGGGAGCGGAAACAGTGGATGGGAGCCGGGGGGCAGGACAGGTTGGAAACCTGTCCTACGGGCCGGCCGCAGGGGCGGGGAATCTGCCGTAGCGCACAGATGTATAGAACCGTCGCCGGCGCTCGGCAGGCCGACTCATCGCGCCGGCCGACTCGCCCCTGTTCAGCATGCTAACTGCTGGCAGTGAAGCAACATGCGGCTAAGGAGCGACTCACGCCAAACCGACTCAAAAAGCCGACTCAGCCGACTCGCAGTCGCAGAGACTCAAGGGAAGGATGACGGCCAGTAGGCCAGGGAGCTAGGGGCCAGGAGACAGGGATCAGCGCTCGACGCCCTCACTAACCTCTGACCTCTGACCTCCGAACTCCCGCGCCCGCGCGTCCCGCACCCACAGCCACACAAACAGCGGCACCAGAGCCAGTGCCGCCAACTGGTACCCCGTGAGCACGCCGCCGATTAGCCGCGCCTCCGGGCGGATGAACTCCGTGAGGAATCGGTACGCCAGGTACACGAGGATGTACAGCTTGATAAGCTGGCCGCGGAACATCCCCCGCTGCTGCAAGACGAACAGGACGCCCGCCAGCGACAGGTGGAACGCCGCTTCGTAGAGCTGCGTGGGATGCCGCGGCAATTCGTCTCCGGCCGAGGGAAAGACGACGCCCCAAGGGAGTTTCGTCGGCGTGCCATAGCAGCAGCCGCCGACGAAGCAGGCGATGCGGCCGATGGCCACGGCCACGGCCACCGGAACGGCAAACGTATCGCCGGTCTTGACGCGAATGTCCATCGACCACTTGGCGATTTCGACGCCGAAGTAGCCGCCGACAATGCCGCACAGGATGGTCTTGCCATCGGCCAGCCAGGCCGTACCGCTGGCCAGCCCTTCCCAATCGGCCAGGACGAACGGGACTTTGGCCCCGAGAAATGCGCCGCAAAACGCACCGATGCCGATGCCGACTTTTTCCCAGGCGGTCAGCGGCAACTTGGCTTGCCAGCGGCGCAGCAGCAGGCTGCACGTGACTAGCGCGGCGAGCATGATCAGGGGATAGCGGGCGTCGTGAATCATGGTCGATCACTGCGGCGGCATTCCGGCAAAACACCACTGCAAGAATGCCACGATGGCCGCCAGGAGCAGCAGGATGGCAATGACTGCCGTGAGCAGGAACGAAACGCTGGCGGCGGCAATGAACACCAGCACCTTCGTCAGCGGATGCCACGGAGAGCCCGTGCCGCGGGCCAGTGCCGCACCCGCCAGCGTGAACAGCAGCGCCGGTCCAACCGTGAACGCGTACAACCAGGCCTGGATCGGATCATGGACGGTAATGACTCCGAAGCCGACGATCGCCGCCACGAAGACCGCCAGCCAAACGGCGCCGTGCGTCAGCCAGGGGCTCAGCTCGCGGCTGTCCTGTGGCGCGGCGGCTGGCACAGCGCCCGCAGTAGCCGCGCCGCACAGCCAGCAGGTCGCGGCATCGTCGGGCAGCGCCGCCTGGCACTGCCGGCAGCGGCGCGGCGGCTTGCCGGTGACAAACGGGCTGCTCACGACTGGCCTCCGGCAGCCGCCAGCGCAGAAGCAGGTTGGAGTTCGGTTGCGATTCGAACGAGTTGCGGGAGCGGCACATGGCCATCGCGATACAGCACGTTGTAGGCACAAAACGGTATCACGTGTCCGCTGGGGAGCACGTGGTGGGTGCAGCACTTCATCACCCGGCGGACGTCGAAGTTGTAGGCGTCGAGGAAACTGGTGATCGTGATGCGGAACAGGTTTTCGGCGCCAATCTGCTCCGCGAGAATGCCGGCGAAGAAGTCGTTGGCTGCGGCCGGTCCCCGGTCCACAGTCCCCTGTCCCAAATCGAGAGACGACAATTCGGCTCCGCAATCAGAACTTTGGACTTTGGACTTTGGACTTTGGACTTGCGTCCCGCAGTTCCCGCCGCAGCACGACTGCCGCGCCAAGTACTGCCCGATCAACTTTTTCGCTTTCTCTCGCGTGAAGCTGATGCCGTTGGCCAGGAGGTCGAAGTTCGCATGGGCGTCGATGAACCGCGACACGGGCACTGGCGTGCCGCCGGCGCGATACGCAATAGCGATTTGGTGGCAATTCGGATGAGCGCACGGCAGTGGCAGGAAGTCGCTCTCGGCAAACATGCCCTTCGTTTGCTCCGCTACCCCACGAATCACATCGGGAAACGTGATCCGCCGCTCGAGGTCCTCCGGCAGCACATGCCGGCCGGAATAGGTGGCCGGCTGGAAGCTGATGCCGGTGATGTGCGGCCGGGCCACGCCAAACTCGACCAGCGGCCCCATCTGGTCATCGTTCACGCCCCCTTGCAGCGTGCACACGAGCGTGACGTGAATGCCCGCCGCGCTCAGCCGCTCGAGTGCCGCCAGCTTGGTCGAAAGCAAGCCCTCGCCGCGCAGCCGCTCATTGACGTTGTCGTTGAGCCCGTCCATTTGGAAATAGATTTCCACACGGTCCTTGTGCCGCGCGACCAGTTCGACCAGCTCGTCATCTTTGGCAAAGCGAATGCCGTTCGTGTTGATCATCACGTAGTCGATCGGCCGCGACAGGGCGTAGTCGAGTACCTCCGCAAACTGCGGATGGACGGTCGGCTCGCCGCCGGAGAGCTGGCAAATCTCGGCCCGTCCTTCGGCAGCGACGAGCGCGTCGATCTGCCGCCGGCAGTCGGCCAGCGAGAGGTGCTTGCCGCCGGGACTGCTGCCGGCATAGCACATGGGGCAGGTCAGATTGCACGACGACGTGATCTCGATCACTCCGATGCATGTGTGCTGTTCGTGCTCCGTACACAGGCCGCAGTCATAGGGGCAGCCGCGATCGGGCGCCACGCCAAACTTCGCCGGCATTCGCGCCGGCAGGGCGAACTCCATCCGGTCGTACCAGGCCGCGTCGCTGCACACGAAGTCCTCGCGAATGCCATGCTCGGGGCAACACTTGCGAAAGTAGATCCGCTGGCCGCGGCGGAGGATTTTCGCAGGAACCAGAGCCAAGCAATCGGGACAGAGACTTTGCGTCGTCCCCAGGAATGTGTAGGGCCGGATTGGCGTGGCGGTGGTCATGGATGAAAGGTTCCGATTCGATAGGGTCGTGCGCGACGCATCCCGCTCAGTGACCGAAACGAGGAGGTGAGATCAAGCACATGATGAACAGGGCGGCAAGCAAAGCGAATCCCAGCAACGCGAGCAATCCATGGATGACGGCGCCCGAAATAACGGCGGTCAAAAGCGCCTCCGTCCACGACACCTCTTTCCCCTGCATCCGCCGGCGGCCGACGCGCACGGTGGTCGCAATCAGAGCGGGGATCACGATGATTCCATACCAGGGAAGGAATCCCAGCGACATTTCCCCCAGGCCGAAGCCGATCAGCACCAGCAGCAATGTTACCAGCAGAGTCAGGACGGCGAAGAAGCCTGCGGTGGGAACAAAACGGGGGCGACGCGAGGCCGCCTGCGCTGCCACGACCGGCGGCGCATTTTTTCGCAAATCGCCATGGCACAGCCAGCAACTTTGCGACGGCAACGGGTTGTCCGCGCCGCAGTCGGTGCACGTTTTGATGTCGTCACCCTCAGGGCGATTCATGCTGTCCCCTTCGCGGCCGACAAGCGATGGGCGTACTCATCGGCCATTCCCTTGATGCGGCGCACGATCTGTCCAACCACGATCCCCGTCATTCCGAGCGCCAGAAGGGTGATCAGCGTCACCACGGGGGGCACCGCGTGCTTCTCATCGAACCAGCGGCTGTCTTTCATGTCCACCAGGCCAATGAGCGCCAGGTACCCGAGCATGGCCCCCAGCGTGCTGAACCACACGAGCCCCAGGCTGAACCGCAGGCCGGCCAGCGCGATGATCAGGAAGTAGATTGCCACCAGCGGACTGAACGGACCTTCCCGCGATGCTTCCGCGCCGCCGTGCGGGAGGGACGCCAGTGCCGTCAATAGCACGAGATCGCAACCGGCCGACACGTACTTCAGCAGCGCGGGAAAAACGCGCCGCCGCAGACAGAGCAGGATCGCCAGCGCCACCATGGTCCAGGCCACCGCCAGCGCCGTCACTTTCTGGTGATAGGCGACGAACGCGGCATCGGGCGTTTGGAGCAGATGAAAGTTGATCAGCTCGACGCCGTAGAAGGCGCCGATCGCGACGATTCGCAGCAGGTTGGTGCGGGCTTCCCCTTCGTACTCCTGCCAGCGACCGACGATGAACCACTCACGGTCGCCCGAAACGGGAACAGGCGGGGCGGCGGTTGCCATAGATGCTCCTTGCCCCAGTGCCAGAAGATTAGAGCCCACTTCGCGAACCATGTTTCGCGCCGTGGTAGATTCTGGGGCAACTGTCGGCGAGATACAAGCGGCACGGCGGTCACTGGAGATTCCCTGTTTGGGATGAGAGCTTGCATGTCGCCGCGAGCCAGCGAACGGCGAACCCTTTCCGAGTTTTCTCTCTCCAGGTAAGATGCCGTCACCGCACGAGACCGCTGCCGGTTCCCGACCGGCGTCATCCTCGGAGGGTAAGCGAATGGTTAGCGGCCACACTGGAAATGTGGTGCCCCGCAAGGGGTTGCGGGTTCGAGTCCCGTGCCCTCCGCTGCTTTGCCGACGCCTTCCGTAAGTTGCTTTTCGGAGACAACTTGCGGAGAGCGTCTTGCGCCACGATCTCCATGGTCACTCGCTCAGGGAGGCCTTCATTCGCGCACTTCGAAACGACAAACCATCGAAGCCTGTGGAATCGGCCGTCGAATGAACAAAGAAGCGGCGACCTTTCTTCGATGACCCAGCCGCCGTGTGCAGGTACATTGGCATTCGGTCGCAGCAATCCTGGCAATGTGCGCCGCAGCCTCGCACTTGCTTGGGCGCGAGTGGGGATTGCTACGTGACTCCGCGTCCGCCGCCCGAAGACGGGCATTTTCCGGGCGAGCCAGCTTTTTGCTTGCCTTACCGGCGAGCGCCCTGGACAATCGCCGTTAGGTTTCACCTCCGGCGACTACATCTCATGGACAGCGGATCGGAACCGCGCACCAGTCCGACGCTGCTGGGACGTCTCCAGCAGGCCCCCGCCGATCAATCGGCCTGGGCCGAGTTCGTCGACCGCTACGGGCGGAAAATCTACGGCTGGTGTCGCCAGTGGGGGCTCCAGGATGCCGACGCCCAGGACGTTACCCAGATGGTCCTGGCCCGGATTGCCGACAAGATGCGGGCCTTTGCCTACGATCCGACGCGGAGCTTTCGCGGCTGGCTGAGGACGCTGGCGCACCACGCCTGGAGCGATTTCGTCAGCGATCGCCGAACAGGCGGCGTGGGAAGCGGCGACACCGACGTCCTTCACCGCCTGCACAGCGTGGAGGCAGGCGACGACCTGGCCCGGCAGCTCGACGAGGAGTGCGAGCGAGACCTGCTCGAGCAGGCGATGGCCCGCGTCCGCCTGCGCGTCGAGGCGCGTACCTGGGACGCCTTCCGCCTGCTCGCCGTGGACGGCCGTAGCGGCGCCGAGGCAGCGGCCCAACTCGGCATGAAGGTGCCGACCGTCTTCGTGGCCCGCAGCAAGGTCCAGCGCATGATCCAGGAAGAAGCCCGCAAACTGGACGCGCCGGAGCAGGGGTGAGTGGGTGAATCAAATGAGACGGAGGAGCGCTGCCATGTCGGACAAGGAGAAAGAGAAGGAGTAGGAGTAACATTAGGACGAGGAGTAAGAGCAAGAGAAAGAGCAAGAGAAAGAAACTTCCTTCTCTTGCTCTTACTCCAAATCTTACTCATCTTCCTACTCCTAATCCTTCTCTTAATCTTTCTCTCCACCGCGGCCTTGTTCCTCGACGTCGTTTGGCCCTTCCGGGGAGACGCGGGGGCGGTGGAGGAGGGGGACGGAGAGAGGGAGTCAGGCTGAGTCGGCTTGGTGAGTCGGTTTTTGAGTCGGTTTGGCGGGCCCTACTCAGCGGCCGACTCGCGCCCCAAGTCGTGAATGTATACATACTTATACATGCGAGTCGCCCGACTCAGGGCCGATCGATGAGTCGCTTTTTGAGTAGGCCAGCGCAGGGCCGACTTTGGCGGGGGCCGGCAGCCGGGCGTCGGCGTGTGAGAGTATGAGAGGGTGAGGCTGCTCAGGCAGACCCTCATACCCGCGCACCAGCCACGCATCGGGGTGTGGGACTATGACAGTGCTCAGAGTTCGACCCGCGAACCCACAGACCCTCATACCCGCCAACCCGCACATCTCCATGCCGTCGCACGCTCGCCGGACTCCCAAAGGGGGGCCGAGTGGGAATAGCAAAAGGCCCCCATACATTTTGAGACTTACGTCGCCTGGTTCGCGCGTCAGTCGGCCGCAAGTTCGGAATGTGAACTTATTTACACATATGCCGGCTTGGGCCCACTCGCTCTAAGTCGCTCCAGACAGAACGTCTGAAGGGAATAACCTATTGGAGGGGGTCTAGCGCCCGATCACAACCAAAATGTCAAAGACCAAGGTCCGCGCAGGAACCAAGCGCACTGAACTGGCAAAGGCCAAGTCAGCGGGCGGTCGCGCGATATGGAACTATTGTATACATTCCACGGCCAGCGTCAACTGTCTCCCCCAGTCACAGGCACCGCCGCGCGCTCCACGCGGGGGATTCCACTCCGTCCCAGGCTCCGGCCTGGGACGAAAGGACGCCGAGGCTCCTGCCTCGGCATTCCGGCGAGCCAGCGGTCCGCGGGCCAGGGCTTGATGGTCGAGTCGGCGCCGCTCCAACGAGGCAGAGCCTTGGGTTAATGCGTGTCACGGGCCAGCCGGCGAAGGCTGGTACAATGTCGGCATGAAGTACAGCCTGCGGAGCCTGCTTTTGGTAGTGACCGTGGCTGCCGTGTTCCTTGGCCTCTGGGGGGAGAACTGGCGGACTTGCCGGACGCGGCAGCGCGAGCATGCCGAGCAGGCCAATCAGTTCGAAGAGAAAGTGAACGCGATAGCGGCATTAGCGAACGTCTATACGGGTTCTTCTGCTCCACGCCCCGGGCTGGTCCAAGAGCTCGTGCAGCAGGCCCGTGATCACCGCTCCCTGGAAGCAGCATATCGCCAGGCCATCTGGCAGCCGTGGAAGCGGTGGTGGATCGATGAATCGCGCCGTGCCGCCGCCACAGCTAACGTGAACTCCCATTAGGACACGACCCACCCCGCCGTGCAGGCCTTCGACCTGCGCCAATCGGCATTTCCCCGCGGGGCAGCGCCTGGCCAGAACACCGCTGGCGGCATCAGCCGATTGGAAGCCGTGTACCCGCCTCCGGACAGCCGAAACGGCCACGGGACGCGGGCAATTGTTCGTGCGACCCGCCCGTCCACCAGCAGATTATGCTGAATACGACTTTTGTCTGCTCCTGATCGCTTGCGTGGATGTCGTGCGATTCAATTCTCAGGTTCTCGACGATGTTTTGCTTGCGTGCTCCGTGGGCATGCATGAAGTGGCACGCGGTATTCTCATTCGCACCGCTTACTGTCAAATCGGTGCATTTCTTGAACTTGTTCTGTCACAACGGCAGAGCAGTCAGATGTCCGCTAACAGCGAAGTACCAAACACCGACGTGTCTGCGGCCTTTACTTCAATTCGACAACCAGAGTCGTCAGAGTTTTTGAATCTTACACCCCAGGCAGTTGAGTTCTGTGCGTGCCCTCGCAGCGACAGCGGATTCAACTCGCCAGGATGGATGGCTTTTGGAAAACGATTGCAGTACGCGGCCGAATCGGCTGGGTTCTCGAATTCGATCTCGGCTGGAATTGCAGGTGCGTTTCAGGAAATGGCAGATAATGCAACGACGCATAGTCAGGCTGCTGCGACGGCATTGGGAGGCTACCAATGGGGGCAGAACGAGTTTGAGTTCGTTGTCGCTGACGTTGGCATCGGCGTCCTTCAGAGCCTCCGAACGTGCAGCGAGTTCGTCAGCGTAAACGATCACGCTGACGCGCTGGCTCTAGCCGTGACGCGAGGTGCTTCCCGTTTTGGCTCCGGCACCGGTCACGGAAATGGCTTCCGTCAGCTGTTTACGAGTCTGGCGTCACTCGGCGGAGAGCTGCGATTCCGTTCGGGAGATCAGGCTTTGACCGTTGCGGGAGAAACGTTGAACAAAACTGGGGCCCAACTCAGCCAAAGACCGGAATACAGGGGGTTCCTCGTATCCGCCCGCTGCCGAAGTTGAGTTGCTTGCCCTCTTGACTTCCTGTTGCGAACCGCCATAATTGTCACATGACTCACGTGACGCAAGAAACGATCGACGTAGCGACCCTCGCTAGTTCCGAAGTGCTCGCGGGTGGCTCGAAGGGCATGTCGGACCTAGCCAAGTTGGTCAGTCGAATTCCGACGAGCCCTTCACCGGTGGTGATTGCACTTGATTTTCGGCGGATCAAGGTCGCGACATCGAGCTACTTGCGCGAGTTCGCCATTGGTTTTCGAAACTACTGCAGTCAGACTCGTCCTGAGGCCTATCCTGTCATCGCGAATGCGAACATGGTCATCGTTGAGGAACTTCGCACGATTCTTAGTAGCATGCGAGATGCCATTGTGCTCTGCCAACTTAGAGATGGAACACGTGTTACTGAGGGGCGTGTTATTGGTGTTCTTGACGAGAAAGAGGAAGCGGCCTTGGTCGCTGTTCTCCATTCCCCCGGAATTGACGCTGTGGCGCTTGCGGGGACCTATAAATCGTCCGACAACGTATCCGCCAATGCATGGAGCAATCGACTTGCTGGACTCGTTCAAAAACGAATCCTAGTTGAGGAACGCGACGGTCGGCGGAAACGGTTCGTTCCAGTTTTGAAGGAGCTTGAATATGGGTGTTGATTTTCTCTCGAAAGCGACAAAGTCCTTTCAGAAGTCCTGGGATCGCGGCCGCGAACTTCTGGATACTCCGGTCCTCTTCGACAAGGAGCCGGAAATGCGGGAGCGCTGTTACACTGCGATTCCATCGCCTGGTAGCCGATTCAACGAGAAGGCCGTACTCGTTGTTCGCGTAAGCGGCAGTGATCTTCAGGTATTCGACGGCGTTAGTTGTATCGGAAGATTTCTTGCTCCTCCCAAGACCTTAATTGACGAAGTGCTTGGGAATGGCCGCGGCGTCGCAGTTGCGACAGTTCAGCGCGTGGCAGAAGCAAGCGGTATCGCAGATATCTCGGTGCAGTAGCTGTTCATTCAACATCTGAAGAAAGCGGTCGAACGATGGTAAACACGGAACGCTCCCAATCGCGGAATAACATCGCGTACTGTGAAACACCTGGCGCTCAATTACCCTTCGGCTGTAGCACTTGCACTGAACTTGTCCGATGCGGGGGATTGCGAATCGAGGCAGCGGCCTGGGACTGCGTTAGTCGGTTCTGCACGTGTTCCAACTCAATGAAGTGCGATCTCGTGTGTCCAAAAAACGCAAAAACATTTGTGGCAAGAATAC
>DASRJP010000357.1:0-4986 GCA_035649415.1 Pirellulaceae bacterium | reverse complement strand
ACGCGCCACAGCTCGTAGAACAGGCGGGCCCTGGCGCTGGGGGTGCGGATTTTCTTTGGCTCGGGGGGCGGGACGAGGGCCGCGCGCAACAGCTCGGCGACGCGATCCCAGGAAACTTGCAGCTTGTCGGGCTGGTTCATGGCAGGGCTCCTTAATCTAGTCCAGGGTCCAAGGTCCAAAGTCCAAAGTTGGAAGAGCCCCAGTCATTCGGTCAGCTCGGTATCGCCTTCAATTTGCAATTTGCAATGAACAATTTGCAATCGACGGCCCAGTAATGGTCCCGAGTGCAAATTGCCAATTGCAAAATGGTCATTGCAAATTGCGGGCAGGGCGAGGAACTGGGGACTCGACCGGCAACTCCCAGAGAATTTAGACGCAGGGACAGTGACACGTCTGGTCACTGTGGCCGCGTCCGGCGGGCGCGCGAGCGGCGCAAGCCCTTATGTGATAATATGTTCAGATGTTCAGAAAAAACAGGAAAATGGGGAATAGGCCGCCCGAGACCAGTGAATGAGATGGAGAGCCGCTGAACTTACACTGTCACGCCGCGCCATTCTTGCTGGTTTGCAGTCACATCGATCACGTTGCCATCGGGATCGAGGACTTTGAACGATCGCCGCGGCGGCTGATTCGGATCGGCCGTGGTACGATCCTTCACGTCCCCCTTGGAGATTTCTGCACCCCAAGCCAGGCATCTTCGCCAACAGGCTTCCAGGTCGTCCACGATCACGCCGAAGTGGATGTACTCGTTCCCTTCTTCCAGGGCCGGGCGCGTCATGTCGGCCGGGTGCTGTAGCAGCGTGATATTGTTGACGCCGTCGGTCAGGTCCAATCCCTGGCGGCCGGGCCGGTAATCGACGAACTTCCAGCCAATGGCCGTTTCGTAGAATTTCCGCGAGAGTTCCATGTCGCGGCAACGGAGGGCGAGGTGACGGAGGTGGGCCATTTGGGTGGCTTCCAGAGCGGTGTGAAGAACGGAGACATTTTAGACAACAAGCTGGTGTGTGGGTGCGGGAGTGTGAGGTCGCACGCGAACTCATATACCCCCACACTCGCACTCCCTATACCGCTCTCCAACCCCTCGCTCCGATGTCCACATTTCGCTAATATCGCCGGGATGCCGGAAGAACCAAGCGACGACACTACGCAGGCGGCCGCGCCGCCGTTTCGCGTGCTGATCATCGACAACGACGAAGCCCTGGCCCGGGCGATGGAAGAGACCCTGGCCAAGGTGGGTTACCAGTGCGTCGTGTCCACCAGCGGCCCGGAGGGAGCCCGGCGGATCGAGCAGGACACGTTTGAGATCGTCGTCAGCGACCTGGTGATGAACGACGTGGACGGCATGGAGATTCTCAATCGCGCCCGGCAGGCGCTCCCCGACAGCGAGGTGATCCTGGTCACCGGTCACGCGTCGGTCCCCAAGGCCGTCGAGGCGATGCAGCAAGGGGCCTTCAATTTCCTGGAAAAACCGATCTCCCCCAACCGCCTGCGGGCTGTCGTCGAAAAAGCGGCGGACGCCGTCAAACTCCGCCAGCGGAACCTCGAGCTCAACCAACGGCTAGATGAAAAGTTCGGTTTCGAGGGGATTGTCTTTGCCAGCGACAAGATGAAGGCGGTCATCGAGCGGCTCAAACGCATCGCTCCCACCGACGCCGGGGTGCTGATCACTGGCGAGAACGGCACAGGTAAGGAGCTGGTCGCCCAGGCGATCCATCAGAACAGTCCCCGCAAAGGAAAGCGCTTGGTGCCGCTGAATTGTGCCGCGGTGGCCGAGAACCTGGTCGAGAGCGAGTTATTCGGGCATGTGAAGGGCGCCTATACCGACGCCCTCCAGGACCGCATGGGGGCCTTTGAGTACGCCAATGGCGGCACGTTGTTTCTGGACGAGATCGGCGATATGCCGCTGCCGACCCAGGCCAAGCTGCTCCGCGTGCTGGAAGATCACCAGGTGATCCGCGTCGGCGACAACAAGCCGATCAAAGTCAACATCCGCGTGGTTTCGGCCACCAATCGCAACCTGGAGGAGCACATTGCCGCGGGGAAATTCCGCAACGACCTGTATTACCGCTTAAAGGTCGTCACCATCCATCTGCCGGCGCTGCGCGAGCGCCGCGATGACATCGTGCCGCTGACCGACCACTTCCGCAAGACCTTCACTCGGCGGCACCACAAGACGATTCGCGGCATTTCGCCAGCGGTCACGCGAAAACTTTTCAGCTACGAATGGCCCGGCAATGTCCGGCAGCTCAAAAACGCAATCGAGACGATGGTTGTCCTCGACAACGACGGCATACTGGACGTGGACGATCTGCCGCCGGAACTGGCCGACATTGAGGACGCTCCGGTTGCCGCTGCCGATGGTTCCGCACCGGTTCAGCTCGTGGGCCGCACAATGGACGAGATCGAGCGCTGGGCGATCGAGGAGACGCTCAAAATGACCAGCGGCAATCGCGAGGAGGCCGCGAGGATTCTCGATATCGGCGCCAGGACTCTGTATCGGAAGCTAGAAAAATACCAACAAGATGAGCGCCAGCCGGGCGAGCGGGGGGCGTAAGCCCACCGGTGGTCCGCTCGCTAACCGGGGGGCTGACGCCCCCCCCGCTCGCCAATTGCCGCAGGATGCACCATGCCGCAGATTCGCCAGTTGCCGCCAAGTGTTGTGAACAAGATTGCCGCTGGCGAGGTGATCGAGCGGCCGGCCAGCGTCGTCAAGGAGCTTTTGGAAAACGCCGTCGATGCCGACGCCCGACGGATCGATGTGGCGCTGACCGCCGGCGGAATGGATTTGATTCGCGTAGCGGACGACGGCTGCGGCATTGCCCCGGACGAGTTGATGTTGGCCGTTTCCAGTCATGCCACCAGCAAGATTGCTGATGCCGACGATCTGTTCCGCGTAGGCACCTTTGGTTTTCGCGGCGAGGCGCTGGCGTCGATTGCCGAGGTCAGCCAGCTAAAAATCAGAAGCCGCACGGCAGACCGGGACGAAGGCGCAGAGATCGAGGTCGACGGCGGCCGCCGCAGCGAAGCACGTCCCTGCGGCACTCCCGTGGGCACGATCCTGGAAATTCGCAATCTGTTTTTCAATACGCCCGTACGGCGAAAGTTCATGCGGGCGGTGCAGACGGAGGTCGGCCACGCCAGCGAAGCCTTCACGCGGATTGCACTGGTGCATCCGGGGGTCCGCTTCACGCTGCGGCACAACGAGCGGCTCGTGTTTGATTTGCCGCCGGTCGAATCCTGGCAGCAGCGGATTTGCGAGTTCTTCGGCCGCGATCTGGCGCAGTCGCTAATTCCAATCGACAATCGCGATGGCGAGGTCCGTATCTGGGGATTTGCGGCCGATCCGCAGGTCAGTCGCGGCAACAACCGGATGCAGTACCTGTTCCTCAACAGTCGGCACATCCGCGACCGGTCGCTGCAGCATGCCTTGGGAGAGGCCTACCGCGGACTATTGCTGACGGGGCGATTTCCTGTCGCCTTTTTGCGAATCGAATTGCCGCCGGACATGGTGGACGTCAACGTTCATCCGACGAAGCTGGAGGTGCGGTTTCAGGACAGTGGGCGGATCTACTCGCTGCTGCTGGGAACACTGCGGAAGAAGTTTCTCAGCACGGACCTGACCGCAAGGGTCAAAACGCTAGCGGACGATGAGCCTGGCGCGGCGCACGACCCGGAGGCGGCGGCGGAGCATCGCCAGGCGCTCGTCGAGTGGGCCAAAGGGGCCATTGGCGGCGCAGCGGCAAAGCCGGACGAGCCAGTCTCGACCGTCGCCGTCGAAGACGAACAAGGTGCGCTCGAGCTGCGGTTCGATCCGCCGCCGGACCAGATGTTGCGGCTGAATCGGATCGACCGTGAGGCGGCGGCCGCGAGCCGCCCGCGGCTACTGGCGGCCGGCGCGGCCGCACTTTCCGCCGGCGTGCAGCACGCGCTTCCGCCTGGTGTTCCGCCGCCGACAGCGGCCATTCAGACGCCGCCGTCGATTTCGCACGTCGGCTTTCAGGTGCACAATCGCTACCTGGTCACGGAGAACGAAGTGGGCATGGTGGTAATCGATCAGCACGCGCTGCACGAGCGAGTGTTGTATGAGCAGCTTCGCGGCCGGATGGACAGCGGTACGATGGAGACGCAGCGGCTGCTAATTCCCGAGCCGGTTTCGCTGCCGCCGGCGGAAGTGGCTGCGGCCGTGGAGGCCAAGGAGACCCTTGCCGAACTTGGGATCGAGATCGAGTCCTTCGGCGGCGATACGATTCTGGTCTCCAGCTACCCGGCCATGCTGGCCAACATCAGCCCGGGAGAGCTGCTTAAGTCGCTGGTTGATGAGATGCTCTCGGGAAGCAAGGCACTGGAGCGCCGCGATCTGCTCGACGAACTGCTGCACATGATCGCCTGCAAGGCGGCGATCAAGGCCGGCGACCGACTCTCGGCGGAAGAGATTACCGCGCTCTTAGAGCAGCGGCACTTGTTTGCCGACACGCACCATTGCCCGCACGGCCGGCCGACTTCGCTGGTCTTTTCACGAGAGGAACTGGACAAGCGATTTAAGAGGACCTAGGTCCCTTATTTGCTCTTCAGCGGCGTCTTCCAGGCATAGATTCGGTGTTCCACGCGAGAGTTGTCGAACTGCGAATCGAGCCGCTCGATGCGGTCGGGTTCGATCCCCGGCAGGTCCCAGTCGTGTGACAGGATGACTTTTCCGGGCTCGAGACGCTCCAGTTGCGGCATCAGTTTTTCGTTCATCCACGGCAGCAGGTAAAGCGTGATAGCGCTGGCCTGGTTCAGTTCCGCCGGTTCGATCGTGAAGATGTCCCGCTGTTCGATCGACACCAGGTCGGCCACGCCGGCTTTTTCGACATTGGCTCGCGCCAGTTCGGCAATCTTGGGATCGTATTCGAAGCCGACGCCCCGGCAGCCGTAGCGCTTGGCAGCGGTAATCACGATCCGCCCATCGCCGCATCCCAGGTCGAAGACAACATCGTGCTCGTCGAG
>DASRJP010000356.1:0-2147 GCA_035649415.1 Pirellulaceae bacterium | reverse complement strand
GTCGCGGCCGCGGATGTCCTCTTCGATCTTGCAGAAGTTTTCGCCGTCGGGAAATTTGCCGAGCGTGATCTCCCCCAGCGGCAAATGCAGGAAATTGCAGATGCTTTTGGCAAGCGGGCGATTGGCCTGGCCGCTGAAGATCTTGAGTTCACGCATTGCGGAGAGGTCAGAGGTCAGAGGTCAGAGGTCAGTGGAGCATTACAAAACAGGCGCGTAACCCAGTTTCTTCATTTCAGCTTCCACCGATTGTAACTCATCGATCGTGTTGATGCTCAGGGCTTCGCACTCCATCAATACCGGCAGCGCCTCGACCCGCTTCCCCTCGGCCTTGAGAATGCCGGGGCAGTCGGTGAGGTAATACTCCTTTTGCCGGTTGTCGTTCTTCAGCGCGTCCAGCGCGTGCAAGAGCTCGCGACAGTCGAACAAATATGTGCTCATGTTGACTTCGGTGATCCGTTTCTGCTCGGGCGTGGCGTCCTTTTCCTCGACAATGCCGACGAATTCACCGGCGGCATTCCGCACGATCCGCCCCAGGCCGGCCGGATTGGCCTTATGCAGCGTTCCCAGCAAGCAGGCCGGCTGATGCTGGTGGAAATGAGCCAGCAATTTCTGCACTGACGTCGGCTGGAGCAGCGGGGAGTCGCCCGCGACGATCAGCACCGGGCCGTCGTGGCCTGCCAGCAGCGGCGCGGCCATCTTTGACGCATGTCCGGTCCCCAGCCGCTCGGTTTGCAAGGCGTAGTCCACGTAGGACAGGTTTCCAACCGGTCCTTTCTCGTTCTTGCGCCTTTGGCGGAGGAAGTCGCCAACTGATGCTTGCACGTCCTCCGCCCGATAGCCGACCACCGCAATTACCCGGTCGATTGCCGCCGCTGCCAGCGCCTCGAGCACAAACTCGATCATCGGCCGCCCCAGCACAGGAAAGAGAACCTTTGGCAGGTCGGACTTCATTCTCGTCCCCTGACCTGCGGCCAGGACGACGGCAATCGGGGCAGCCATGCAAGACTCCACGCACTGGGATTCGAGCCAGAATCATAGCAGGGACCGGACAGGCGTTGCAGTTCATGGTCCCCCGGCGGCATCGGTTTTCGGCGCCATGAAGTTGGCGCAAAAAATGCCCTGGCATGGCAGGCCAAGCGTTGACAGCCTTCGCCCTGCCCTCCACAATTCACCGTTTGGCAATTGGGCCAATCCGCCAGGACAAGCCGCTGGGCTTGTCCGTTTCCATTTTGGGCGGGAGGCGCCGAAGTGGCCGCTGTGTGGGGGTGAAGTGCATTGGAAGAGGCGATTCTCAAAGCTGACGTGCTGATCGAAGCGCTGGGCTGGATCCGGCGATTTCGCGACAAGATCACCGTCATCAAGCTCGGCGGCAGCGTGATGGAGAACGAGAATGCCCTCCTCCACACGCTTCTGGACATCGTTTTCATGGAAACCGTCGGCATGCGGCCGGTTGTGGTCCACGGCGGCGGCGCCGCCATCGACCGGGCCATGGATGCCGCGGGGCTTGTTCCCACGAAGATCAAGGGACGCCGCTACACCGACGACGCCACGCTGAAAATCGTCGAGGAGGTGCTGGCCTACGAGACCAACGAGTGGATTGCCCGCCAGATTGAGGAGCTTGGCGGCCGGGCGATGAACCTCAATTTCCGCACGACGAACGTTCTGTTCGGCGAGCGGATCACGCTGGCGGGAGACAACGGCGAGTCAATCGATCTGGGGCACGTCGGCAAGGTGACGCGCGTCGACCGCACGACGATAGAAAACCTGTGCTATGCCGGCCAGGTGCCAGTGATACCGTCGATGGCGCTCGATGATCGCGGCGGCAAATTGAACGTGAATGCCGACACGGCGGCGACGGCCGTGGCGCAGGCCTTGGGAGCCGAGAAGATGATCTATATGAGCGACGTCAACGGCGTTCGCCGGGACAAGAACGACCCCGGTTCGATCATTCACTCGCTGACGGACGTGGAGGCGCGCGAACTTATCCGCACTGGCATTGTCGATAGCGGCATGATTCCCAAGGTCGAGGCCTGCCTGGAGACGCTCGACCGGGGCGTCCGCAAGGTGCATATTATTGACGGGCGGCTGCGTCACTCACTGCTGCTTGAAATCTACACGTCTTCCGGCGTCGGGACGGAGATTGTCAA
>DASRJP010000355.1:0-31234 GCA_035649415.1 Pirellulaceae bacterium | reverse complement strand
CGGCGCGAAGGCGTCGGGAGTCGTTTTCGGTCAAGCGTCTCCGGCAATGGAAGAGTCGTCGTCCGAAAACGACTCCCGACCTCGTTGGTCCCGCACCGCACTTGCTCATCGAGGCCCGCATGATAACCCTCCGCGAGATTTGCCAATTCCTGGAAGACTTCGCCCCGCCACACCTGGCCGAGGAGTGGGACAACGTCGGCCTGCTCGTCGGCGATCCGTCGCAAACCATCGAGCGCGTGATGAACTGCCTGACCATCACGCCCGCCAGTGCTGCCGAAGCCGTGCGCGAGCGAGCGGACCTGATCGTCACTCACCACCCGCTGCCATTCAAGCCCCTCAAGCGATTGACGACTGAGCAGACGCCGGGGCGGCTGCTCCTCACCTTGATCGGGGCCGGCATTGCCGTCCACAGCCCGCACACGGCATTCGATTCGGCGGCAGCGGGAATCAACCAGCAATTGGCCGAGGGGCTGGGGCTGACGGGAATCACGGCGCTCGTTCCAGCCGCGAGCGAACAGCCACTAGGTTCAGGACGACGCGGAAAGCCTTCGCGACCAGCGACGCTCGGCGAGTTGGCTTTCAGACTCAAGCAATTCCTGAAAATCGATCGGCTGCAAGTCGTCGGCGATCTGCATTCTCCCGTCGCAACTGCCGCCGTCGCCTGCGGCAGCGCGGGGTCGTTCCTGGAGCCGGCGATCCAAACTGGCTGCCAGCTACTGGTCACTGGCGAGACCAGCTTTCACACCTGCCTCGAAGCAGAGGCAAATGGAATCTCCCTGCTCCTGACTGGCCACTATGCCAGCGAGCGGTTTGGCGTTGAGCGGCTGGCGGAGGTGCTGGCAGGTCAGTTTGGCGGATTGACCGTGTGGGCCAGCCGGGACGAACGCGATCCGCTGACCTGGATGTAGCGGCGACGCTTCGATGGCTGGGGCCGAGTCAGCGAAGCCCTGGCGGATGTGGTTCTCGGCCGTGGCGTCGGCGGCCACCGCCACTGGTCATTTCCGCCCTGTGCCCTCCCGAACCCTTAGCGCGCGAAGTATGATCGATGGGTGGTCCGTCCGCGTTGACATGCGCTTCCATGCCCCTCCCCCAGGTCGTCATCGTCGGCCGCCCCAACGTGGGCAAGTCCAGCCTGCTCAACTGGCTGGCCGGGCGGCGCATCGCCATCGTCGATGACAAGGAGGGGGTCACCCGCGACCGCGTCGCCTACCTCATGGAGGAACATCAGCGGTTCTTCGAACTCGTGGACACCGGCGGCATTGGCATTGTCGATGATGACAACCTGAGCAAGGAGGTCGAAGAGCAGATCGACATGGCCATCGAATCGGCCGACGTGATCCTGTTCATCGTCGATACGCGGGCCGGCATTTTGCCGATGGATGAGGAGGTCGCCCGCCGCCTGCGGTACGTGGACAAGCCGATCCTGCTGGTGGCCAACAAGAGCGACCACGAAGGGCTCGACACCCAGGCGGACGAATTCCTTCAGCTCCGCCGGGGCAAGTTGATCCGCGTCAGCACGCGGGAGAACCGCAACCGCTCGATCCTGATCAAGATGATCGTCAATCGACTGCCGCCGCCAGCCGACGACGAGGCGGCCCGGGCCCAGGAGCCAGTGATGAAGGTGGCCATCGTTGGCCGCCGCAACACGGGCAAAAGCACGTTCGTCAACTCGCTGGCCAAGGCGGAGCGAATGATCGTCAGCGAGGTGCCGGGGACGACCCGCGACAGCGTGGACGTGCGCTTCGAGATGGACGGCAAGACGTTTATGGCGATAGACACGCCGGGCCTCAAGCGAACCAAGAGCATCCGCACCGACATCGACTTTTACAGCATGCACCGCGCGCAGCGGAGCATCCGTCGGGCCGACGTGGTGCTGCTGTTCTTCGATTGCACGCAGCGACTGAGCAAGGTGGACAAGCAGCTCTGCCACTACATCGCGGAGCAGTTCAAGCCGTGCGTCTTCGTGGTCAACAAGTGGGACCTCTTGTACGGGCAAATGCCGACGGAGCGGTGGGTGAGCTATTTGCGGGATAATTTTCCGACGATGTGGCACGTGCCGATCGCGTTCATCACCGGGCAGACGGGGAAAAACGTCAAGGCACTCCTCAACCACGCGCAGATGCTGTTCAAGCAGTCGCTGGATCGGGTGAAGACTTCGGAGCTCAATCGGCTGATCCGCGCGGCGCTGGAAAACCACCCGCCGCCGATGCACGGGATGATGCGGCCGAAGATCTACTATGCCACACAGGTTGGCACACAGCCGCCGACGATCGTGCTGGTGTGCAATCAGCCCAACGCGTTTTCCCCCGATTACCGGCGCTATCTGCTCGGCGTCTTGCGGGATTACCTGAAGTTCGGCGAGATACCGATCAAGCTGTACCTCAAAATGCGGGCCCAGCGCGACAAGAAGGACGAGATTAAGCACGATGCCGATGCCGAGCCGGTGGTCATCGAGTTGGACGCCGACGAGGGAGGCAGCATCTTCGACGACGACGTGGCCCCCGCCGGCCCGGACGACGAGACCAGCAGCGACGTGCTAGGGGACGAAGTGAAATTGGAGGAGGGGGAGGAGGAGTGAGATAGAACAGAATTCATTCCGTTACTGACTGTCCTAAGCCGGAGCCGAACAGGCTCCGGGAACAACCCGGGAGTTTCGCGATGGCTACCGTTCGCGACGAAGCCCGCAAGATCATCGATCAGCTTCCCGATGATGCAACCTGGGAAGATTTGGCATATCGTATCTACGTGCGACAAAGGATCGAATGCGGGCTGCAACAAGCTGACGCGGGCCAACTCATCGACCAGGACGAAGTCGAAGCCGAATTCCTCGATCGACCGTAATCCCGGAGGCTGTTAGCCTCCGGCTAAGAGCATTTTCAGGAGGCTCTCATGCTCATCGGTGTGCCGCGGGAGATTAAACGGGACGAGTATCGCGTGGCCATGCTCCCCGTCGGCGCCGAGGAATTGTCGCGCGCGGGACATCAGGTGCTGATCGAGAAGGGGGCTGGCACCGGCAGCGGCATTCCCGACCAGGAATATGCAGAGCAGGGAGCCAAGATCGTCGCTACGCCGGCGGAGATTTACGGTCAGGCCGACCTGATCGTGAAGGTCAAAGAGCCGCTGGAATCAGAGTTCAAGCTGATCCGCCCTGGCCAGGCGATCTTCACCTACTTTCATTTCGCCGCCAGCCGCGAGCTGACCGAGGCGATGATCGCCAGCGGCACTACATGCATCGCGTATGAAACGCTCCGCGATGCCGCGGGCCGATTGCCGCTGCTCACGCCGATGAGCGAAGTGGCCGGGCGGATGAGCATTCAGGAAGGAGCCAAATACTTGGAGCGGCCGCAGATGGGGCGCGGCATTCTGCTGGCCGGAGTGCCGGGCGTGCAGCCGGCGCACATCACGATCCTCGGCGGGGGCGTGGTCGGCGCGAACGCGGCCAAGATTGCCGCCGGCTTTCAGGCCGACATCGCGATTCTCGACGTCAATATGGACCGGCTGCGGTACCTCGACGACATCATGCCGCCGAACGTCAACTGCCTCTACAGCGACCGGCACACGATCCGGCAGCAGCTTAGGCTGGCCGATCTGGTCATCGGCGCAATCCTGATTCCCGGCGCGAAGGCCCCGTACCTGATCACGCGGCAGGACCTGAAGCTGATGAAGCCCGGCAGCGTGATCATCGACGTGGCCATCGATCAGGGGGGCTGCGTTGAAACGAGCCGGCCCACGACGCACAGCGATCCGACGTACGTGGTCGAGGACGTGGTGCACTACTGCGTTACCAACATGCCCGGCGCCGTCGGCCGAACAAGCACGTTTGCCCTGTGCAATGTCACGCTGCCCTGGGTCCTTCTGCTGGCCAGCCGCGGCATCGAGGCAGCCTGCAAAAGCTCGCCGCCGCTGACGAGTGCCGTCAACGTTCATCGCGGGCAAGTGACGAACCAGGCGGTGGCGGAGACTTTTGGGCTCGTGCACAAGCCGCTGGCGTAGGACAGGTTTTCAACCTGTCCTGGCAGGTTGGAAACCTGCCCCACGTCATTTCGCTCGCACCTCTTCCGCCGCCTCGACCAGCAGCTTCTCGACTACGTCCAGCGACAGATCGTCGAGCCTCTTGAAACGGACGCACCCCTTGCCGCAATTCGCCTTGCCGAATTTGCGGCGATACTTGTTCATCGTGGTCCACTCGCAGACATACAGCGCCAAATGGTGCTTCTGCGACGCAATCGCGAATAGCGGGCAACTCCCCACGGCATACGTCGGCATCCCGGCCTGCATCGATTCCTTGGCATCGGGCGCCACGTCCTTGATCAGCTTGCGGAGCGTGGTGAGTGCCGCGCGGCGGTCAGCAGGAAGTTTCTTCAAGTAGGCGGGGACGGTCTTGGCGGAGGATTGCATGACATGGTCCTTGATGATCATTTCGGCGCGGGGGCCGTGGCTTCGGCCACCCGCCGTTTGAGCGCCTCCATCAATATTGGCGCGACATCGGGGCCGCAACTGTTTATTTCACCGTATTGAGGCTGCTCGCGTCCATAAGCATAGGGCGGGGCTTTGTCCCATTGGCGCTTCGGAATAATGTAACCCAATTCGTCGTTGGCCAGGCCGAACAGCATCCATTTGGGGCCAGGCATCAGGCTGGCAACGCTCGGCTCCAGCGGCGCGTCGGGATTGTCGGCCGCGGGATCGGCCGGCTCCTGGAATTTGCCGTAGACCAGCTCGGGATACACTTCGCCCGGAATGCAAGCGACGTGCAGCTCGCCCAGCCGCAAGTACGCCACCTCGCTTTCGACTGCCGTCGGCTGATCAGAGTTGTCGGCGACAATGGGCTGGCCGAACTTCTCAGAATCACCGGTCCATACCAGCCCCTCGCGCTTCAGCACGCCGGCCACGCGGGCCGCGCGGTACAGCACGTTGGTCAGGGGCACGGCAATCGGCCTCGCCTTCACGACAAACGGCGCTAGCTCGATCGGCTGCGCGCCATCCACCGCCTTGGCCGCCAGCGTCGCCACTTCTTCCCCGTAGACGCGTGCGTACTCATAGTCTCCTTCCTTGAGTTCATTGCCGGCGGAGTCTTTGACCCGGCCGCCGCGCGGCGGAGCCATCAGGCCGCCCACGGCGCCGCTGATGTAGACGATCGGGCAGCGATATTTCTTCTGCAACGATTCCACCGTGGCCCAGGGAAAGTCAGCAGTGACGAGCCGGTTGCGCGAGCCGAGGGATTCGGGATGACAGTTCCACTGGACGAGTATGCCGGCAGTCCCGTGGGCCGCGACTCCGTCGCGGACTGGTCCGCCACGGAGTGGCGGGCTACGATCAAACCGCAGCACGCGCAGCACCCCGTCCTTGACGATCGGCTGGCGGCTGTCGTTCAGCAGCGACTCGTCCTCGGCGGAGCCATACGCGGCAGTCACCGGCGACAGCGACTGGGCCGCTTTCTGGACTGCTTCCGTAACACGGCTGACGACGAGGTCGATGTAGGCGTCATCGACGCCGCGGCTGAAGTGATTCTGCCCCCAGATGCCAATCACATCCGGTCCTTCGTGGTTGTGGGTGCTGGAGACCATTACATACTTGAAGTCCGGCAGCTTGGCGCGAATCTGCTGCACGGCCGGATACTGAAGGCCCACCAGATCGACCGAGACCAGGGCGATCTTGTCGTCGCCGTGCTTCAGCACGACGCAGCGGCACATGAGCGGGTCGTGAACCCCGGTGGCGCTGCGGCCCGGGCCATAGCCGGCCAGCCAGACGGGCGTATTGCCTTTGACGTCGGGCGTGATGTCGGTCTGGGCGAATCCGGCGTCAATCGCCGCAGCCGGTACTGGCCAGAGTTGCGCCAAACAGGCGGCCGCCACGCCCCAATACCAAAGATGACTCCACATGCCTCCTCCTCCCTCGTGCTGTTTCAGCGGGAACAGTATACCCGCCGCAAGGGGCCGGGAGTCGATTCGGGCGATCCAATCTTGACAATTGCATCGCGTCGCCCCGAAACGACTCCCGACCGCTTTGGCCGCGCGACCGGCATTGTTGAGAGTCGCGCTTGGGAGCGTCATACTGTTAAGCCGCTTGTGGACCGATTCGGTCCATTTGTGTCCCCTCTCCAGGAGCCTTGCTCATGCGCTGCCTCATCACCTGTGGGCTGGTTGTTTCCTTGTCGCTGGCCGGGTTGGTTTTGTCTCCACGCGCCGCCGCGGACGAGAAAGAAAACTGGGCGGCGACCGTCAAATTCCCCACTGGGGAAAAGCCGGTGAATCTGTTTGACGGCAAATCGTTTGACGGCTGGGAAGGGAACACGGGGGAAGGGGGGACACAGAAGTATTTCACGATCAAGGACGGCGTCATCATCGCCCGCAATGAGAAGGAGAATGCGCCGAAGGTCAGCAACTATCTGCTGACTAAGAAGTCCTATCGCAACTTCCGGCTGCTCCTGGAAGGTAAGCTCGTCGAATCACAGATGCACAGCGGCGTGGCGATCTGGGGGAAGAAGTTCGAGAAGGATGGCGAGAAGAGCTCGTACCAGGGGCACCTGGTGATGTTCCCTGCGGGCTGGGGCTTCTACGACCTCTTTCGCCGCAACAGCATTTACCAGGACGATGGCCGGGCCAAGAAAGCCGACAACGGCGGCTGGAACAAGATGGAAATCCTGGCCGTCGGCAATCGAATCCAGCTCGCAGTCAATGGTCAGCTCGTCGCCGACTGGAGCGACCCCAAGCCCGAACTGTGTGAAGCCGGCCCGATCGGCCTGCAGCTCCACAGCAACACCGTGCCGCAGGAGGTCCAGTTCCGGGGCTTGATCCTGAGCGAGAACCCGAAGGAGGAGCTGATTACGGTGGAGAAGAAGTAATTGAATTTGGCGCGGTTGCGGTCCGCGGTGAATGACGAAAGTTAAATCTCGAATGACGAAGGAATGACGAAATCGAAATGTTCAAGACGCTTTCGTTTCACCTCGCCGGAGTGATTATCATCGTCGCGCTGAGCTCAGCGGCATTGCGTGGCGAAGAGCGTTCGGCGAGTAAGCAATTCCGTGCCGGCGCTTTCGCCATCGACATCTCCCCGCTCGAATTGCCGGTGATCGTCAACGGCAATATGACGGAGAACAAGGCCGACAAAATCACCGATCGGCTCCACGCCCGCTGCCTTGTGCTCGACGACGGCACCAATCAGATCGCCATTGTCGTCGTCGATAGCTGCATGGTCCCGCGGCATTTGCTGGACGAGGCCAAGGAATTGGCCAGCCAGGCAACCGGCATTCCGGCGAGTCGAATGCTCATCTCGGCGACGCACACGCATACCGCGCCGAGCGTCCACGGCTGCCTTGGCAGCGACCCGGATCCGAACTATGTCAAGTTTTTGCCACCGCAGATTGCCAAGGGAATTGCACAGGCGCAAAAGAATCTGGTACCGGCCCGCATCGGCTGGGCGATGGGGCGGGATGAGAAGAACGTCGCCTGCCGTCACTGGATCATGAAGCCCGGGGTCGCGCCGACCAATCGCTTCGGCGGCACGAAGAACGACAAGGTGATGATGCACCCGGGGCACAACAATCCCAATGCGATCCGCGCGACTGGCGAGCCCGACCCTGACGTGCCGGTGGTCAGCATCCAGACGAAGGACGGCAAACCGTTGGCGATCCTGTCGGCCTATTCGCTGCACTATGTCGGCGGAGTGCAGCCAGTGTCGGCCGATTACTTTGCGGTCGTGTGCGACAAGATCGCAGAAAAAGTAGCAGGCACACTCCGGGTGCCGTCGCCGCCAAACGGCACACGGAGTGTGCCTGCTACGAATTTCATGGCCGCGCATGCCAACGCCACCAGCGGCGACACCTGGCTGATGGACTACACGCAGAAGGAACGTCGTAAGTTCGACATCGAGGGCGTGGCGGAGGATGTCTCCAATGCCGCATTGGAAGCTCACAAGGCGATCAAGTATTACGACTGGGCGCCGATTGTGATGGAAGAGCGGCTGCTGACGCTGGGCGTGCGAATGCCAAGTGCGGAGGAAATCGCCGCGGCCCGCGAGTTCGTCAAGACATTTGAAGGCCGCAAGCCGAAAAACGTCGAGGAGGTCTACGCCCGCGAGACGATTGTCATGTCGGAAATGCCGCCGACACGGGAACTCAAGCTCCAGGCGATCCGGATCGGCGACCTCGGCATTGCCGCGATTCCCAACGAGGTCTATGGCAGCACGGGGCTGGCCGTCAAGCGCGACAGCCCGCTGAAAATGACGTTCACCATCGAGCTGGCCAACGGCTGCGAGGGCTACCTTTTGCCACCGGATTTATTGAAGCTTGGCGGCTATACGGCCTGGCGCGCTCGCACGGCGTGTCTGGAGCCGGAGGCGGAGCCGAAGATTCGGAAGGTGATTGACGAACTACTGGATGACGTGGCGAAGAAGCGAAGCAAAGAGGCGGCGGTCGCGGCCAAGTGACGACCAGACTTGTCAGGCAGCGACTATTGATTTAACGCAAAGGCGCAGAGAACGCAACGAAGAGATTGCATGGCGAATGTAACCGCCCTCTGCTTTGCGAACTTCGCGCCTCGGCGACTTTGCGTTGAAATGGCGTGATCGCAGTGATGGAGCGGTGACCAAAAATGCCCAAGCGACATTGGTTTCGCTTCTCGCTGCGGACGTTGCTCCTCGTGACGCTCGTCGTGGCTGTGGCTCTCGGCTGGGTCGGCAGAGTTCTGATGCGCATCCGCCATCAGCGCCAGCTTGTGGCCCAGATTACGGCAACGGGCGGCTATGTGTATTACGACTACCAGGTGGCCGGCAAACACATCGCGGACAAACCGCCGCCTGGACCATTCCAACTCCGCTACTTTCTTGGCGACGACGCATTCGCCTACGTCGAGGTTGTGGCCCCGGACGACTCGCCGACGACCGTCGATGTGCTCATGCGACTCCCCGAATTGGCGCGGCTGACGGACGTTTCCCTCGGCGGCCAGAATGTTGACGACGCTGGAGTGAAGCGACTCCAACGGTTGCCAAGGCTCCGCAGGCTTACGCTGGACGGAACTAAAGTCACTAAAGCCGGACTTGCAGATCTTGGCTCGCTTCCAGCGCTAGAATCACTGACCCTCATTGGGCCTACCGTTTGCGATGATACACTTCACGGTCTGAGTGCACTCCCGAATGTCGAATCCTTGCAAGTGATTCGCACTAGTGTCACCTCTGACGGCCTGTCCTATGTCGGGAAGCTGTCCGGCCTGCGCCATCTGGACATTTTCGACAACCCAAAGATTGATGACGATGGTCTCGAAGCACTGGGTTCCTTGGCCCAGCTTGAGTCGCTCGGGCTGTGGAAGAACAACTTCACAGGCAACGGACTCAATCACCTCCGAGGACTGACACGACTCAAGCGGCTCAAATTGAGCATCGCCGGGCTCGGTAGCTCATCGTTGGAGTCGATCTCGAAACTACCGGAGCTTCAAACGCTCGAGCTGAACTACACGCAAGTGGGTGACAACGGGCTAGGGCGAATCGCCGGGCTAACGCAACTTCAAGAGCTCGACCTCACAGGAACGCCTGTTACTGATGGCGGCGTTAGCCACCTTGTCGGCCTGACCAACCTCATTCGCTTGGAGCTGCATGGAACGCAAGTTACTGATCAAGGCTTGCGACGGCTTCCGTCACTTTCCCGGCTCAAGCGGCTTTCTGTGGGCCCCAACGTCTCCAAGCTAGCCGTGCAAGAATTGAGCAAATCGCTCCCACGCTGCGCGATTTCTTGTAACCCGGCGACAGGCCCAAGCTATGTGATTCGCGGGAAAGACGCGCAGTAGCAGTTACCTCACTTCCAGCATCCTCTCGAGCGCCACGAGACTCTGCCTGGCGGTCTCCTCATCCACATCGATAATGTTGACCGGCATGCCATCGGCCAGGCATTCCAGGCTCCAGCAGAGGTGGGCCAGGTCGATGCGGTACATGGTGGCGCACATGCAGACGACCGGCGAGAGGAAGTGAATCTCCTGCTCGGGGTGTTCGTGCTTGAGGCGGTTGACCAGGTGCAGCTCGGTGCCGATGGCCCACTTGGTCCCCGGCGGAGCCGCCTCGACCGTCTTGATGATTTTGCTCGTCGAGCCTGAGACATCGGCCAGGTCGTTGACCTCCTGGGGACACTCGGGGTGAACGAGAATCTTGATGCCGGGGGTCCGCTTGCGGAATTGCTCGACGTGCTCCTTGCGGAACATCTGGTGGACCGAGCAGTGCCCTTTCCAGAGGATTACTTTGCTATTCTTGAGCGCCGCCTCGGTGTTCCCGCCGAAATCGCCGCCATACGGATCGAACACGGGCATTTGCTCGTTGGTAATCCCCATCTTGAGCGCCGTGTTGCGGCCCAAGTGCTGATCGGGAAAGAAAAAGACGCGGCTGGTGCGCTTGAACGACCATTCCAGCACGGCCTTGGCATTGCTTGAGGTGCAGACAATGCCGCCGTGCTTGCCGCAGAAGGCTTTCAGGCTGGCAGCCGAGTTGATGTAAGTCACTGGCGTGATGTCGCCGGTGTCGATCACCTCACCCAGATCCGCCCAGGCCGCTTCCACCTGCTCGATCGCGGCCATGTCGGCCATCGAGCAGCCGGCCGCCATGTCGGGCAGGATGACTGTGACGCGCTCGCCGCCGCGCTCTTCCAGCTTTTCCGGCCGGTTCGCCAGAATGTCGGCGGTCTCGGCCATGAAGTGCACGCCGCAGAAGACGATATAGCGGCAATCGCTGCTGCTGGCGGCCAATTGACTGAGCTGGTAGCTGTCGCCGCGGAGGTCGCTGTGGGCGATCACCTCATCCTGCTGGTAGTGATGCCCCAGGATGAGGAGCTTTGGCCCGAACTCCTTGCGCGCCGCCTCGATGCGAGCGGACAGCTCGTCGTTCGAAAGGCTTTTGTAGGGTTTGAGTTCCCTGGCCGGCGGCGGTTCCAGAACAAGTGCCATGTTTCGTCTCTGAATGCATTGGGCAACGCTTCACCGTTATTATACGTGCTTCTCCGCCGAGGGATCAGGTCGCGCCGCTTCGTCGTCCTTGCGGCCGGTTCGCTTACGATCGGCCCATTCGACAAGCTCCTGTCGATGCCGCTGTAGCTCGTTCCATCGGCCCCACTGCGCGATGGCCATTCGCAGCCGCCAGAACAAATAGAGCAAGAAGACGATCGCCAGCGCCAGCGACCAGAACTGCACCCATGGTCCGGCGCGGAACAGCCGCGCGATTGACGCCGCGGCGGCGCAGGCCAACGTGAACAGCATGATCGTGGCGAGGCTGAACTGCCAGCGCTGCGGCGGAGGCTGGGGAAGGGGCGGCGGAGAGGGGCTGGAGCCATCGCGATCAGGCGGGTAAGATTCGGCCACAGATTGGGTTTTTTGTTCGACGACTCGTGCGGAGTACAGAGATCATGGTCAAAACCGCCAGCACGATGGCTACGCTCGGCAGTCAGGCGCCTGATTTTTCGCTGATCAATGTGGACGGCCGAACCGTCTCGCGGTCCGACTTTGCCGGCCGCAAGGGGCTGCTGGTTATCTTCATGTGCAACCATTGCCCGTTCGTCAAGCACGTCGCCGGCGAATTCACCAGGCTGGCCAACGACTACCTTCCCAAGGGCCTGGCAATCGTCGGCATTAATAGCAACGACGCGGCGACGCACCCGGAGGATTCGCCGGAGCGGATGATTCACGAAGTCGAGGAGCGCGGTTATCCATTTCCGTACTTGTACGACGAGACGCAGGAAGTAGCCCAGGCATACAAGGCAGCTTGCACCCCCGATTTCTTCCTTTACGATGCCCGGCAACGGCTGTCTATCGCGGCCAGCTCGACGACAGCCGCCCATCCAACGGCATTCCTGTTACCGGCCGCGACCTGCGGGCAGCGATCGATGTCGTTCTTGCCGGCAAGCAGCCATCTGAGAAACAAACGCCGAGCATCGGCTGCAACATCAAGTGGAAGAAGGGCGCCGAGCCGGTTTACTACGATCCGGTAGGGGTCAAGTAAGGCGAGCGGTTAAGAGGCAGACGAAACAACGGCGCCTACCGCTTCGGCCCACTCTCTTCCATCTTCAGGATGTACTGCCGAAGCCGCTCGTTCTCGTCGGTCAAATCCTTGACCAGGAGCATCGTCTCGACGCGCTTGAGCAACTCGTACTTGTTGACCGGCTTGGAAAGAAAGTCATTCGTGCCGACCTTCACGCCGCGCTCGATGTCTCCCTGCTCGTTCAGGGCAGTGACCATCAGGATCATGATCTTCTTCGTCGCCGCGTCGCTCTTGAGCTTCTGACAAACCTCAAAACCCGACAGTCTGGGCATCATGACGTCCAGGAGGATCAGGTCGGGCTGAAAGGTTTTGACCTTGGCTAGCGTATCCTGACCGTCTACCGCGACCGCAATTTCGCAGTCCACGTCTGCCAGCATCGCCTCGAGCAGTTCGCGGTTGGGCTGGTTATCGTCGGCAATCAAAATCCTGTTTTTCTTGGTGGTCTTGGCAGCCATCGCAGCGTCCGGCTTTGAGCATCGAATCCCGGAATTGAGCCATGCCGACGTGAGTTTACCCGCTGAGGCAGAAGCCCGGAACCCGAGAGGTGCCCGGTGCGTGGGATTATGAGCCCGAAGTCTGGCCCTGGGAGGGTGAAGACTGTAGCGGATCAGGCGTCCGCAGCGCAGCCAACGCTTCATCCCGCGTGTTAAATAGCCGCCATAGCGTGTCCAGCCGCGCCAGGCCAAGCACTTCGCGCCCCACGCGGGAGATATTGCAGGCCGCCATCGTGCCCCCTTTGGCCTTCATTCGATTCCAGAGCTGCACGAGCCAATCAAGTACGGTCGAACCAAAGTAAGGAAGCTCTCCCAGATCGACAACCAGCCGCTTGAAGGTCGGCGAATCCAGCCGGTCGAGCACCAGCTTCCATTCCCGGGCTACTTCGGGGTCGACGAGGTTTCCGAAGGCCATGAGTGGTGAGACCACCAGCGCATCCCCACGCTCTTCCATACGGACGAACTTCTGCTCGCTCATGACGCCGGGCCCGCATTGTTTGGGAGATGCCCCGAACCGTTCGCGCCGGCATTTTTGATCATCGTGACTTCGTTTCCGCTGGAATTGAACCGCACTTCGTCCATGAACGTCCGCATGAGAAGCAGGCCGCGTCCGCTGACTTTTTCCAGATTGGCCGGATCGGTAGGATCCGGAAGAGTCTCGGGATCAAAGCCCGGGCCCTCGTCACGGATGACGAACTTGCCTGTCTTTCGCGTGACCCGCACCTGCACGTGTAGCCGTCGATGCCGCCACGGATCGCTCGCCAGCCGTGCGGACAACATCTCCGAGTAACGATCCGGATCACCCTCGCGCACTTCCGAGCTGATTTCCAGATTGCCGTGAAACATCGCGTTACGCAGCGCCTCCTCCAGGGCGATGCAGACCCGGACGCAGTCGGTCTCATCGCACAGGCCTACGCTCAGGGCGATGTTCTGAACGTAGCTCACCAGCGACGGGATCAGGTCCGCGTCGTTGCCCAGCGTGAAGGCGAATTCGCCCGTACCCAGACACTCCATGAGGCGCTGGCAGCTTTTGCGATCTTGCGTCATGGCCAGGATGTCCAGTGCGGTCTCCACCAAGAGCTGGTTGAGCGCGGTTTTGGGAACGTAACTGGCGGCCCCGGCCCTGAGTGCCGCCACGGCAATTTCTTCGCTCCCCTTTCCCGTCATCAAAATGATAGGAATTTGGGGGAAACGGTCTACTACTGCCGAAACCAGCTCCAGGCCGTCGAGCTGGGGCATAACCAGGTCGGTGATGACCAGGTCGGGCGATTCAGCCTCGATGAAGGCCAGGGCCTCCCGTCCGTCAGCGGCGAATTGCACCGCCAGGCCGGGGACCTTGGCGAGCATTCCTCCCACCAGCCGGCGATCCACCGCGGAGTCGTCCACCACGAGCACTATCGCCATCGGTTGGTTCCAGGGGCAGTATTCAAGGTTAAGGAGGAGAGGGCCAAAGATAATCGTGAAGGTCCCACGTCATATCCAGCCGGACAATCAAATTGGCGGGCATGACGATGAATGAATGGCAGCACCGATCTGGACCTTTGCCCTATGTTTCGCGGCGTTTCAGCAGGGTCACTTCATTCCCGCTGTCGTTGAACCGCACGTCATCCATAAACGCCCGCATGAGCACCAGACCCCGACCCACTTGCGGATCGAGCGAGCCTGGCTGACCTGCTGGGGGCACCGTCGTTGGATCGAATCCCGGGCCAGCATCGCGAATCACGAACTGTGCTTCTTCCGGTCCCATCTTGACCAGGACGCACACTCGACGATCGCTATATGGCGCCGTGCCGCGCCGTTCATCCACCAGTCGGCCGGCGGCACCGTCGGGATTGCCTTCGCGGACGTCCGGAAGCTGGGAAAAGCTGAGTTCCAGATTGCCGCGGTAGATGGCATTCAGCAGCGCCTCCTTGACCGCAGCACCCACACGGAACCGCCCGGTGGCGTCGGTCAACCGCATCCCGGCGACCATCTGTTGTACTAGGTCCACCAGCGGGTCGATCAAATCCGGATCGTTGTCCAGCTCGAAGTCGAATTCACAGCGGCTCAGGCACGAGATCAGTCGCTCGTAGGTGTGGTCAGCGCGGGCCAGCGACAACGCCTCACCGACGGCGTCCAACAGACGCTCGGCAAGCTGCGGCTTGGGAACATAGCCGGCCGCTCCGCGATGGAGCGCATCGACGGCCAATCCTTCGCTGCCATGCCCCGTCATCAGGATCACGGGAACGCCGGGGTGGTGCATCCGCACTGCCGAAACGAGCTCGAGCCCATTGCGATTGGGCATTTGCAGGTCGGTAACAATTACGTCCGGCACCTGGGTGCGGATTTTGGATAGGGCGTCTGAGCCGTCCTCCGCGAACTCGACCGAATAATCGGCCTGCCGCTTCAGTAGCCCGCCGACGAAGCGGCGGTCCACGGCGGAATCATCCACTACGAGAATCGTTGCCATGACTTGCCTCCGACTGGGCAATGACGATTGCCGAAAGTCAATTGACACTGGAATAACGAAGCCCGAATAACGTACAGGAGTGACGAGAAGTTCGTACTTTGATTCATCGTTTGGAACGGAGCCGTCAACCTATTTTCGTCATTCGACGTTCGTCAGGCGCTTTTGCCTTATCGTTTCTACGCCGGCCCTCCTTTACCTTGGACGTAGTCTAACAGATGCGGCAGAAGCTTTTCCAACTCTTGTTCGAGCAACTGCACTTCCCGCTCCGCACCCTCCACCGTCTGGCCCGCACCCATCTGCTCCAGAGCCAAAGCTCGTTCGTAGACCCCCTGGGCGCTGAAGTACCGCATCGATCCCTTGACGGTATGAGCAGCCCGATTGAGAAGCTCGAAGTCCGGCTGATCGATTCCCCGGCGAATTTCCGCCAGCCGCCGCGGCTGTTCCTCGAGGAAGGCCTCAACAATGTCCCGCAGCAGCGCGTGATCCCCGCCACAGGTCTCCAGTGCCGAGTTCCAGTCAATGACATTGCCGGCGGCGACGTCGTTACTTCGGCCCGCAGGACTAGCTGCAACACTGGCAGCGGAAGCAGGCAGTCCGCACGCCCTTTCTCCTAATACGGCGCGCATCGCTGCCAAAAGCTGCTGCTCGCGAATCGGCTTGGAAACATATTCATCCATCCCCGCCGCCAGGCACCGCTCGCGGTCACCTTTCAAGGCGTGGGCTGTCATGGCGATGATCGGCACGTGTCCGTTCCCGGGCTGCTGCTCGCGACTGCGAATGCGTCGCGTGGCCTCGAGTCCGTCCAGTTCTGGCATTTGTACGTCCATCAGCACCAGGTCGAAGCTCTGCCGCGCCAGAGTGTTGATCGCCTCCTGCCCGTTGTTGGCGACGACGATCTCGTGTCCATGTCGCTCCAGCAATCCCACCGCCAATCGCTGATTGACGACACTGTCCTCGGCCAACAGGATCTTCAGCGGTTGGACGATCGCAGGCGATTCCTCCTGGCTCGCCGCGGCGGGCTCGGCCATTTCCATTCCCAGGGCGGCAGCAATGGCGTCGAACAGCTCCGATTGCTTGACCGGTTTCAGTAGCCGCTGGGCGACAGCCAGCTTTTCGGCGCGAGAGGCGTCGTTCGGCCGGTCACCCGATGTGAGGATGATGACCGTCGTTTCGGACAGCTCGGAGTCCTCCCGCAGCGCCTCGACAAGGCCAAAGCCGTCCATGCCCGGCATGTTGATGTCGGTCAGCAGCAGCTCGAACCGCTGGCCCGCCGCTGCGCCGCTCCGCAGCGCCGTCAGAGCCTCCGCAGCGCTGCTACACGACGTCGGCAGCATGTCCCAACTCTTGAGGATTTCCTCGAGAATCCGGCGATTGGTCGCATTGTCGTCGACCACCAGGCAGCGCGTGCCGCGGATCGCGCTCCGCCGCGGCACTTCGTCCCGCGCAGGCGGCTTGGAGCACAGCGGCAGCCGCACGTTAAAGTAAAACCGGCTGCCTTCGTTGACCTTGCTCTCAACCCACACATTCCCCTGCATCAGCTCCACCAGCCGTTTCACGATCGTCAGACCCAGGCCGGTGCCGCCATACTGCCGCGTGGTGGAGCTGTCGGCTTGCTCGAACGCCTCAAAGACCTTGTTGATCTTGCTTTCGGGGATGCCAATGCCAGTGTCGGAGACGCAGAACAGCAATTCGGCGGTATCGGCGGGTGAAGGAGGTGCGAGAGTGTGAGGGTGTGGGAGTGTGGGGGTGTTCTCATTCGCCTCGTACCCTCGCACCCTCAGACCCTCATACTCCGACAACTGGACCTCTGTCTGCTGACCGCTGACGTCTGACCTCTGACCTCTCGCATCGTTCAAATTGACTGTCACCACAACCTCTCCCGCCGGCGTAAACTTGATCGCATTTCCCACGAGATTGATCATGACCTGGCGGATGCGACCGGCATCGCCCAGAACCCAGTCCGGAACACCGGAATGGATGTCCAGCGCCAGTTCCAGCCCCTTCCCGTGCGCCCGCAGGGCCAGCGCCTTGAGTGCATCGCCGACGCATTCGCGGATTCGCAGCGGCTCCTCTTCCAATTCGATCTTGCCCGACTCGACCTTGGAGAAATCGAGCACGTCGTTGATGATCGACAGGAGCGACTCGCCCGACTGGAGCACCATCTTGAGGTAATCGGTTTGACGTGGCGTGAGCTGCGAATTCAGCACCAGCTCCGTCAGACCGATGATGGCGTTCATCGGCGTGCGGACCTCGTGGCTCATATTGGCCAGGAACTGGCTCTTGGCCTGGTTAGCGGCGTCGGCGGCTTCTTTTGCCGCCTGGAGCTGGCGGTTGGCCGCTTCGGCCGCTTCCTTGGCGCTTACAAGCTCTTGTTCGGTCCGCTTCTGCCGTGTGATGTCGACGATGAAGCAGATGCATTCGGTCTCCGAGCCTTCGAGCATCGTGACGCCGACCAGGATCGGCACCAGATGCCCTTGCTTGTGGAAGTATTCCTTTTCCCACGGCAGGCAGGTGCCGGTCTCCTTGAGTTGAGCAATCGCCCGCTGATCACCCGGGCGATGTTGCTCCGGAGTGAGCGCGTCCCAGCGAACCTGTCCTTGCTGGAGATCTTCGCGCGAATAGCCCACCATCGACAGGAACGCGTCGTTGGCCTCGACGATCGACCCATCCAAGCGAGCGACCATCACGCCGATCAGGCTGGATTGCACCAGCTTGCGGAAGCGGGCGTCACTGCGGCGGAGAGCCTCGTCGGCGGTGATTCGTACCGTGACATCCCAAAACATTCCCTGCACGCCGACGATCTTGCCGTCGGCGTCGCGCACGGGAGCCTTGAGGACCTGCACGTACAGCTTTTCCCCCGTGGGCTTGAAGTACGCCTCCACGTCCTCGAGCGTTTCACCCGTATGCAGCACGTGCTCGTCGTCGTGGCGGTATTTCTGGCACTGGTGCTCTGGAAAGAAGTCCCAATCAGTTTTCCCCAGTATTTCCTCGAGCGGCTTGCCGAGCGTTTCACAGAATCGCTGATTGGCTGAAACGAACCGGAAGCGATGGTCCTTGTGAAAGACGTTGAGAGGCAGGCTCTCCACGAGCGACTGGTAGGCAGCTTCCCGCGCCCGCAGCGCCTTTTCCGCCCTGTCCCGCTGCGTGTAGCTCTCCAGCAGTTTTTGTTCGGTCCTCTCGCGCTCGGCAAGCTGCCGCCGGTACTCTTCGGCACTGCGGCGCTCCAGCCACTGCGGCAGGAGAGGCGCCAAGGCGATGACGGTCCCCCAAGCCAAGAGCACCATCAGGATCTTGACCGCAGTCGACAGACCGCCGAGCGACAGCCAGGCACTGGTGGCGTCGATCAAATGCATCAGCGCAGCGACGATCAAGAACGCCGAGATCAGCCACCACACCGGGGCGACCTTCCACTGCCGGCGGCGAAGAGCGACGCCGGCGATCAGCGCGAGAAACACGACGAAGGCCAGAAATAGCAGAAAGCCCGCGAGACTTTCGATCCACGACGGCTGGTCCGCCAGTTGCGCAAGGACGAACGGACCTGTTGTACAGTCGATCAAGGTGGCCAGCCTCGCCGCCATGGTCCCGTCTCCCACGTAGAGTGTAATCGTCAACTGGTGGCCTCGCAAACCAAGACACGCCAATCGTCACGCAGCAAGCCAACGCCTCGCTTTCAGGGCGCATCGCAGCGCGTTGACTCCCACCGCACTGTACTTACAATTCAACAAATCCCGCCTCTCGATTAGCTCCTCTCAACCCGACGGACCGTTCGCATGCCCTCCCGCTGTCTGACTGCCCTACCCGTCTTCAATGAGGCCCGCCATGTCAGCGGTGTATTGGACGAGGTGCTGCGCTACAGCCAGCAGGTCCTGGTGGTGGACGACGGCTCCGCCGACGGGACGGCTGAGATTCTGGCGGCGCGGAGCGATATTCGGGTAGTCACGCACGCGGAGAATCGCGGCTATGGCGCGGCGCTGCTGACGGCCTTCGACTACGCAATTCGCCACGGCTACGAGAAGCTGGTAACGATCGATTGCGACGGCCAGCACGAACCGATGCGCATCCCGGAGTTCTTCGAGGCCTGCGCGGGTGACGTCGATATCGTCTCGGGAAGCCGCTACCTCAAGCAATTCGAGGGTGACAGCCAGCCGCCCGAGCAGAGGCGGCGGATCAACGAGCAAGTGACCGCCGAGTTGAACCGCAGGCTGGCGCTCAACCTCACCGACGCGTTCTGCGGCTTTAAGTGCTATCGGGCCTCCGCCCTCAGCAAACTGCGGATCAGCGAGCCAGGTTACGCCATGCCGCTGGAAGTGTGGGTCCAGGCGGCACACGCCGGCTTGAAGATCATCGAGCTGCCGGTCCCGCTGATTTATTTGGATGAAAAGCGGTCGTTCGGCGGGGTCTTGGACGACGCCCAGACGCGGCTGGAGTATTATCACTTGACGCTCGACCGGGCGATTGCCGCCGTCGACCCTGCGCCTGGCATGCGGGGTATCCGCCAGGCGCCCGCGGAGCGGAGTTTCTGCGTCGGTACTGCCTGCGGAGAATAGTTTTCCGTGAGCGCGGCGGACGTTCCAATTCGCTCCCGCCGCCTCCGCGCTCCGCGGGAAGACGGAGCGGCACTGATCGATCCGCCGGTTACCGAGGCGCACAAGCTCGTCGCAGCCAACCTGGCGCTGGCGGAGACGTGGGATCGTGCTTCAGGGCTTCCCATTGCCAAGTGGCGCTCGACAGCCCGCGATCGATTGCTGCACGGTTCGGCGCTGATCCACAACGAGACGGCGGCACAAGACGCGCCTGTGCTTGGTCGGCCGTTGATTATGGCCGGACATCAGCCGAGCCTCTTTCATCCCGGCGTCTGGCTGAAGAGTTTCCTGCTCGATCGCATCGCCAAGGAAGTCGATGGCCACGGCATCAACCTGATCGTGGACTATGACACGGTCCGTCACGCTGGGATCCGAGTTCCCACCGGCACGCTCGCTGCACCTTGCGTGGTCGATGTCCCGCTCGATGCGCCCGCTGCCGAAATGCCGTGGGAAGAGCGGAAGATCATCGACGTCGACCATTTTCGCAACTTTTCGACGCGCGTTCACGAGGCGATCGATCCGCTGTTGGATTTTCGCAGCGGCGGCCGCCGGTTGCTGATCGACTCGCTTTGGCCGCGGGTCGAAGCGTTTGCGATCGACCGCCTCCGTGATCCGATCGCGGGGGGACTCGATCTCTCGGGCCCTTCGCGTCGAGAGCGGCGACTTGGCGACTGCCTGGCTCAGGGACGTCACGCCCTGGAGCGATCTCTCGGGTTGACGACGTGGGAGGCGAACTTGAGTTGGTTTGTGGGATGGTCCTGCGGGATGCACGAGTTTCTGGATCACCTGCTGTCCCGCTGGCAGGAATTGCATCCAATCTACAACGCCGCATTGCGGGAGTACCGCACCATCAACCACATTCGCAGCCGCAACCATCCGGTGCCCGATCTCGCTTCGGACGGCGAGTGGCTGGAGACGCCCCTTTGGATTTGGGCACACCCCGAAGTTCAGCGAAATCGGGCGTATGTGCGGCGAGTCGGCAATCACTGGGAGTTGAGCGATCGAGCCAGACTGCGTGTCAGTCCGCTAGGCGCAGGCGGTGCCGCTCGCTGGGACGAAGCAGGTTTCAAGTCGATGATCAATGTGCGTCCCCGCGCCCTCATCACCACCATGTTCGCCCGCCTGATCCTTTCCGACCTCTTTATCCATGGCATCGGCGGCGCAAAATATGACGAGCTGACCGACGTTTTGATCCGCCGGTTCTTCGGCATCGAGCCGCCGGCATATGTGACGGCAACCGCAACGTTTCGGTTGCCGATCGCGCGGCCGAAAGTTTCGGAAAGCGACGTCCGCGCGATCGAGCGGCGGATTCGCGACACCCGTCACCGTCCGGAATCATTCGTCGGCGAACTCGCCGGCAATCAGCAGCGCGAGCTCGCGCAGCTCGCCGCGCAAAAAAAGGAACTGATTGCCGCCGGTTGGATGGAGAGGCAGAAGAAGGCGTGGCACGACCGCGTGACCGCCTGCAACGAGCGAATGTCCGCCCTATTGGACGGTGTGCGGCAGAAGCTGATCCACGAACGTGAACGGCAACTGGCAGCTTTGCACGCGGCTGACCTCCTGGGATCGCGCGAGTTTTCGTTTGTCCTATTCCCCGAAGAAACTTTGCCCCGCGCGCTACTGGACTTGTGCGCCGCCAGACCTTAATCTGCTGTTAACCTGAATGCTAGGCTGCGGTGTAACGCGCCGCGCAAGTGACGACTCGAAGGTGGGAGCCAATCGCGGGATCGACCGTCGAGACTTCAGATCGCTGCACCAAGGTTTCGATCGTCAGCCCGCCTCCTTTTCCCGCTCGCTATCGCTCGCTTGCCGGCCGATCATCGCATCGGAACAGGGGAAACGTGCGGCCACGACGAGCCGCAAGGATGGAGCTTTCTTCCGGAAGGATTCGCGGTCATGAAGTCCACTGCTACGGCGGCGCGGCGCTCGCGCAAGGCTCGCTCTTCACGCCCTCGTCCGCAATCAACCGCTCGCGCCAAAGTGTCGGAGTATGAGGGTGCGAGGGTGTCGGAGACGCGAAACCCCTTCACCTTCACACCCTCGCACCCGCTCACCTCCGCATCCTCGCGAGCTGACGCCCACGCGCCCCAGCAGCAAACCATTCGGCTGCTCCCGGCCCGCTCCGGCGATCATGCCGCCATCCACCGGCTGCTGCTCTCAATCTTCCACGGACCCAGCGGCGCGGAGTTCCACGCCCAGCTCGACGAGCCATTGTACGAACCGACCGATCGACTGCTGGTCAAGAGCGGAGAACGGGTTGTGGCCCACTTGCGGGTCACCAAACGGCTGATCCATTTTGGCAGCCTGACGATCCCCGCAGCCGGCTTCATGGACCTGGGGACGAGCCATGAATTCCGCTCCCGCGGATTCGCGACGGCGCTAATCGACGCCGGCCAGCAGCAGGCCGTGGCCGAAGGGGCCCTCATCGGGCTGACGCGGACCACCGCCCCCGATCTCTTTCTGCGGCAGGGCTGGTCGGTCTGTGGACGGCACTCGTTTTCCGTCGCCAATCCGCGGCAGATCCTGGCGCATTATTGCAGCCAGTTTCCGCACGATGAGCCGAAGCAAGTTGACGCAGACGATGCGACGATTGAAATGTTTGCGCCAGCGCCTGTAACGAGCGTCGTGCGGCCCCTGCGGCGGATCGAGCTGCCCGCCGTCATCCGCCTTTACGAATGGATGTCCCGTGCTGGTTTCGGCGCGCTGGTGCGGAGCGAAGTCTGGTGGGATTGGTTGATGTCGCGTGGTGCTTTCGATCGAGCCTATGTAGCGGTTCATCCGCGCGAGGGGGCGGACTCCACCATTCCTGACGATCCAGCGCTGCTCGTTCCGCACTCCGACCAGGAACGGGTCGTCGGCTGCGTGTTCGTTAAGGAGGGCCGGATCGTCGAACTGCTATTTGCTCCGGGGCAGGAGCGCGTAGCGCGGCGCTTGGCAGCCCGCGTTTGCACGGACTGCGTGGAGCGGAATCTGGCCAGTGTGCGGCTGGATGCGCCCCCGAGCGATCCGCTGCATCGGCAATGGGCCGATGCCGGCGGCGCCACCCACCGCGCGGCGACGCACCAGGGAGAGACATGCATGGCGCGGGTCTTCGATCCGCTCGCCATGCTGCGGCTGTTGTCCGATACGCTGCTGGCGCGAGCCAAAGCGGCCGACCTGCCTCGCCCGTTTTCGCTGGGCCTGGACGTCTTCCATCACGATGCCGACCTTGCCCAGTGCCGCCGCGAGGACGTTCAGAGCTACCGCCTGGTCGTTAGCCGGCGGCGAGTGAAGCTGACGCGGCACCACCCGGGAAGAAGCTACCTGTCGCTCAAGCGGCGCGATCTGACGCCGCTGCTGCTAGGGCATTGGGACGTGACCCAGGCGCTATCCACCGGCCGGCTGCGCGCTTCCACGCGGCTGGCTCAGGAGGCGGCCGTGATTCTCTTTCCTCCGCTTCCCTGGTATCGTCCGCCGCTGGATGAGCTGCTTGCCTAACTAAGCGATTGCTGCGTAAGCACATGCCTCGATAGCTCCGTCATCGCTCTGCGTGCGCTTGGCAATCGTTGTCGCCGTTGCATAAGGCGCAATTCTCCCACTCGTTATTACCGGCCAGGAAAGCTCTTTTCATCCGGCAAGCTATGCCGCGCGCTCACAAGTGGTGAGCTATGGTTTGTCGGGCGGAATTGCCGCCCAGGCGTGCCTGCGCGGCGCTAGTCCCCGACCCGATCGGGCCTGTTCCCAGGTTGCACCAGACTGGTCGCCGCCCATGTCGCCCCTCCCGTCGATGCACGTCCCAGCGCTCGAGGAATGATGACGATGAAAGTGATGCAACAAGCCCAGGGTCGTACCGCTGACTCCGCCAAAGCAGAGGAATTCGACCAGCTCAAACGGCGCATCCACTCCAAGCTCGTGGATAAGCTCGACCTGAACCGGGTCGGCGAGCTTCAGGGTGACGTGCTGCGGCGGGAAATCCGCCTGGTCGTCGAGCACCTGTGCGACACGGAAGAGACCTTCCTCAACCGCAGCGAGCGCGAGCGGCTGATCGAAGAGGTCCTCGACGAAACGTTCGGCCTGGGCCCGCTCGAAATGCTCCTCAAGGACCATACGATCAGCGACATCCTGATCAACGGGCCCAAAAACATTTACGTCGAGCGCCGCGGCAAGCTCGAAAAGACGCCGGTCGAGTTTCGCGACAACGGCCACCTGCTGCAAATCATCGACCGCATTGTGTCGAAGGTCGGCCGCCGCGTGGACGAAGTCTGCCCGATGGTGGATGCACGCCTGCCGGATGGCTCCCGCGTCAACGCCATCATTCCACCGCTGGCTCTCGACGGCGCCGCGGTCTCCATCCGCCGTTTCGGATCCCATCCGCTCAAACTCGAAGACCTTTTGAACTTCAAGGCTTTCACCCCGGAAATGGTCATGCTGCTGGAAGGGGCCATCAAGGCTCGCCTCAACATGATCATTTCCGGTGGTACCGGCTCCGGTAAAACCACGCTCCTCAACACGCTCTCCAGCTTCATTCCCAACGACCAGCGCATCGTCACCATCGAGGACGCGGCGGAACTTCAGCTCCAGCAGGACCACGTCGTGCGCCTCGAGACCCGACCGCCGAACATCGAAGGCAAGGGGGCCATCACCGCCACCGACCTGGTCCGCAACGCTCTGCGTATGCGGCCCGAGCGGATCATCATCGGCGAATGCCGCGGTCCGGAGACATTGGACATGCTCCAGGCGATGAACACGGGCCACGACGGCTCGCTGACCACGATTCACGCCAACAGCCCGCGCGACGGCCTGGCCCGCCTGGAGACGATGATCATGATGGCCGGCTTCGAGCTGCCGATCAAAGCCATGCGGCAACAGACTTCCAGCGCCGTCAACCTGATCATCCAGGCCAGCCGCCTGCAAGGCGGCATTCGCCGCGTGACCTATATCACCGAGGTCGTGGGCATGGAGCAGGATACGGTGGTCATGCAGGACATTTACCGGTACGTGCAGACCGGGATCGACGAAACGGGCAGGGCGCGCGGGCATTTTGAGGCCACCGGCATTCGCCCGACGTTCATGAACAAATTGGAGTCGGCAGGCGTTCGCTTGCCGGCCAGTGCCTTTAAACAACGGGTCATGTTGACTGATTAACCAGCTTTCGGGCTCCGAATTCTGGGCTGCGAGTTGCCAATCGCCAGACGCCAAGAGGTCTCCGAGTTGCACCTCCAGCCCCCGACTTCGACGCCTGAAACACAGAACTCGAAAACCCGGAACTCCAAACTCTCGCCGTTCCACGTGGCGGACTGAATCATGAGCACCATTTTGATCGTGATTTCCTGTTTCATTGGCGTGGCCTGCCTGGTTGGCGGAATCGCCTCGTTCTTCCTGCGTTCCGCCGCCGACCCGGCGCTCGAGGACCGGTTGGACATGTTCGCCGGAGTAGGAAACGCCAACGGCAAAAAGAAAAACCAGGAGGCGAGCCTGCTGGAAGGACTCGACACAGGACCCAGCTTCCTGGAAGACATCTTCCACCGGTTTTTCGACCTGCGGTCGTTTCTGCGTCAGGCCGACTGCCCCTTGAGCCCCAGCCGATTCATACTTTGCTCGCTCGGTCTGTCCGGCTTCGGCGTATTCGTCCTTCCCGTCTGCCAGGTTCCCATGGTGCTGGCCCCGCTGGGCGGCATCCTCGGCGTGCTGCCATTCGCTTACTACTACTGGAAGCGGAAGCGGCGCTTGGCGGCCTTCGCCAAGCAACTTCCCGATGCGCTCGATTTGATCTCCCGCGCCTTGCGGGCCGGGCACAGCCTCGCGTCCGGCTTCAAGCTGGTGGCGGACGAAATGCTCCCGCCGATCGGCCTGGAATTCGGACGAGCCTACGAGGCCCAGAACCTGGGCCAGCCGCTCGATGCGGCCATCGAGGAAATCACCGAGCGGATCCCCAACCTGGACCTGCGGTTCTTCGCCACAGCGGTCATCTTGCAGCGCCAGACCGGCGGCGATCTGGCGGAAATTCTGGACAAGATCGGCTACCTGATTCGGGAACGATTCAAGATCTACGGCCAGATCCAGGCCCTGACCGGTGAAGGCCGGCTCTCGGGCGTCGTGCTCCTGGCCCTGCCGCCCGTGCTGGCGGTCGTAATGATGTTCCTCAACCCAACCTACATGATGCAGTTGTTCACAGATCCCATGGGTCACCAGATGCTCGCCGGCGGCATCGTCATGCAAGTCCTCGGCGCGTGGGTGATTCGCAAGATCGTCAACATCAAGGTGTAATGATATGACCCTGTTTGCCCAGTTTTCCGCGTTCGGCGTTAGCCCCTGGGTCGTCTACGGCACGGTCTTTCTGGCCATTGCTGCTGCGGCCTGGTTGGCCATCGAGTACTTCCTCGGCAACCGGTCGCGGGCTGAGGAGCGGCTGGAGGACTTCCGCGATCCGGCCGGCCGGAAACGGCGCGACGACAAGGCTGGCTCGTCGATCTCCCGGCTGATCGAATCAGCCGCCCCTGCGATCGCCAAGTTCCAGCCCAAGAACGAACAAGAGACCAGCAGGCTCAAGCTCGAGCTTTCGTATGCCGGCTTCCGCAGCGAAAGCGCTCCGGCCATGTATTTGATGCTCCGCGTCGTTGGCGGCGTCGCTGGCCTGTTCCTGGGCGCGGGAATCAGTATTTTCACCGGCGGGGCCAACATCGGCGCCATCATCAAGACGGCCATTATCGCCGGTGTCCTGTTTTATCTGCCGACGATCATCGTGATGTGGATGGCCAAGAAGCGCAAGGAACAGATCTTCCTGGGACTGCCGGACGCGCTGGACCTGATGGTCGTTTGCGTCGAGGCCGGCCTCGGCCTGGACCAGGCCATGCGTAAGGTCTCCGAAGAAATGCGCAAGAGCTTCCGCGTGATTGCCGAGGAGTTCGGAATCTGCAACCTGCAGCTGCAAATGGGCCGCGGCCGCACGCAGGTGCTCCAGGAGCTGGGCACTCGCAGCGGCGTGGATGAGCTCAGGGCCCTGGCCTCCATCCTGATCCAGGCCGATAAATTCGGCTCGTCGATCGCCCAGGCGCTCCGCGTCCAGAGCGATTCGATGCGAACGCGCCGCAAGCAAATTGCCGAGGAGAAGGCCGCCAAGACCGCGGTCAAGCTGATCTTCCCGCTGGTGCTGTTCATCTTCCCTGGCATCTTCGTGGTGCTCGTCGGCCCGGCCGCGATCACGATGGTGCGGGAGATGCTGCCCGTGATGGGAGGCGGCAGGTAACTTGCCGGCGACGGCCGGAAATCGTGCCGCGCGCTTGAGCATGTCCCCAGCGGCGGACGAACCTGCACTCTTTCGCTTCGGTGCGACGGGATTTAGCGATCGTTCCCGTCGTCCGCGCCGCCGGGTGACGGCGCCGCATCGCGGCCATTCCTTTGCCGCTGGTCGTACCGCACGTACTTGAAAATCGACTGCCGAAAGACCTCGTCGATCAGAGCGAACAGCTCGGGGTCGTGCTCCTTGAGTTCCTCGCGCGTGTTCACGTGATTGTGGACGCCGCCGGGCGGCGCGTTGCAGTCGAAATAGTCCTGCACTCCCTCGGCCCAATACTCGCCCGGATTTTCGGCGGCGTACGTCCCCTTCCAGCGGCCCGCCTTCATGGCCGCGTCATAAGTGGCCCGCAGCCTGCGATCAAAAGTCGGATCAACCGTACGCAGTCCCTGGTTGTGGATGCAATGCGAAAACTCATGGATGAGGATATTCTCATTGCGGTAACGATCGCCGCGGAGGTTGAGCAGGTTCTCTTCGCCGCAGGAGGTGATCCGTCCTCCCAGCCCGCGGGCCCGCCGGTCCCAATAATCCTTCGGCGTCATCTTTCGCTGCTCGGGCACGTCCGTCGTCATTTCGCTCGGCGCCATTACCGTGAAGCGGCACCCCTTCTTGTTCAGCGCCTGAAGAAGGTCGTCCCGGGCGGCCAGCATCTGGCTGATGAGATAGCGAGCTTCGAGCAATGCCGCATCCGACACCTTCGCGGAGCTGAGAATCGGATAGCCTTTGTAGTGCGTGTACTTCTCGTAGAACGGGTCGAGCTTCAGCGACTCGCGCAGCTCCGCCGGCACAGGGCCCACCGTCGGCGGCATTTCCGTTCCCTTGTCGCTGGCCAGTGTCGGGGAGCTAGTCAGCGCGGGGAAAATCGCAACCAGCACCAACAGACTCCGCAGGATGCTACAGCGCATGGAAGCGGGCCTTTCCGCGCCAGAAATGTGATTCGGTCAGCAGCGGGCTGTCTTCCGCTTCTTGCCGATCGTGCCCCGCTTTTTGACCTTGTCAATGTAGGCGGGAGCGAAGGGCACCTGGCACGCTGTGTCCCCCATATCCACGGAGACTTCGCCGATTCTCTTGGCTGTCGTCATCGCCAGGTCGCTGAGCGGCGCGATGGCGCAGCCGACTGCGATCACGAAGGCGTTCATCGTCCCCCGCACGCAGTTGCGCTCGCTGTGAATCGTCTTCTCGACCCGCGCCAAGAGTCGCTTCAGCTCCGCCAGGTCCAGCTCCTCGTCCGGTTTGATCGACACCAGGCTTCCCAGCGTGGACCAACCGGCCGCGGCAATTTTCTCCTCCTTCGAGTCGATCCACTTGAGCGCCAGTTCGCGACCGTGCGGACTCTCCGCCGCTACCCACGGCACTGTGTACTCGCTGATCATGTTCCACGACGCCCCTTCGATCCACTTCTGAAGATCCTTCTTGGTCATCTGCTCTTCGTCGGCAATCAATCCGGCCAGGTACATGGCGTCGGAAATGCCCGTGTCGTACAACTCCAGCGCCAGCTCGTAGTCCTTCTTGATCCGCTTCTGGATTTTCTTCAGATCTTCGATCTTCACCCCGAAAAACGGCTCTTTCGCTCCATGCTTGAGCAGCGTCTTCTTGTACGATTCGTTGCCCAGCGTCTTCAATTCGGCGACGATCTGTTTGGCGGTTGTCATGGGTGAAACCTCAGCGCGGTATTGGGTCGCGAGCAGAAGCCGTCAGTCTAGGCCGGCAGTGGCGACGATGGAAGCGTTGACATCGCCGCGGCAGCAGACGCCCAAGAACAGAAAGGAGGGCTCGATTGCAGGGTCAATCGAGCCCTCCGACGGGCTTCGCGCCGATAGGGCCGCTCGACACGGGGATTGTCGAGCCGCAGCCGATGGCTGCCGCTCTACCAGCGTGGGTGGGTTTTGGTGGCGGGGTCCGGCTTTCGCCGGCAATGGGTGGCATCGGACCGGCTCAGCCGTTTCAGCCAGAGTTTTCGGCTCGCCCGCTGCGACCCGCGAAACCGAAAGGCATTTCGCAACCGGCAGGGATTCTCAAATCTTCCCATTCTCGCGCCCGCCATGTGGCCTATCCTGTCCCCCGGGCTGCCGAGGTAAGCTGTATTGACGGCACTGCTCCCGCCTGAGGCCGCATGCACATCCACACCTCGCGCTCGCACGATCCCAAAGGGGGCAGCGAAACGCCCGAGCCGGTCTTTACCAGCCGCCGCAAGTGGTTGCTGGCAACCGGCGCTGGCGCGCTGGCCATCGGCGGTTTGGCCTGGTGGCGCTGGTCACGCGGCAGCGACGACGAAGTGATTGCCGCCGGCCGCTGGAATCCCGACTCCGAAGCACGGCTGGCCCGCTTTTACCCCGCCCGCAGCAGCGAGCTGTTCGAGTATGGCCGGGCCGAAACGCTCGCCGCCGCAGCGGCCCGGTACACCAACTTCTACGAGTTCTCGCAGTTCAAGTGGTGCTGGAAATACGTCGGCCGCTTCCAGCCCGATCCCTGGAAGCTCGCGGTGGACGGCCTCTGCCGGCAGCCGCTGGAACTCGATCTCGACGATCTCTATCAGCAGTTCGCTAAGGACCTCCAGGAGCGGCAGTACCGCCACCGCTGCGTGGAGAAGTGGGCCATGGCCGTTCCCTGGACCGGCATTCCGCTGGCCGCCGTGCTGCAAGCGGCCGACCCGCTGCCGCAGGCCACTCACGTCCGCTTCGTCTCCTTCGACCGGCCGAGCGAAGCGCCGCACCGCGCGACGAGCGACATCTTCCCTTGGCCGTACACCGAAGGGCTCACTCTCCCGGAAGCCATGAACGACTTGACGTTCCTGGCACTTGGCGTTTACGGCCAGCCGCTGCTCAAGCAGCACGGCGCGCCGGTGCGTCTCGTCGTGCCCTGGAAGTACGGCTACAAGTCGGCCAAGAGCCTCGTGCGGATCGAGCTGGTCGGCCGCGAGCCCGCTACCTTCTGGAACACGCTCAACCCGGCCGCCTATCCCTTCCAGTCGAACGTCGATCCTGCGGTCCCGCGGCCGTGGGACCAGTCGAGCGAGCGGCTGCTCGGCAGCGGCGACGTCGTGCCGACGCAAAAGTACAACGGCTACGCCAAGTGGGTCGCGGGGCTGTACTCGTAGGACAGGTTTCCAACCTGTCTAACGTAGGACAGCTTCCCAGCCCGTCCCGTGTTTCTTCTGGACAGGTTGAAAACCTGTCCTACGAAGCCGCGCGCCGCGTGTATACTTGCCCCTTTCCCTCGCGGAGCGGCCATGTCGGCGGACGCAGCAAAACGCATCCTCACCCAGCGGCTGGAAAGCCTCGCGCGGGCCGGCGTGCAGCAGATCGGCCGCGTGCCGCCCCCTTCTCCAACCCCTCACCCTGTGGGAGAGGGTGGCCGAAAGCCGGGTGCGGGCCGGCAAGCTGCCACTCTTTCCCCCGAGTCCCCGATGCCCAAATCCGCCCGGCCGGTGCCACTGCTCGCTGACTCGGGCTCGCTCCTTCGCCAGCCCTATCCCGCCCCGCTCCCGACCATTGCCGATCGCCAGACAGCGCTCGAGGAGCAGCGCTGCCAGGTCGCCGCTTGCCAGCTCTGCCCGGTGCTCGTCCGCAACCGTTCCAAGACCGTCTACGGCGTCGGCACTGCCGCGCCGCGCGTCGCCTTCTTCGGCGAAGCGCCTGGCGCCGACGAAGACCGGCAAGGGGAGCCGTTCATCGGCCGCGCCGGCCAGTTGCTGACGAAAATCATCGAGGCCTGCGGTTGGCAGCGGAGCGACGTCTACATCATGAACACGCTCAAATGCCGACCGCCCGACAATCGGACCCCCGCGCCGGATGAGCTCGCCAATTGCCGGCCGTTCTGGGAGCGGCAATTGGAAATTCTCCAGCCCGAGTTCATCGTGTGTGCCGGGGGGGTCGCGGCCCAGGCTCTGCTCGAAACGACCGAATCGGTCGGCAAGCTGCGAGGCCGGTTCCACAAGTACCGCGGCAGCACCGTGCTGGTCACCTACCATCCGTCGTACCTGCTCCGCAACCCGGACGCCAAGAAGTACGTGTGGGACGACATGAAGAAGCTGCTGAAGGAGATGGGGCTGCCGGTGCCGGGGCGGGGCTAGTTGCCCTTAGCCGGAGGCAAACCTGCCTCCGGTCCCCGGTTAGCCGCCGCCCAAATCGAACTCCCGACCGTCGCGTCTACGAGAAAGAGTAAGAGTAGGAGTAAGATCAAGAGTAGGACTAAGATTAGGAGCAAGAGAAAGAGAATGAATCTTGCCTTTCCTACTCTTTCTCTTACTCCACATCTTACTCATCTTCCTAATCTTAATCCTTCTCTTAATCCTTCTCTTCCGCCGCCTGGATTCACACGTTCTGACTCCTGACCCCTGTCCCCTCTCCCCTCCGGCCGCATTCCTTCCCTTGCGCGTGAGTCGCTGGCCGCGAGATGAGTCGGCTAAGTCGGGGGGGTGTTCAGCCAC
>DASRJP010000354.1:0-27114 GCA_035649415.1 Pirellulaceae bacterium | reverse complement strand
TTCTTTCACGACGTGTTTGTGGTGGCGACTGTCGTTGACGATCAATCATCCGATTCGCACGATCGAATCTGCAAGGCGGTTAAGCAACTACATCGACTAAAAGAATTGCACATCGGCGCCGATCCAGGTATCGAATTCAACCTCGACCGCCTTGCGATCGGTCGCGATTTGGAGGAGTTCTCGCTTGCCGGACAATGTCGCGTTGATTCTCTCGGCCCCGTTCGTAAACTTCCGAAACTCAAGACCTTGAGTCTGAGCGAGGTGACCTTGACCAAGGAGGGATTGGAATCTATATCGCGGATGCCGCAGCTTTCCGAGTTGAGTTTGAAAAAGATCGACCTTAGAAGGGGAGATTTTTCATTCGTAGCGAAGTGCCAAAACCTGCGAAGCCTGGACATAGATGGCATCTTGTTGACGAATCACGACCTCGAGGATTTGTCCTCCATGCGGCAGCTCGAGTTCTTGCGGCTGGTGCGAACACAGCTGACAGACGGCGGACTGGTCCACATTGGCAAGCTCGATCAATTGATCTCCTTGGATTTGAGCATTAACGATCTTACCGATGACGGTGTTGGGCATCTCTCAGATTCGCTTCGGCTTTTGCGATTAGAATTGCGCGGAACAAGCGTAAGTGGCGACGGCTTGCGTCCATTCCCGCGCCTGGAAACTATCGATTTGAGCGATACGGCACTATCGGTTGAGGGACTTGCGAAGTTGGTGGCTTTTCCGGAACTCCAAACTGTCGTACTCACGCGAACGCGGGTTTCCGCCAAAGGGATTCAGCGATTTCGCACGGCCAGTCCGGACGTCACTTTGATCGGTCCTTGAAATCAATCCGAAGTTCGTCCAAACGGCGCACGGAGTGTGCCTACTACTTATTCCGGCTTCACCACCACCTCAAACGCCTCCCCCTTTACCTTCCGCAGTTCTTCGTGCAGCACGGGAATGCGTTCGTCGGGGGCGCAGGAGATGGCCCACTCAATGCCGTTGTCGGCCACCAGCATACCGTGCTTTTTCAGGCCCTTGAGGATCGCCTGCACCGGCGGCGAGAAGCCGCTAATGTCGTAGTCGGTCTTGAGCCGCAGCCGCTCTCCCATCCGCGGCAGATTCTTGTCCGTCTTGCGGCTGGCGTAGTGCGTGGCCGGCGCGACGTAGGCATTGCGCGTGCTCCGCACCGTGACCCGCATGGCGTGATTCACCATGCCGGCCTGGATCTCATCGTGGCGGATCGTGCCGGCGAAGATCGCCAGCCCCGCCGCGTCGGCACTCGTCCAGCCGTCGATGCGAAGCTTGTTCGATTTCAGGTCGAAGGTCGCCGCACACGAGGCCTGCCAGCCCTGGTCGGTGCGCTTCGTACCGAAGAATTCGTAAAGCATCCCCTGCTGCGGATCGACGACAATCGCGTGCCGATCGCCGCCGATTCCCAGCTTGTCACGCTGCACGTCAGCCAGCGACAGCTTCTTGTCCGCCAAGTCGCGCGTGTAATAGGCCGGCCAGCCTTCGATCGGCATATTGTCCGGAATGGGAAACGGCCCTTTATCCGACTCATCCGGATACTCGACGACTTTGAGATCGATCTTTTTCTGCGTCGGCGGCACCAGCACGTACGCCATGTCGGTGTTGTACCGCAGCGGCTTGTCTTTCCCGATGCTCGTCACGATCGCGTCCGAGTCGGGATGCCGCGGCCACTTTGACACGTCGGCATTCCAGGGATTGTCCGCCGGGAAAATCTGCATCGCAGCGACGATCGCATCGGCCTCGGGCGTGTTGAACAGAATCGGTTCCTTGATCGGCGGCAGCGAATTGCCCGGTTTGAGAACCGGTTGTTGCCCTTGGCCGGCCGCAGGGGCGACTACGATGATCCACGCGACCAGTGCCAGAAGTAGACCTATCCGAAAGTGTCGGGACACGGAAAACACGGAAAGAGAAATATCGCCAGCTCGCGACAAATTCGTGCCGCATCCGTGTTCTCCGTGTTTTCCCTGTCCAATTCCACGATTGCGTATGGAAGCGAGCGTACCCATGATCGTTCTCCGTATAATGGTGAGCCGCCAACTATTGTATTGCGCTGGTTTCTTCGAATGATGAGCGACGCATGACGAGCGCCACCCTGACGCGCGACCAGATTGCGTCCGCTTATTTCGAGCAACTTCCGTACCCGCCGTATCCGGTCCAGGAAGAGGCCCTGCTGACGTACTTCACCGCCGAGCAGGGGCTGCTGGTCTGCGCCCCGACCGGCACCGGCAAGACCCTGATTGCCGAGGCGGCCCTGTTCGAGGCCCTGCACACGCGGACGCGGGCCTATTACACCACGCCGCTGATCGCCTTGACCGAACAAAAATTCGAGGAAATGAAGGCGGCGGCCGTCCGCTGGGGTTTCTCGGCCGACGACGTAGGGCTGGTCACCGGCAATCGCCGCGTCAATCCGGGCGCGACCGTCCTGGTTGTCGTGGCGGAGATCCTGCTCAACCGGCTGCTCCATCGCGAGGCGTTCGATTTCAGCGACGTCTCCGCCGTGGTGATGGACGAGTTCCACAACTTCGCCGACGTCGAGCGGGGCATCGTCTGGGAGCTGACGCTGGGGCTTTTGCCGCCCCACGTGCGGCTGTTGCTCCTGTCGGCGACCGTGGGCAACGCCTTCGAGTTCACGCAGTGGCTGCGCAATGCTCACCAGCGGAATCTGGAGCTGGTCGAAGGGCGCGAGCGAAAAGTGCCGCTCGATTATCGCTGGATCGGAGACCAGCTTCTCACCGAGCAGATCGAGAAGATGGCGGAAGGGACCGACGAATCGCGGTCCACGCCGGCGCTGGTCTTCTGCTTCAACCGGGACGAGTGCTGGAACGTGGCCGAGCAGCTCAAGGGGAAATCGCTCCTGGCCGACGGCCAGCAAAAGCGGCTGGCCGAGGAGCTGGCGCGGTTCGACTGGAGCGAAGGGGCTGGGCCAAAGCTCAAACAAATCTTGCAGCGCGGCGTGGGAGTACATCACGCGGGGGTGCTGCCGAAGTACCGGCGAATCGTCGAGGAGCTTTTCCAGCAGAAGCTGCTGTCGGTCTGCGTCTGCACGGAAACCCTCGCAGCCGGGATCAATTTGCCGGCGCGGAGCGTGGTCGTGCCGACGCTCCTCAAAGGCCCGCCGGGGGACATGAAGCTGATCGATTCGTCGAGCGCCCACCAGATCTTCGGCCGCGCGGGCCGGCCTCAGTTCGACAAGCAGGGCTATGTCTTCGCCCTGGCGCACGAGGACGACGTCAAAATCCTCCGCTGGCGCGAAAAGTACGACCAGATTCCGGAAACGACCAAGGATCCGCTCCTGCTCAAGGCCAAGAAAGACCTCAAGCGGAAGATGCCCACTCGGCGCAGCACCGAGCAGTACTGGACCGGGCAGCAGTTCGAGAAGCTGGTCAAAGCATCGCCCGGAAAGCTCGTCAGCCGCGGACCGATTCCCTGGCGGCTGCTGGCGTACATGCTCGAGGCCTCGCCGGAGATCGAGCCGATTCGCAAGGTCGTCAGCAAGCGCCTGCTGGAGGGGAGCCGAATGGCCGGAGCGCAAAAGCAGCTCGACCAGATGCTCCTGACGCTGTGGGCCGGAGGATACGTGAAGCTGGACCCGCCTCCCCCAGCCAAGATCGAAGAACCAGAGGCTGGCCAGCCTGCTGCCGCGCCCCCGCCCAAGATGACCGAGACCGAGCGGCTGCTGGCCGAGGCGGGTTTCGTGTCTGCCAAGGCTAAGGCCGAAGTCGCCGCCGCAGCAGCCGAGCCAGTTTCCTACGAACCAAAGCTGGCCCATCCCACCCCCGAGCTAGCGCGACTGGTCAAGCTCCGTGGAATTAACCCTCTATACGGCATGTATTTGGTGAAGCAGCTCGGAATTGCCAGCCGCGAGGAGCGGCTCCAGGCCTTCGAGAGCGTGCTGGAGATGCCGGGCTCGGTGGCCCGGCTGGTGCGGGTGCCAAAGCCGGAGGAAATGCCGCCGGGTCCGCTAGCAACGACGCGGCTGGACGGGGAACTTTTGGCCCTGGGGCTGGCGACGCCCCAGCAGCTAGGCGCGCAGAGAGCAGATGACGATGAAGAAGAGAAGAGCGACCGGCGGGAGATGTTCCAGGAGCGAGTGTTCGTTTTGAATTTGGCGGAGAAGCTGCGGCTGCTGTTTGATGCCAGTTTTCCTGGCGTGCATTCGCTGTACACGACGCCGGTGTGGGCGGCGGGAGAAGTTCTGGAGTTCGGCGGGCAGTTCAACAAGTACATCACCGCCCGCGGGCTCCAAAAACAAGAAGGGGTGGTCTTTCGCCACCTGCTTCGCCTGATTTTGCTCCTCAAGGAGTTCGCGCCGCTGGCGCCCTTGGATTGCAGCGAAGAGGAATGGCGCGGCGAGCTGTCGTCCATCGGCGAGACGCTTGTGGACTGCTGCCGCGGGGTCGATCCGACAAGCACTGACAAGTTGCTGGCAGAGGCGGAAGAACTGGACGTTTGACATCCCCGGAATTCGCGGAGGAGATAGAGATGCTTCCCTGGCCCGTCACGAAGACGATCCTGCTGCTGGTCGCCAGCAACTTTTTCATGCTCTGCGCGTGGTATTTGCACCTCCGCGTCAAGCTGTTTGAAGGCAAGCCGTTTGGCCTGAAGGTGCTGCTGCTCGCGGTGGCGTTTAGCTGGGGGATCGCCTTTTTCGAGTACCTGCTTCAAGTGCCGGCGAATCGCATCGGCAAGGACGAGGCCCGCCTCAGCTTCGGACAATTGAAAATCCTGCAGGAAATCATCACGCTGAGTGTCTTCGTGCCGGTGTCGATGTTCGTGCTGGGGGAGCCGATCAAGCTCAACTATCTGTTTGCCGCAATCTGCATGGGAACTGCGGCGTGGTTCATCTTCTCGGAAGGGCTTCCCAGCGTGCCATGAGCACCAGCCGCACGATCCGCTGGGCGAAATGGGGCGTGGCGGCAGCCGCCGTGCTCATTGCCGCCGCGGCGGGCGTGAGATTGTATCTCCTGGACGGCTGGCTGCGGACGGTCCGCATCGACGGAGCTTCAATGGCGCCGACGCTGTGCGGAGCGCACCTGACCGTCACTTGCCGCGACTGCGGCATCGGCTTTCGCTGCGACGCTGAGCATCTGCCGGCTGACGGGGAACTGGTTTGTCCCAACTGCGGTCTGCGGGGAATCGACGCCGGTGCGTATCCCGTTTCGGCGGGGGACACGGTGCTGGTGGACCGCTGGCCGCTCGTCGGGCGCGGTCCCCGTCGGGGCGTCGTAGTGGCATACAGCGACTCGATTGCCGGCGGAATGGCGGTCAAACGCGTGGCCGGACTGCCCGGCGAGCGGCTTGCGATCCGCGGCGGCGACTTGTATGCCAATGACCAGATCGTGCACAAGTCGCTCGCGGAACTGCGGCAGGTGGCGATCCTGGTTCACGACAACGACCATTTGCCGAAAAGCGTGGCCGAGGGAGATGGCCGCGTTTTTCTCCGCTGGAGGCCCCTGAGCCCGGTCAGTTCCTGGGAGCCAATCGCAGGAGGTTTTCGTAGCGGCGCGGCCGACGGCGCTGGCGAGCGCGACTCGCTGGAGTACGCACATTTCCGCGGCGATGCCAGCGGAATACCACGCGATCAGCCATCGCCGGTGTTTGATAACGACGCCTACAACCAGTCGCAGACGCGGCGGCTCAACGAGGTGGCGGACCTGCTGCTCTCCTGCGACGTGAAGTTTCCCAGTCGCGGCCAGCTCATTTTGAGCGTCCGCGCAGCGGGCGCCTGGCTGGATGTCGCGATCGATGCCAAGACCGGATCGATCGCAGCGTCGCGCGACGGCCGCGAAGTCGGCAGCGCGGCCTCGCCGCGCGTGCTGGCCGGGCAGAGCGCAATTGTCGAGTTCGGTCACTGCGACGCGCAACTAGTCTTGGGGATCGGCGGGGAGCAGGTGCTGGCCTTGCCGCTGGACGAAAGCGCGGCTGACTCGTCCGACAGAGTGGCCGAAGGTTCGCCGCTGCGGATCGCGTGCGCAGGCGATCCGATGGAAATCACGCATCTCAAGGTGTGGCGCGACCTCTTCTTGCTGGAACCCAATGGAACCGACAGGGACTGGGAAATGAAGCGATCGTTGTCCGCGGACGAGTTCCTGCTGCTGGGGGACAATCAGCCGGTCTCGATCGACGGCCGACATTGGAAAGCGCCCGGGCTATCACGCACGCAGATGCGCGGTGTGGTCTTCGTCCCCGCCGCAAGCAAGAGGCGCTAATGGCCGACCGGCCGCCGGCAATGTGCGGCACAAAAAAACCCGCGAGTGGAGAACTCGCGGGTGCTCAAAACGCTCAGTGACAAGCGATCATCGCTTCGCCTTCTTGGGCAACAAGGATGCCAGTGCCTGGCGGCGCTCTTCCTCTTTGCCTTTGTTGAGCAAGTCGGCCTTATCCTTGAGGATCGCCTTTGCTGCATCGTCAAATTGCTGCTTGGTAATCAGCTTCTTGCTTTCATACAGCTTGATTTCGGCCAGGACTGCCAGCGGGTCATCGGCCGGCGACGACGTCAGGTTGGTCACCCGGAGCGCCGCCCGCTCTGGAGTCAAACCGTCAGGCATGGCGCTCACCTTCAGCGTCTTTTCCTGCCCGTCGGGCGTGCGATAGGAATCCAGCTTCGCGACGAGCTTGCCAATTTCGTCGTCGACTGGGTCCGGCTCTTTGTCCTTTTCCCGATCGTTGGCCACTTTGACGTTGTTCAGCGACGTGGACATATGAATTTGGACTTCCTCCGGGCGATCCACAAGCTCCATCTTGATCTTCGTCGTGTTGCTCACGATCCCCGTCTTGCCCGGCCGCTGTACGTTCACCTCATACAGGACCAGCACGTCGAGCCCCTGCTCGCGAGCTTTTTTCTCCAGCGCTTCCTTGCTCCCAGTGCCGAGAAAGGTTATGCCGGCCCGAATTCCCTGGGGTTCGCTCCCTTTGCCATTCTTCTGGCCGCCGCCAGCTGCGGGAGCACCGCCACCGGCAACGTCGTCGGGCGCGCCCCCAGCGATGCCGCCAAAGCCCCCTGGTGTGCCTGGAAAGCCGACCCCGCCGGCAAAACCGCCGGCATTGGCATTATTGCCAGGAGCACTCATTTCCCTTTGCACGTCGCCAAAGAAGCCTTCGTCAATCTTTTCTTCCAGCTTTTCCAGAAACGCCTTCCCCAGTTCGCCCGTGTAATAGTCGAGGCCGCCGCGGCCCCCGGATGGGGCGCCGCCGTTTGCGCCTGGAGCTCCAGGAAATGCACCAGGTGCACCAGGCGCACCAGGGAACGCACCACCCGCGCCCGGCGCTCCTGGAAACCCGCCTGGTCCCATTGGACCGCCGGGTCCGGGAGGTCCGCCTTTATTGCGGCGGCTGCGCCGTCCCCCTCCCTCGCCGCCGCCTTCGGTGGCACTGGGGTTCGGCTTGTTCTGCGCGTCGTTGCCGATCGCCATCGGATTTCCGGTGTAATCGCGCGGCGCAGTGTAGATCACGCCGATGCCAAACTGCACAGCCACGGTCGGACGCAGCATTGCCGCCGACCACTTCATGTGCGACTGCACGTCGGCAGCCCCGGTTTCGCCGATCAGATAGTGAGCGTACAGGTACTGAAACCCGTCGTGATTATTTCCCTGCGAGAAGGCCAGCTTCGCCTCATCGAGAATGTTTTTCGGTTGTGCAGCCGCCGCGGCCCCGATACCGCCGGCGCCAGGAAATCCTCCGGGGATAGCCCCGCCGGCACCCGCGACATCGCCGGGCGCCGCACCAGGAATGGCTCCTCCCATGGGACCCATCGGACTAGCGCCGCGACCAGGTGGACCACCCGGCAATCCGCCCATCGGACTGGAACCGCGACCAGGCGGGCCACTCGGCAATCCCCCCATCGGACTGGCGCCGATTCCACCCGGAGCGCCGCCTGATGGCGGACCGGTCGGTGCAAGTGCCCCGGTCATCGGCGTGGTTCCACCAGGACCACCTGCGCCAGGAATTCCACCCGGAGCGCCGCCTGATGGCGGACCGGTTGGTGCAAGTGCCCCAGTCATCGGCGTGGTTCCACCAGGACCGCCAGCGCCAGGAATTCCACCCGCAGCGCCCCCTGTTGGCGGACCGCCCGGTATTGCGCCACCAGTTCCAGCAACTGGAGGCATGCCACTGGCATCTGCGCCCGCGACCCCACCAGCAGCGGTCGGATCGCCGGGAATGCCGCCAGCGGCTGCTGCGGGGTCCGCCGTTCCTCCAGGGAATCCAGTGCCAGGAATTCCACCAGCTGCCGCGCCGCCCACGGCCGCGCCGCCTCCGAGGTCAGCTCCCCCGCCGATTGCACCGCCGGCCGCGCCACCCGCAGCCGCATCGGCGCCCCCGGGCATCGCGCCACCCGGCGTCGCGCCCCCGGCCATTTCGCCGCCGGGTGCTGCGCCTCCCGGCATTCCACCACCCGCCGGCGCCGCCGACGGAGTAGAAGAGCTGGATGACGTAGTCGTGCTCGACGGCCCAGGGCTGCAACCTGCGACCAGAGCGGTCCATGTCAATACCGATGCGGCTATGAGAAAACGACGCATGGTGAACCTCCAGGGGCCAAATGCGGCCACCAGCCTGCCCGCACTCTGACGGTGATGGATGCAAAAATCGACGCCAGCCGATCAACCTGAAATTATGGCGAGTTTGAAGCCTTGTGTCGAGAATTGATGGCTCGTTTTTTTGACGGACCACGAACCGATCCCGGGACCGCCACCGACCGAAGCCAATTAACGTCGGCATTTAGGCGATTTTTTACGATTAAGCGAATACATCCAATACCGGTTTTCCGCCAATTGCCAGCGGCCGATCACTGCGGTCGCGGATTTCTCTGGCCGGGTCGATGCCGAGCAGGTAATAAACGGTCGCAGCCAGGTCCTCGGGCCGCACCGGGTTTTCGTCGGGAAAGGCGGCCTGAGTGTCGCTCTTGCCGTAAACGAATCCCCCTTTAACCCCGCCGCCGGCCAGCAGCACGCTGTAGCACTGCGGCCAGTGGTCGCGGCTGGCGTTGGCGTTGATCTTCGGCGTGCGGCCGAATTCCCCCATCCACACCACGAGCGTTTCTGCCAGCAGGCCGCGCTCATCGAGGTCGTCCAGGAGCGTCGGCAGCGTCTGCTCCGTGATCGGGAAGTGATACTTCTCGACGATTGGGAACATCCGCGTGTTGTTGAAGCCGTGGGTGTCCCAGCCCCCTTTCTCGGTGCTCTGACCGCCGATCGTGTCCGAGAAATAGACGGTGACGAACTTGACTCCCGACTCCACGAGCCGCCGCGCAAGCAGGCACCCCTGGCCATACGTCGTGCGGCCGTACTTGTCGCGCGTTTCGGGCTTCTCGGCGGACAGGTCAAACGCCTGCCGCACTTTGTCGCTGGTGAGCATGCCGATTGCCCGGTCGTAATACTCATCAAAGCCGCGGGCCTCGCCCGAGATTTCCAGCAGCCGCGCCTGTCGATCGACCAGCTTCTGCATCTCGCGACGCCGCGCCAGCCGGTCCAGCGGCAGATTGGCCGGCAGGCTCAGCTCCGGCAGCTTGAAGTTCTCGCTGTTGGGATCTTCGGTGAAGAGCAGCGGGTCGTGTGCCTTTCCCAGGAAGCTGGCGTGCTGCCCTGGCGTGATCGAGCCGTCGCGGATCACGTGCGGATACGACACGAACGTCGGCATTCCGCTCGTTGCCGGCGCGAGCTGGTCCACCACGCTGCCGTAGGCGGGGTACAAATCGAGCGAGTCGCGCAGCCGCTGGTCGTCGGTTGCCGGCGGATGTCCTGACAGGGCGTAGTACCCTGCCGAGTTGTGGTTCTTCATCGTATGCGTCAGCGTGCGGATAATTGACACCTTGTGCATTCGCTTGGCCATTTCGGGCAGCTTCTCGCCGACCTGAATGCCGGGGACGCTGGAGGCGATCGGCTTGTGCGGCCCGCGGATTTCGTCGGGAGCGTTTGGTTTCATATCGAACGTGTCGATATGGGTCGGGCCGCCCCACTGGAAGAGGAAGATCACCGACTTGGCGCGGGGCATGAGTCCCGGCTTACCGGCGCTCTTGGCCGCTTCTGCCGCCCGCAAGAGCCCTGGCAGCGTGAGGCCGAGCATTCCCAAGCCGCCGACGCGGAGGAGGATGCGGCGTGACAGCGGCGCACAGAAATCAGTGGTGTGCATTACTCACCTCGCGTCGCGAACTTCTTCGTATGCTTGTTGGCCGGGATGCTGACCTGGTAGCTCATCGCGTCTGCCGCCACGGAGAGCTGGATGTGATTCCCTTCGCACTGCTCCTTCGTGTTGGCGATGTATTCATCGGGCACGTTATTCGTCGCGCCGTCGGGGCGGAGGTTCTTATGCACCTGGTAAATCGCCTCGATGGATTTGGTCTCTTTGAGATTGGCGAACACCTCCGGCAAGCAGCCCTTCGTCGTGCCGTTGTTCATGATCGCCACCTTCGGCTCCAGGCTCCGCAGCACGAGCGGGTTGTTGCTCGAATCGAGCCCGTGGTGCGTCACCTGGTAGACGTCCACCCTGCCGACGAGATTTTTCGGGCAAACCAGCTTCGCTTCCTGATTCCAGGTCAGGTCCCCCGCATCGAAGAAACGAAATCCGCCAAATTCCAGCAGCGTCACTACGCTGTTGGCGTTGTCGCTGCCGTCCCGCTCCTTCTCACGGGCCGCTGCGCACACGTCCTTGTTCTCTGCCGCACTGGCAGGCGGCTCGAGGAACGTCTGCCGCGTGCCGAGGCAGGTCAGCGACAGCTTCGGCGCGCCTTCCGCCTGTGCCAGCGGCAGCTTGTCGCCGGGGTTGATCACGTGCTTGCGCCCCGCCTTGACGTCGAAGTACGCCTTCCCCGGGCTCTCCGGCATTCCCTTGAACTGGCCGTTGTCGTAGAGGTTCTTGATCGGCAGTAGCGACGCCAGCGTGATCGCCCCGCCAAAGTGATCGCCGTGGTAGTGGGTGACGATCAGATGGTCGATTTGTTTAAGCCCGGCAATCTCCGTGGCCACTTTCACGATCCGCTCGGGATCGCGGCGACCGGCATTGCCCGTGTCGATCAGCACCGACTCGCCGGCTGGCGTGACGATCAGCGTCGCCGCGCCCCCTTCGACGTCGATCCAGTAGATGTCCAGCCGCTTGTCGCCGGCGCCCGCCAGGGCGAGGGAGGGGAGGAGGAACAGGGCAATGAAAACTATGTGGCGTTGCATGGTGTTACTCTCAGCCGGAGGTCAACGACCTCCGGAATATGGCGTCCATCCCGGAGGACGTTGTCCTCCGGCCAGGGACAGCACTAGTGTCTAAACAAAAATTCCTTCGCGTTGAGCAGTGCCCAGGCCAGGTCCTGAAGCGTCGCCAGCTTGTCGGCGGTCGACGCGAGCAGTTCTTGGCCCGCTCTTTGTTCTTCGTCGGTCGGCCGCCGGCTGAGCGCCGCCCAATAAAGCTGGCAGACACGATCGGCGTCACTCATCTCTGCCGCGGCCAGCTTCCCCAACCGGTTGTCAGCGCTAGTAAGCAGCTCTTGCAGCCCTTCATCGCCGATTAGTGCAAAGGCCTGCTTGAGCGTCGTCTGGCTCGACCGTTCGCATTCGCAGGCTAGTAAGCGCATCGGCTTGCCGAATGTTTTCAGAAACCGGTCGCCGTCGCTGCCGCCGCTGCGCCGCTCTCCGCGCTGCACGCCATGAAGCTGGCCGGCCCGCGTCCCGTCGGGATAGCCGGCAAATTTGGCGGGCACTCCCAGCACCTGGCACTGGGCGTCCAAGAGCATCTCCGCCGGCAGCCGCCGCACGATGGCCCGCGAGAAGTTTGTCTCGTCGCTAGAGTTCGTGTCATTGGGGACTGCCGCAAGCTGGTACGTGCGGCTGTTCATGATCGTGCGCACCAGATGCCCCAGGTCGAAGCGGCTGGTTGCCAAGTCGTCGGCCAGTGCTTCCAGCAGCAAGGGAAGCGACGCCGGGTTCGTCAAACGAAAGTCGTCGATCGGCTCCACCAGCCCGCGTCCGAGCAGATGATAGAAGACGAAATTCGCCTGTGCGCGGGCGAACTGGCGGTTGGCCGGCGAGACCAGCCACTCGGCCAGAGGCGCGAGGCGGTCGTCCTTGGCGGTCAGAGTTGGCGTGTCGCCGCCGAGGAATTTGGGCGGCGCATCCGCGTTCGTGCGGGCGTTGGTGACCTCCCCTTCGGACAGCATTTCGACGATCTGCTCGCCATTGAACTCGTTCTTGTCCAGCTTGTCCGATCGATTATTCGCCAGGACGTCGTAGTCGATCCGCCCGAAAACGGCGGCCCAGGAATAGTAGTCGTCCTGCGTCCAGCGGTCATAGGGGTGATTGTGGCAGCGGGCACACTGGAGCCGCACGCCCAGGAACAATCGCGCCGCCGTCTCGCCGCGCGTCAGCGGGTCGCGATTGGCCCGGTAAAAATTGGCCGCCGGGTTTTCGTACGTGCTCCCCTTGCCGGTCACCAGCGCCCGCGCAAAGTGATCCAGCGGCCGCCCCGCGGCAATCCAATCTCGAATCCACTCGTAAAACTTATCGACGCCCGTCGGGTCGAGGACCTTTTCTTCGTTCCGCAACACGTCGGAAAATTTGAGCGCCCAGTGCTCGGCAAATTCCGGCCGGTTCAAGAGCACGTCGATCAGCCGCGCTCGCTTGTCGGCCGACGGATCGGCGACGAAGACCCGCGCCTCGTCGGCAGTTGGCAGAATGCCGAGGGCGTCGAGATACGCCCGGCGGACGAACGTGGCATCATCGCAGACTGGCGACGGATTGATCTTCAGCTCCTTGAGCCGTTCGAAGATGTGTTCGTCGATGTAGTTGGCCGGCGGCGGCGCTTGCCACACGAAATCCGGCCGGGCCGGCAGGAACGCGAGCCGCACCGGCTGCTGTGCCGTGAGGTAGCGGACGATGATCGTCGTCTGGCCAAGCTGCTCGCGCGTCGCAAGTCCATCGTGACTCGCGCTGGCCACAGTATTGGTCAGCTCATACACGGCGAGCTTCGTCACGTCGCGGCTGGCCCCATCCGCGAAGCGCGCCGTCACCTGTAGCTGCACGCGCCCTTGTGGATCGACGAGAATCGCCTCCGCTGGCGTCACTTCGATGCCGGCAAGCCGCGGCAGTGAGGAATTGGGGCCTTTCGCCCCGTCAGCAATCCAGTTTCGCAAGATGCCGTACTCAGGTGAGTCGTGCTTGAACCGCACGCCCCCCTCATGCGCGAGCTTGCCGCTGGGCTTAGCCAGGATCAGGCTGGCCTCTGGTTCGAATCGGTTGACGCGCCGCTGGGCCGCGTCGCGCGTGAGTGCCGCGTGATCCCAACTCGGATCTTCGCCGCGGAGGGAGAGCTTGAAGCCTCCCTTGCCGTTGGCATTGCCGTGGCACGCGCCCAGGTTGCATCCGGCCTTGGACAGAACCGCCATCACTTCGCGGTCGAAGGTGACGCGATCTTCGGCGCGCGTTTCCGGCAATGCCAAGCTGAGAATGCCAATTGCCGCGGCGAAATTCAGCCAGGGCGGAGTCGGCAATCGGCCGCAGCGTGACATCGGCAGGTTTCGGCAGGGAACACGGAGGGGTCAGCAGGCGCAGACCCGGCGGGCGCTTATGAGTATCCGCCATCCGCCGTGGGGTTGCAACGGTCGCCGGAGAGCGAGTCCGCCGAGACGAGTGCGCCGCGTTGCGACTACTGAGATCGTCCTTTAGAGGTTTGCGGCACTGGCGGCTTGATCCGTCGCGGCGGAAACTGGACATAAGTCTTGCCACTCGCCTGCTCTTTCGCCTTGATGTCGCGGAATATGGCGTCCAGATCGTACTGGAACTGAGCCGCGTGGGCCTCGCGGATTCTATGGACCTCGGCCACGATGGGGTCATTTATCATTTGCGACACTTCTATTTAGGACGATGTAACCCTCCCAGCCGCGTCAAGCCAGTAATCGTTTCCCCATTGCAACACGTACCGGCCATCCGCGTCCCACTGACGCATCCACTCGCGTTGTTCGTCGCGTTCCTCTTGGGATAGTTCTGGGTCCGAAAATGCGCCCGCGAATTGCTTAGGGTGATCTTGGATACCGATACTCTTCGACTGAACCCAGAATTTTCTAACGCGAATAACTGCCGGTTCGAATTCCATCTGCTGCTGCCAAGCGTGTATTCGTTCAGGGATTCGCTCGTCGTAGATGTTATAGCGACGAACCAGACCTTCGATCGGTTCACCACCGACAAAGACCCCGCTTGGTTGAAGGAATTCGAGATGGGCTTCTTCAATCGAGATCAGGTTCCCATCCAGGTCGAAGAATATGGCCAACAGGTTCGGACAAAACAGGCCCATCAAGACTTGCCTGCGGTGCGACGCCATTCCCGCCCAGAAGACAGACGCCTCGTCAGTCTGAATGGAGTAGAGACGCATAGTCAGTGCCCGCGCTAATCACGCAAAACACCGCACCGCATTCTCAAACACCGCCAGCCCCTCGCCGCGCTCCGCTTCCAGCCGCGTCCAGCGGGGATGGTTCGTGGGGTCGATATGCCGCTCGGGGTGCGGCATCAAGCCCAGGACGCGCCCCGTGTCGTCGCACAGGCCGGCGACGTCGAGCTGCGCGCCGTTGGGATTGTACGGATACGGCACCTTGGCCGTCACGTCGCGGTGCCTAACCAGCCGCAACGGTTCATAGCGCCCCTCCGGGTCGATCGGCTCGGCATATTTGAGGACAAGCTGGCCGTTCTTTTCCAGGCTGTGCAGCGTCTCGGCATCGCGGGCCAGAAATCGCCCCTCGGCGTGGGCAACCGGCACGTAGAGCGACTCGATGCCACTCAAAAAAACGCACTTGGGGCTGGCGACGCGAAGCTGCACCCAGCGGTCTTCGAATTTTCCGCTGGCGTTGAGCGTCAGGGTGGCGATCGGCTCGTCGGCCTTGTCGGGGAGCAGCACGCCGGACTTGATCAGGATCTGAAAGCCGTTGCAAATGCCGAGGATCAGCTTACCGGCCGCTTTGAACTCGTGGAGAGCCTCATAGAGATGGTGGCGGATTTGATTGCCGAAGATGCGTCCCGCGGAGATGTCGTCGCCGTAGCTGAAGCCGCCGGGGAGGCAGAGGATCTGATACTTCGCCAGCAGCTTACCGTCTTCCAGCGCCCGGTTGAGATGTACGATCTCCGCCTTGCCGCCGGCACGCTGGAACGCGAACGCGGCTTCCTGGTCGCAGTTGGTGCCGGGGGCGCGGAGGATGAGGACGCGAGCGGTCATCGATTTGGGATTTGGGATTTCGGATTTGGGATTTCGTTTACCATCCAAGCGTCCTCTGCCAAGCGGCCTTGAGTTCGCCAATCGGCAAATCAATCAGCCACTGTTCGTCATTCCCGCCGCCCGGCGTCGGAGCGATTTGCACGCGGCCCGTGTCGGTTACTTCGCCAATGTGCGCCAGCGGCGCTCCTGCCAGCGCTGATTCGAAGGTGGCCCGCCTGGCCGGCGGCACTTCCACCAGGAAGCGAGTATTGGATTCGCTGAACAGGAGCACGATGTCGAAGCCCTCGGTGCGCTGCTGCGGCGCGACGTCGCTGACCACTTCGGACAGGCGGACCTTCGCACCGCAGTTGCCGGCAAACGCCATCTCGGCCAGCGCGACCGCCAGCCCCCCTTCGCAAAGGTCGTGGCAGGCCCGCACCAGCCCCTGCTGCATTGCCGCGTGCAGCGCGGCAAACGTCGTCTTCGCACTGGCGAAATCAACCGTCGGCACCTGGCCGCCAGTCATTCCTTCGACGAGCGCCAGGTGCGAACCGCCGAGCTCATCGCACGTCAGGCCGACGAGAAAGATCAGGTTCCCAGGCGTCTTAAAATCCATCGTTACGCAGCGGCTGACGTCGGCCACCTGGCCGATGGCGCTGATGAGCAGTGACGGCGGAATCTGGATCGTCTTCCGCAGGCCGCCACCCTCAAAGCTGTACTCATTATTTAGGCTGTCCTTACCGCTGATGAACGGCGTGCCGAGGGCGACCGCCGCGTCGTAGCACGCCAGCGAGGCACGGACCAGCGAGCCAAGCGTCTCCGGCCGGTCGGTGTAGCCCCAGCAGAAGTTGTCGAGGATGGCGATCCGCGATGGATCGGCGCCGACAGCGACGCAGTTGCGGACCGCTTCGTCAATGCTCGACGCTGCCATGTGGTAGGTATCGTAGTCGCCAAATCGCGGGCTCATGCCGCAAGCGATCACGATGCCGCGGCGGCTGGCAAGCACCGGCCGCAGCACCGCCGCGTCGCTTGGACCATCGTTGGCGACGCCGACCAGCGGCTTGATCACCGACCCCCCCTGCACTTCGTGATCGTATTGGCGGATGACCCACTCTTTGCTGGCGATATTCGGCGATGCCAGCAGTTGGAGGAGTGTCTGATTGCAGTCGGTGATCTCGGCCAGGCGTGATTTGGGATTGGGGATTTGCGATTTGGGATTTTTAGTGAGCGGCTCCGTTGGTCGCGGCTTATACTTCGCTTGACGGCGCACTTTCGGCCGCCCTTCGTGCAAAAAGTGCATCTGCAAATCGGCCACGACCGTGCCGCGGTACTTCAGCGTGAGGTGTCCCGTCGGCACATAGAGGCCGATCACCGTCGCCTCGACGTTCTCGCTTTGGCACAATTCCGCCAGCCGCGGCCACTTGTCTTCCGGCACGGCCAGGACCATCCGCTCTTGCGCCTCGCTGATCCAGATTTCTGTGTACGTCAGCCCCTCGTACTTCAGCGGCGCTTTTTCCAGCCAAACTTCCGCCCCGATCTCCGCCCCCATCTCGCCGACAGCACTGGAAAACCCGCCCGCACCGCAGTCGGTCACCGCGGTATACAGCCCCTCGTCACGGGCTTTCAGCAGCACGTCCAGCACCATCTTCTCGGTGATCGCGTTGCCGATCTGCACTGCCCCGCCGCTTTCTTTTTCGCTGGCGCTGGTCAACTCCGCGGAGCTGAACGTCGCCCCGTGAATGCCGTCGCGGCCGGTTCGTCCGCCGACGGCGACGATCACGTCATTGGCCTTCGGCTCCTTGAACGCTTTGTCCGCTGGGATCAAGCCCACGTTGCCGCAAAACACCAGCGGATTGCCGACGTATCGTTCGTCGAAATAAATCGCCCCGTTGACCGTGGGTATGCCCATCCGATTGCCGTAGTCCCGCACGCCGGCGACCACGCCGCGAAACACGCGCCGCGGATGGAGCACTCCGGGCGGCAACTCGCTCGAGAGCATATCAGGCGGAGCAAAGCAGAAGACGTCCGTGTTGCAAACCGGCTTGGCCCCCAGGCCGGTACCGAGCGTATCGCGAATCACGCCGCCGACGCCGGTATTCGCCCCGCCGTACGGTTCCAGGGCGCTGGGCCGGTTGTGCGTCTCGACCTTGAACGCGACGTGAAATTTGTCGTCAAACTTCACGATCCCGGCGTTGTCCTTGAAGACGCTGACGCACCAGTCCAGCTCGCCCAGGTCGCGGCGAATCTTCTGCGTGGCGGCAAAGATCGTCTCTTTGAGCAAGTTGCCGAAATGCCGCGTGCCCGTTTCGTCCTGATATTCGACCTGGCCGGCGAGCGTCTTGTGGCTACAGTGCTCGCTCCAGGTCTGGGCGATCGTCTCGAGTTCGACATCGGTCGGCTCGCGGCCGATCGAGCGGTAGTGCTGCTGGATGGTCTGCATCTCGACGAGCGTCAGGCTCAGCGTGCGGGCCTTGCTGAGGGCCAGCAGTTCGTCCTCGGTCAAGTCGCGGAGTGGCAGAATCAGCGGCTGGAACTGATACGGCGCGCCAAGGTCGATGTGCGTCAGCGTCAGCGGGCCGAGAATTACCCGCTCGATCGAGTCATTGGCGAGCAGCTTCTTGACCAGGAATTCGAGCTTTACCGGCGGCAGCGGGTCGATCCAGTACTTCCGCAGCGTGCAGACGGCATCGGCCTGGAAACCAAAGTCGGCAATTGCCTTCAGCGTGCTCTCCGCCACGGGATCGGTCACACCCGGCTTGGGTAGCACGTGAATGAGCTGCTTTACCGTAGTAGGCACACTCCGTGTGCCGTCGTCGCCGGATGGCACACGGAGTGTGCCTACTACAGCTTCGCCCCCGCCGGGATACAGCAGCCGCTTGTCGCCAACTCGTCCCACCACGGGCCGCTCGACCACCAGATCGGCCAATAGTTCGCAGGCCAGCGTATGAACTTGCTTCTCGGAGAGTTCCCCCTGGATCAGAAATCCCCGCGCGCCGTGAACTGCAATCTTTCCAATTCCCGTGTCGGCCACTTCCGCGGCAATCGGCCCGCCGATCAGGTCGGGCTCCCCCGCGGCGGGGTGCAGGTCAATTTCCCACAAAGTCACGGTTCCGCTTTCCTTGTGTCAGCAGGCGGAGCAGAGCGGCTGAGTCGTTGGCTTCCAATGCCGCGCGGAGTTCAGCCATCACTTTCTCAAAACGCTCCAGCGCCTTCAAGGTATGGACGCGATTGTCCAGCAGGATCTGCCGCCACAGTTCGGCGTCCCCGGCAGCAATCCGCGTGGTGTCGCTCCAGCCGGCAGCCGCCAAGGGCAGATCGTTCACCGGTGTGGCCGCCGCAAGGGCGGACGCGACCAGATGCGGTAGATGACTCGTGGCGGCAATCGCCACGTCGTGCTCCTCGGGCGTGACCCGCACCGTTCTGGCCCCCAGTGCCTGCCAGAAGCGCTCGACTTTGGCTGCCGCATCGGGATTCGTCGCAGCGGACGGCGTAACCACGACCGTCCGCTCCTCGAGCAGATCAGCCTTCGCGAACAAGACGCCGTTCTTCTCGCCCCCCGCGAGCGGATGACTGCCGACGAACGCGGCCCACAATCCCTTGCCATCGGCCAGCACTTTATCGGCCCCGTCAACGATCGAGGCCTTGGTGCTGCCGACGTCGGTGATCAGCGTCCCCTTGCCGACCACCGGCGCGATTTGGCGGACGAAATCGACGACGGTCTCGACGGGCGTGCAAATGATGATGAGATTCGCGTCGCGCACGCCGGCCGCCAGATCGGTGGTCACTTCCGTGACCGCGCCACGATTCTCCGCCTCGCGCAGCTTGGCCAGATCGCGGCCAATGCCGACGACGCGCCTGGCCAGATGCCGCTCGCGCACGGCCAGGCCGATCGAGCCGCCGAGGAGTCCGACGCCGACGATGGCGATGGTTTCCACGAACATGGACGCATTCTAGCGAATCAAAAAGATCAGGGGGCTCGCCTGGGCGAGCCCCCGTGGGTTCATCGGTGTGGCGTTACGCCGCTTCGGGTTTACACGCCGACGATGAAGATGAACGTGTCGAGGGTCAGCGGGTTGTAGTCGGTAAAGAACAACTCGTTGGGATCCTCGAGCAGGAAGAGGTCGGAGTGATCCTGGCCGTACATGTAGTCCGGCACCAGGTCGAAGTCGCCGCCGTCGAGGGTGTCGGAGTTGTTACCGCCGAAGAGGAAGTCCAGGTTCGTGCCGCCGTCGAGCTTATCGTTCCCGTCTTCGCCGTAGAGCACATCCTGGTTCTGCTCGCCGAACAACTTATCGTTGTCCGAGCCGCCGTGCAGCTCGTCGTTGCCGAAGCCGCCCCAAATTTCGTCCTTGCCCGACCCGCCATAAGCTACGTCGTTGTCGCTGCCGCCTTCGATGTAGTCGTTGCCGGCATCGCCGACGAGGTGATCCTCTCCCTCGCCGCCATAAACCTTGTCGTCGCCCAGGTTGCCGGAAACGTAGTCGTCCCCGTCGTTGCCGTAGACCTTGTCGTTGTCGTCGCCGCCGTAGATCTCGTCCTGGTCGCCGTCGCCAAACAGCGTGTCGGCGCCCTTGCTGCCGCTGATTTTGTCGTTGCCATCGTCGCCGTGGACTACGTCGTTGCCGCCGCTGCCGGTGATAATGTCTCCGTCACTGCCGCCGGTGACGGTGTCGTTCCCCTCGCCGGCATCGATATTATCGTTGCCGTCGCCGCCGTCGATCTTGTCGTCGCTCCCGTCTCCTGTGATCACGTCGTTGCCGCCGTCACCGTAGATGTCATCCAGGCCAGCGCCTCCCTTGATGGTGTCGTCCCCGTTGCCGCCGGCCAGAAGATCGTCGCCGACGTCGCCGGTGATGTAGTCGGCGCCCCCTTCGCCGGAGATGTTGTCGATTCCCCCGCCCCCCTTGAGCGTGTCGTCCCCTTCGCCACCGGAAATCTTGTCGTCGTTGAGGCCACCGAAGGCGTTGTCATTGCCGCCGCCGCCAAAGAGGAAGTCGTTGCCGTCGTCTCCCTTCAAATCATCGTTCCCCTCGCCACCGTCGAGGATGTCGCTGCCAATGCCGCCGAAGAGGAAGTCCTGATCGCTTTCACCGACGAGCACATCGTTGCCGGCATTCCCTTCGATGTAGTCAATCCCTTCGCCGCCATTGACCGAGTCCTGGCCGTCGCCGCCGCGGAGCGTATCCCAGCTCCCCTGGCCGGCAATCTCGTCGTTCCCTTTGTCTCCGTTGATTTCGTCCATGCCATCGCCGCCGGCCAGTTGGTCATCGCCGTCGCCGCCGCTGATCTTGTCATTGCCGATGCTGCCGAAGCCCTTGTCGTTGCCGAGGCCTCCCTGGAGCGTGTCATTGCCGCCTTGGCCGTGCATCACGTCGTCGCCGCTGCCGCCAATGATCAAGTCGTTGCCCGGCTCGCCCGGATCGCGGACGCCGATGCCGTCACCACCCCCTTCGAGGAGGCCTCCTTCGCCGCCGATGATGATTATGGAAAAATCATCTCCAAACAGCGTGTCGTTGCCGGCTTCCCCTTCCAGCTTGTCGTTCTCGGTGCCGCCGTAGAGCTGGTCGTCGCCGCTGCCACCCTTGAGCTGGTCGTCTCCCTGATTGCCGTAGACCGTGTCGTTGCCACCGCGGCCGTAGAGCTTGTCATTGCCGGCGCCGCCTTTGAGCGTATCGTCGCCATCGGGGGGCGCGCCGCGAAGCAGAATTGTCGGATCGCCGGTCAGAGTATCGCCGCCGAGCCCGCCTTCCAGGGTGTCGTTGCCGTAGCCTCCTTGCAGCGTGTCGTTGCCGGCATCTCCCAGCAGCGTGTCGTTATCCAGGCCGCCGTCGAGCTTGTCGTCCCCTTCGCCGCCGGCCAGGTAGTCATTTCCCGCCAGGCCAGTGATCGTGTCGTTGCCACCCGCGCCGAGGATCAGGTTGACATTGGCATTCCCCTTGATAATGTCGGCGAAGTTACTGCCTATGACGTTGTCGATCCCCTGGTTCTCGATCTTCAGGACCAGATTGCCGGCATTCACCGTTTGGGCCGTGGTCTGGGCGAGGTTGATCGTCACCGGTCCGGCAAAGTCGCTCTGGCCGATCGCCAGCAACTCGGAGAAGATCAGCGTGTTGTTCTGCCCGGCCGTATCGGTGATCACGTCGCTCCCCTGGGCGGTGCCGCCGAAGAAGTACTTGTCGATGGTCGAGCCGCCAATCAGGTGGTCGTTGCCGGCGCCGCCGAAGTGACTGCTGACCGCCGCTCCGCCGATCGACGTGTCATTCCCCGCCCCGCCGTCCAGGTGAATGCCGTAGGCGAACGAATCGCCAACCACCGCCGAGCCGGCGGCATTCAGCGTGTCGTTCCCGCCCTGCCCGAAGGCGCGGAATTCCTCGGCCCCTCCAACCGTGATGTCGGCATCGCCGTCGCCGTTGACGTTGACCTTGGGCACTCCGGCTTGCACGCCGAAATCGATCGCGTCGCCGTCCGGTGTGCCGAGCAGGACGAACATGTCGTGATCGCCATTGCCGCCGTCAATCAGGATCTGGATCTCGTCCTGGTTCGGCTTGGTAAACAGCCCGTTGGTCTGATCGATGGTGATCGCGTCGTCGCCGTCCCCCGTTTGGATGCTGATGACGTCGGTTTTCTTGAGTGTGGCCCCCGTGGCGACGCCATCGAGCAGAATGTTCCCGTCCATGTCGGCACTGACGACGCAGGCGTCGGGATCGGAAGTCCCTTGCAGCGTCAGGAGCTGGCTTTGTGCATCGAAGCTGACGAGGCAGGCCGGAGTCCAGCGTTCCTCCAGCGGTTCAAACAGCCGACGGCGCTGGCCGAGCGGCTTGTTGCGAGTCTTGGACCGTTTTTTGGACAGTTTGCCGGACAATAAGTTACGCCAGTGCGAGAGCATGAAAGCACCCTTGTCGGTTCCAATGCCAGAAAGCGAGCCGACCAGTGCGGCTCTACAAGGCACTGATTGCGGCCTCCGCCGAATTGGGACGCTCTGATTCGGGGAATTCCGAGAATTGCCCGAATGCGAGCGGGGGATCATAATGACTGCCTGGTCGAACCGGCCGCTAAAGCACTGCTGTGGAAGAAGATAAGGCGTGAATCCACAAGCTTCGCCTTCGCTCGATCCCTCTGCTGGTGATGCCCGGTGGCTGGAGCAAGCTCGCCGGGGCAGTCCGGAGGCGCTGGGTCACGTGCTCGAGCTATGCCGCCGCTATCTCCTGCAAATTGCCAATTCGGAGCTGGATTCCCACTTGCAAGCCAAGCTCGGCGCCTCCGACGTGGTGCAGGAGACGTTTCTTGAGGCGCAGCGGATCTTCGACCGCTTCGACGGGAACTCGCCCGACGAGCTGCGCGCCTGGCTGCGAGCCATCCTGCTCAACAAGATGTCAGACCAGGACCGCCACTATCGCGGCACTGCCAAGCGTGACTTGGGCAAGGAGATTACCATCGGCACATCGGGCGCGGGAATTGTCGAACCATTGGTTCCCACGCCGACGCCCAGCAATGTGATGATGCAACAGGAGCGGGCCGTGGCCTTGACGGCTGCCTTGGAGCGTCTCCCTGCGCACTATCGCCAGGTAATTGTCTGGCGGCAGATTGAGGACATGTCGTTTGAGGAGATGGCCTCCCGGCTGTTGCGGAGCGTCGATGCGGTTCGCAAATTATGGTGGCGGGCTATTCAGCACCTTCAAGAGGAATTGGGAAATTCGCTGTGAGCGCTGGCCAGGACGAACTCGGCGCGGCGGGCAATGGGGACGACCTGGCGGCGCAGTTGGCCCAGTTCGATGACTCGCTCAAAGGAGGTTCTCCTCCCGCCATCTTCCACGAATTGCCCTCCGAAGTGCCGCCGGCCTCGCAAAGCCAATGGCAGCGGGCCCAGGCCTGCCTGCGGCTGCTCGAGGAAGCCTGGCCGCGCAGGCGAGCGGCAGCTCCGCAAAGTGTGCCTGCCGGCGGCGCAGCGGCGCAGACCTCCTCCGGCGGCAAGACGCTGGGCCGTTTTGAAATCCGCCGCGAGCTCGGGCGCGGCGGCTTTGGCGTCGTCCACCTGGCGTTCGATCCGCGGCTGGGGCGCGAAGTAGCGCTGAAAGTGCCGCACGCTCAAGTGTTCGCCGATCCGGAATTGCACGGCCGGTTTCAGCGGGAAGCGCGGGCCGCCGCCGGGCTCGATCACCCCAACATCGTCCCCGTTTACGAAGCGGGAGAAGTCGATTCGGTCGGCTACATCGCGCTGGCCTATTGCCCCGGCATCACGCTGCACGACTGGCTGCGGCGGAGGATCGATTCGATATCGGGGCCGGCGATCGCCGAATTCATGGCCACGCTGGCGGGGGCGATCCACCACGCGCACGAGCAGGGGGTCATTCATCGCGATCTCAAGCCAGCCAACGTGCTGCTCGGCGGCGACTGGGCCGATGCACCGGGTTACGCCCATCAGCCGCCGTCGCTGGCGGCCTTTGCTCCCAAAATCACTGACTTTGGCCTGGCCAAGCAGCTCGACAGCGAGATGACGCAAACCCACACCGGCACGATTGCCGGCACGCCGTGCTACATGGCCCCGGAGCAGACGGGGCGCCCAGGAAGCGAGATTGGGCCGGCTACCGACGTCTACTCGCTGGGAGCGCTCCTATACGAGCTGCTCACGGGGCGTGCGCCGTTTCAGGGGGAGACGGTGCTCGACACGCTCGATCAGGTCCGCAACATGGACCCAATTCCGCCGCGGCGGCTGCGGCCAGGGATTCCACGGGATCTGGAGATCATCTGTCTCAAGTGTCTCGAAAAGGACCCGGGCCGGCGGTACGCGTCGGCCAAATTGCTCGAGGAGGATTTCAGGCGCTATCTGGGCGGCCGCTCCATCGTAGCGCGGCCGACAGGGCCGATCAGTCAGATGGCCAAGTGGGCCAGACGTCGGCCGGCCGTTGCCGCACTCGTGGCTGTCAGCGGGCTGGCCGCGATCGTACTTATCGGCAGCGACATGTACATCCGCGCGAAAAACCGCGAGACGGAGCAGGCCCTCAAAGGGGAGATCGAGGCCCGCAGACAACTGACGAAGACTCTCGCCCGTGAAAGCCAGGCGCTCTACTTCCATCGCATCCGCCTGGCTCAGGCCACCCTGGCGGACGGAAACGTGCGCCAGGCGGAGCGATACCTGCAGACGGCAGCCTCGTCTGACTCCGACCTGATCGGCTGGGAATGGCATTATTTGAAGCACCTTTCTCGCAGCGAGCAGATCGAATTCCGGCACCCTCGCAGCGTACAAGACGTAGCGCTCACACACGACGGGTCCAGGGCCGCATCGATTTCCACCGATGGGCAGGGAATGGTTTGGAATACTTCGAGCGGTGAGGTCCAGTGGCGCTTCACCGGCACCGCCGCGACGGGTCCGCGCCATCGCCGACTGGCGTTCAGCGGCGGCGGCCAATACCTTGCCTGCGGCAATCACGAAACCAACGTGGTCACGGTCTACGCTGCGGACGGCAAGGAGTTGTATCGAGTGCGGGGCTGCCAGAGTTCGTTTACGGCCAGCGATAGCGAACTGGCCACCATCGATATGCCGCCGGAACAGGTGCGGATCTACTCCGCAGCGTCGGGCGAGCAATTGCGTTCGTATTTGCTACAAACAGGAACGATGGCCGCGTTAGCAAGCGATGGGGCGTCGCTCACCGTGGCAATGACCGAGGGGGGCACGATCCGCGTGCGCCGCCTCCCGGGCGGAGAAGAATCGGTCATCGGCTCGATTTCTAATCCTCCGGCAGTCTTGGCGGTCAGCGGCGGGCACGTCGCCGCCGGCATGGCGGACGGCCACTTGCATGTTTGGGAGATTGAGGGGGGGACGCAGGTCTGTGACATTCGCGCGCACGTGGGAATGGTGGAAACCCTCAACTTCCATCCGCAAGGCAAGCAGATCGCTACGGCGGATACGCTGGGAACGATCAAGGTTTGGGACCTGCAAGGCCGCGAGCAGCGATCGTTTCCCGGCCATGGCTACGTAATCCGCCACCTGGCCTACAGCGGGGACGGTCGGAAGTTGGCTTCGGCCAGCGGCGATTCGACGGTCAGGATCTGGGACGCGACGCGCGACCCGCGGGCGATCGTGTTTCGCGAGCACCCTAGCTTCGCATTTGCAATCGCCTTCAGCCCTGACGGTCAGCAGCTGGCTTCCAGCGGAGCCGGCCAGTCCCTTCACCTCTGGAACTCTTCGACGGGCGAGGTGCTCCGCACGCTTACCGAGCGGGTAGAAAACATCAGGAAGCTGGCATACTCGGCCGACGGCCAGGAGCTGATCGGTACCAACGGACGAGGCCAGGTCAGCGTCTGGGACGTCGCCAGCGGCAAGCTGGTCCGCTCCTGGCCCGGTGAGCCGGGGGATAATTTGCTCTCGGTCGCTCTAGGGCCCAACGGCGTGCTCGCTGCGGCCGAGAGCGGCAATCGTGCCGCGGTCATCGTCCGCGACACGACGGACGGACATGTTATCGCCACGTTGCCGCAGTCCAGCCCGGCGAGCTGCGTCGAGTTTTCTCCGGACGGTTCCCGCCTGGCCATTGCAGCGGCCGATCATTCCATCGGCCTGTGGGAAATCAAAACCGGGCGCCTGCTGCACACCTTGCGGGGACTCACAGAAAATATCCATTGCCTGGCGTTCTCTCACCAGGGAAAGCGGCTCGCGTCCGGCGGCCAGGATCGGCTGGTCCGCATCTGGGACCTCGATACGGGCCGGCAAATTCTTGCCATCGACAATCCGTGGGGTCGCAGCAACCTGTATGCGCTGGCGTTCAGCCCGGACGACAGGCGGCTGGCCGGCGGAAAGCTCGACGCTTCGGTCTTGCTGTGGGATGCCGCCACGGGGCAGGAAGTGATCGAGCTGCCATGCCAGGGGTTCGGCGTCACGTCGCTGGCGTTTGAGCCTGGCGGCCGGCGGCTGGCGGCCATCATCAACGACGGGACCGTGATGGTCTGGGACGCCGCGCCGCGGCGTTAATTTGCCGCTTGACAAATACTGTCCGTCCAGTACGATACGGCTAGTAATTACTGCCCGACCCGTAGGAGGACACCGTGACCGAGGCCCCCACCCTTCCCACCGAGCGCGAGCTGCAGGCCCTGAAAATCCTCTGGGACCGCGGCGAAGCGACCGTCCGCGATATTTGCGACCTGCTGGCCGAGCGCGGCGAGTCGCTGGCGTACACGACCATTCTCAGCCTGATGCAAACCATGGAGCAAAAAGGGCTGGTGGGGCACAAGTCCGCCGGCAAGACCTACTCCTATTTCGCCAAGGTCCGCCGCGACTCGACCTTCCGCTCGCTGGCCCGCGGCTTTCTCGACAGCGTCTTCGACGGGGCGATGGACGAGTACCTGCTCCACGCCCTGCAAACGCGAAAGCTGTCCGCCGATGAAATCGCCCGCCTGGAAAAGCTGATCGGCCAGGCCAAAGACCAGTCCCGCCGCAAAGGGCAAAAAGGAACATCGCCATGAACGAGCTGCTGGGCAACCTGTCGCTGTGGCTCCTGGACTACTTTGTCGTGGCGACGGCGCTTCTGGCCGCCGCAGGAGTCGCCCTGTGGCGAATCAAGCAGCCGGCCAACCGGATGGCCTTGGCCTGGGGGATGATGGCCGGCCTGACCGCGCTCCTGGTGGCGACGGCCGTCCCCGCCTGGCCGCGGTGGGGCGTGCGACAGTGGCTGTCAGCCGCGCCCGGCGACGACATCATCGCGATTGAAAAGCCGATCGTCACTTTCCGCGAAAAGACCATTCCGATTGCCGATGATGAGCAGTCACAGCCGAGCGAGGCATCGTCTGCTCCAGCCCTGCTGCCAACAGTGGCAGAGGCAGCCACCGATAGGCTCATCGAATGGCCCGCGGCACTCACCCTGGCGTGGCTCTGCTGTGCCGCCGCGGCAATCGGCTGGATCGCACTGGGGGCAGCGCAGGCCTGGAGGCTTGTGTGGTTCGCCAAACCCT
>DASRJP010000353.1:0-70146 GCA_035649415.1 Pirellulaceae bacterium | reverse complement strand
CCGAATGGCCGCGCGGGCCGACGCCAATCCTGCCGCCGACGATCGAACATCCGCATTCTGAATCCTCTTCCATCACCGACGGCCTCACGTACTATGGCCAGCGGCTGAAGGAACTGCACGGCACGCACATTTACGGCGACTACGACACGGGCAAGATCTGGGGCTTCCGCTACGAAGGCGGCCGCATCATGGATCACCGCGAGCTGGCCGACACCACGCACCGCATCGTTGGCTTCGGTGAAGACCGCGGCGGCGAGTTCTATCTGCTCGACCACACGGCCGGTACCATCCACGCCCTGGTGCTCAATCCGCGGCCGCAGACCAGCAGCACGTTCCCGCGCAAACTTAGCGACAGCGGCTTGTTTACTTCGGCTGCTAAACACGTCCCCGCTCCGGGCGTGATTCCCTACTCGATCGCCGCCGAGCCGTGGGCCGATCACGCTGTCGCCGAGCGGCTGGCCGCCATCCCCGGCGACTTGATTATCAAGACGGGCGCACCTGGTGCGCCCTGGACATTTCCTACCGACAGCGTGCTCGTCAAGACGCTGTCGATCGACTTGGAGCACGGAAATCCGGCCAGCCGCCGACGCGTGGAAACGCAAATTCTGCATTTCGATGGCCAGGAATGGCAGCCTTACACATACGAGTGGAACGCCGAACAAACTGACGCCGCGCTGCTCGATGCGGCCGGCGCGGAGCGGACGTTTGACATCGTGGATGCAAGCGCACCAGGCAGAAAGCGCCGGCAAACGTGGCGTTTTTCCGGTCGGGCGGAATGTCAGCGCTGCCACAACAAGTGGTCCGGGCCTCCACTGGCCTTCAACTTGCCGCAGCTCGACACCGGTCGAGGCGACGGGCAATCGCAGCTCGACGAGCTAGCGCGGATTGGGCTCATTGAAAAACCAAAGACCGCCGACAATCGTCCCGCATTGGTTAATCCGCACGACGCTTCCGCCAATTTGAGCGACAGGGCCCGCGCCTACTTGCACGTCAACTGCGCGCATTGCCACCGCCTGCACGCAGGCAGCGCGGTCCTGTCGAAAATGCCGTTTGACACGTCGCTGGAAAAGACCGACATGGTCGGAGTTCGCCCCACGCAGGGGACCTTCAACATTCATGCCGCGCAAGTGATCGCCCCCGGCGATCCGTTTCGCTCGGTGCTTTACTATCGCATGGCCACGCTCGGCGGCGGGCGAATGCCGCACATCGGTTCGACCGAAATCGACCGCGAGGGGATCGAGCTGATCTATCAGTGGATCCGGCAGATTCCACCTGAACTCGCCAAAGAGACAACGGGTAACGAGGCGGCAACCAGGCTCCGCAGCCAGGAGGCGGAGAACCTGGCGCAGCTCACTGAGACGAATGACGACGCCGACCGGGCCGTACTAGTCGATCGCTTGTTGTCAACCACGAGCGGCGTGCTCTTGCTGGCGCACAGCATGGATCGTCACTCGCTGCCGCCGGCAACCGCGTCCCTAGCCATCCATAACGCCGCCCAGCATGGCGACGGCACCGTGCGCGATTTGTTCGAGCGCTTTCTGCCCAGCGAGCAGCGCGTCAAGCGGCTGGGGAGCATCGTGCGGCCAGAGCAGATTCTCAATCTCGCCGGCGATACGGCCGCCGGCAAACGGTTGTTCTTCGAGACGGCCAGCATCTCGTGCAAGAACTGCCACCGCATCGGCGACAGCGGCAAGGAAGTTGGCCCCGAGCTGACGGCAATCGGCAAGAAATACGACCGGGTCCAACTGCTGGAGAGCATCCTGGAGCCGTCGAAGCGGATCGACCCGAAGTACGTCACGCATCTGGTCGAGACCGACGAGGGACGAGTCGTCAGCGGCCTGCTCGTAAAGAAGGACGATGCCGAGGTGGTGCTCAAGGACGCGCAGAACATGGAAATCCGCATCCCCGCGACGCAAATCGAAAAACTCGTCCCGCAGGGGCAGTCCTTAATGCCCGACTTGCTCGTGCGCGACATGACTGCTCAGCAGGTTGCCGATCTGCTGGCATACCTGAGTTCGCTGAAGTAGGGGCCAACAGCTGCCCGCCCGAGCCACTCACTGGAGCATCTTTGTGACGAAATCGATTGCCATCTCGCGACGCGACGCGCTGGCCGGTGCGGCCGCGGCTGCCATGTGGGGGGGCCTGGTTCGGCCCGTTTCCGCCGTCCCTGCTCGGGAGACGAAACCCAAATCGGTCGCGGCCGTCATCACGGCCTACGAGAAGGGGCTGCACGCCGACGTGCTGATCGGCAAAATCCTCGAGGGCTGGAAGCAGGACGGCGGCTCTGGCCCGGCGTTGACGCTGGCGTCGATGTACGTCGAGCAGTTCGGCGACAAGGACCTGGCCCGCGCGATGGCCAGAAAGTACCGAGTGCCGCTGTTCGACACGATTGAAAAAGCGGTGACGGTCGGCGGCGATCACATTCCGGTCGACGGCGTGATCAGCATCGGCGAGCACGGCCGCTACGAGTGGAATGAGAAAGGGCAACACCTCTATCCGCGTCGGCGCTTCTTTACGGAAATCGCCCGCACGTTCGAAAAGTTCGGCCGCGTCGTCCCCGTCTTTAGCGATAAGCATCTGGGGCCCGTGTGGGAGGACGCCAAATGGATGTACGACCGGGCCCGCGAACTGAAAATCCCCTTCATGGCCGGCTCGTCGCTGCCGGTTAGCTTCCGCAACCCGGAAGTCAGCGTGCCGATGGACTGCGAAATCGAGGCCGCCGTCGGCGTGGGCTATTCGGGGCTGGACATCTACGGCGCTCATTCCCTCGACTGCTACCAGTGCCTCGTGGAGCGGCGGCGCGGCGCGGAGAAAGGGGTCAAATGGGTCCAGTGCCTGCAAGGGGACTCGATGTGGAAAGCCGTGGACGATGGTCTTGTTCGCAAGGACCTGCTCGACGCGGCATTCGGCGTCCTCTCCGTCACACCGCAGCACGCGGCCGACCTGCGCAACGACGCCGAATCGGCGCTGTTCCTGTTCGAGTATCACGACGGGCTGCGCGGCGCTCTCTTCATGCTTCCCGACTCGGTCGGCGGGATCGCGACGGCACTCAAGCTCAAGGGGCGGCCGCTCGCTCTGGCCACGCGCTTCGAGGAACGGCTCGATCCGCGCCATCCCCACTTCGCCTACTTGCTGAAGGCGATCGAGCGAATGATTCACACCGGCCGCCCGAGCTACCCCGTCGAGCGGACGCTGCTGACCAGCGGCATTTTGGACCGGGCGCTTACGTCGCGGTTCCAAAAACACGAAAAGCTCTTCACGCCGGAAATGGCGATTACCTACGAGCCGGTCGATTATCCGCACGCGCCTCAGCCGGATCTGGATTCCGATCCGGCGCGCGAGTGAAGTCAATCGCCCGTCAGAACAACTCCTGTGGATACGCATGCATCGCGCGAAAGGCCTCGGCATAACGAACGCCGCAGGTCTGGCCGCGGTAGCGAGCGATCGATTCCTTGGCGAGCATCGCGCCGTCGGGAGCATTCGGATCAAACGGCTGGCCGCGGACGAGGGCCATCAAGCGGCCGAGCCACTCGCTGGCCTGCCGCCAGTCGTTGGTGATATCGACGAACGTGTCAGGCTCAAAGCCGACGGTGTGCCGCGGGCCGTTGTCATATTGGTAGGCCTGCTGCGGCGACTTGAACCGGCGGCCTTTGGGAAGGAGCCGGTCCCCGTGCAAAAGCGCGATCTTGGCGAGCCGCGAGGCCGCCTCGTGGTCGCTGTGGCTGTCGTGCGGCCAGAGGATGAAGGCGATGTCGGGCTCGATCTCGACAATCGCCTCCGCGACCGCCCGCTTGCTCTCCTCGGTTACTTCGAACTTTGTCCCGGCGAAGTTTAGAAACCGCATCTCGGCGCCATACTCCTTGGAAATGTCGATCGTCCCCCGCACGATTTCTTTCTCGCGCCCTTGCGCCGGCTTCCAATTGCTGTAGTCGCCGATGAGCGACAGGATGACGACACGGTGATTCTTCCGCACGGCGCCGAGCAGCGTTCCCGAAATGCCGAACACGCAGTCGTCGTAATGAGCGCCGATGCCGAGGATCGTTTTCGCCATGGTTGCATTCCGCAGTCAGGTTGAGTCATGTGTGGCTTCCGGCTCCGCGGGTGAGGCGATTACCGGTATCGTGCAGTTGATGAAGAGCCAGGATAACGCACACATGGCGTACGTGCCGGCAACGGCGAGAAATACCGGCCGCCAGCCATAGTGTTCGGCAATCCAGCCGAACAAGACCGGCGCTACGATCAGGCCAATGCCGGCGACCGCATTGTTGAAGGCGAATACCGAGGCCGTGGCGCGGCCGCCGATGTCGGTCACCACTCCCCAGCTCGTGGTCAGGCTCCAGTCGCCGAACAGCTTCACCACGAAAAGGAGCCAGCAGAAGATGTACGGGCTGTCGTACCACAGCATCGCCGCCAATAAGACGACCGCTGCCACCCCCTTGCCGAAAATGGCAATGCCGCTGCGCGACCAGCGTCGGTTTCCCGTCCGGGCGATCAGCCAGTCGTTTAAGAGGCCGCCAGTCAGGCCGGCAATCGCGCCGCCCAGCAGGGGCAGCGCAGAATAAATCCCCATCTTGTCGAACTTCAGTTTGTGAACCTCCCACAAGAAAAGCGGAATCCAGTTGGAATAGATGTTGTCGGCAATCGTGCTCAGGATTGTCTGGACATTGAGCATCACGAGGTTCGCGAGCGCGCGCGGCTGGACCGAGCGAAGCATTTGCCGTACGGTTATCCGCGGCGGCATGGTGCCGGTCGCTGCCGCCGGACCTGCTGTGATCGTTGCCTCGGCGTCGTTCACCCACGGATGCTCGCGGGGCGAATTGCGAAAGACGATGAAGAACAGTGCCGCGAAGGCCAGTCCGCAGTTGACGAAGATGTGGATCGCCGTCCGCCAGTCGAGTCCCAACACGCCGAGCAGAAGCGTTCCAAACAGGACGTATGCCGACAAGCCGCCGAGCCGGCCGGCGCTGATTCCAGCCAGTCCTTGCAGCGTCGTGCGGATCGACGGCGGGAACCACGACTGGGCCATGCGGCTCAGATTTGCGTAGACCGCCGACTGCCCGATACCCAGCATCGCCCGCGCATACCAAAGGTGCGTCGGCGACGGCGCCCAGGCATGCATCGAAAGGCCCATGCACCACAGCAAGATCAGACCGGTCAGCACGATATGCACGCCGAGCAGATCGGCCGCGGCGCCGAGCGGGAATTGAAAGATCGTCGAAGTCGTCGAGAACGCGCTGTCGAGGAGACCCAGGTCGTCTTTTCCCAGGCCCCACTGCTTGACCAGCTCCGGCTTGATCAGTGCAAAGACGTAGCGGTGCAGATAAAGAAGCCATGAAGCGCCGCACGCCAGGCAAAAGACCGCCCAGCGGACGTTGGTCGGTCTGTCGGCGAGCGCGGGCACGGCGTGGCGGAAGTTAGCAATCGACGCGGTAGCGGGCGAGGCGCTTGGGATCGCACGTCACGCCCAGCCCCGGCTTGTCGGGCACGGCCATCGTACCTGACCGGATCGTCAGCCGCTCGGTGATCACGTCATCTTCCAGCCCGTAATACGTCGTATCGTTCGCCAGCGAATAAGCCGCACATGCGCCGGCTACGTGCAGCATGGCCGCCGTCTTCGGCCCCAGGTCGTGGCCGCAGTGCAAGATGCAGGGGATGCCCGCCGCCTCGCAGATCCGTCCGATCGTAACGCACGGCAGGATGCCCCCGGCGATGTGAGTGTCGGGAAGGATGAACGCCGCTGCATCGGCCTCGAGAATCGCCAGCACGCTGGCCGGATCGGTGACGCTTTCGTTCAGCGCGATCGGCACGCTCGTCTGCCGGCGGAGCCAGGCGGCATCGGCCAGGGGCTCGGCCGGGATCGGCTGCTCGAAGTATTCGAGATGGTAAGGCTCGAGCTGTTTCGCCAGCTCGAGCGCTTGCTGTGGCGAATAGGCCCGATTTGGATCGATCCGTAGCTTCAGCTGATCGCCGACAGCGTCGCGAATGCCGCGGACCATTTCCAGGTCTTCGTGCATGTTCGCGCCGGCTTTGGTCTTGAGGGTGCCGAAACCTTGCTTGACGTACCAGCGGGCCATTTCGCCGGCCCGCTCGTAGGTCTGGATCCCCATGCAGGCGGCGACCTCGACCAGTGGCCGCACGATGCCTCCCAATAGCACGGCCACCGGCACTCCAGCCGCCTGGCCGCAAATGTCCCACAGGGCCAGCTCAATCCCACTCTTGAGCCGCGTTTCGAGCGGACACTGGAGATGAAAGCGGTTGATGTTCTGCGGATCGCGGCCGACAAGCCAGGCCTGTGCATCCACTTGCATGCGGCGGGTACTGATCCCCGGCAGGAAATTGACGTTGTGCTCCCCCCAACCAGTGATCCCTGCGTCGGTATCGACGCGGATGATCGCGCTTTGCGTCGTCGAGCTCGAGCGAATGTGCGAGCGGTACGGCGCCAGCGGCGCAACTTGCGGCACCTCCACGACGGTCACTTCCACGCCAGTTACGCGCATGCTGCTTGCCTTTCGCTGGGCTGATCGTCGCCGGAACGAGCGGCCGCGCCGTCATTGCGGCCAGACAAAAATCTCCGAGATGCCGCTGCGGGCCGGGCCGGCGTGGGTAAACACGACGCGGAGTTTCGCTGCCCTGGTGCGGTCGAAGCGGACTTCGTTGAACTGGCCGCCGGTCGGACTGGCGGGCGCCTTCTTCTGGTTGGCGGCAGCGATCCACTTTCCGTCGCGCCACACCTCGATTGCGTATTCCTTGGGCGCCTGGACGCCGCCGCGGTCGTCGTAGATGGCCAGTTCCACGCGGGCGAACTCTTTTTCGCTGCCGAAGTCAATTTCCAGCCAGTCCGTGACGCCTTTGGATTCGTAGCTCGTCCAGCGGTTGTGGGGCGAGTTGCTGAAGCTGACGATGCCGTCGTTGGCTGTCTCGACTTTGTCGTAGCGCGACGTATGCGACGCGGTGATCTTGGGAAATTCACCTTCCGGCGAGCGGTAAGCCACGTTGTCCCTCGGCGGCGGCGCGGGCTCAATGGGAAGCTTGGCGTCCCCCCAGGCTTCGATCTCGGTCAGGCCGCTGGCAGCGCCTTTGGCGTGTGTCAGCTCGATGCGGAGGCGACGGCTCTCAACCGTCGGAAACTTAATGACGCTGGCCTGCCGGCCAGCCGGCGACTGCGGCCTGCGGCGCTGGCCCGAGATCTCGGTCCAGCCGCCCTCCTTTTCGTACGAGACGGCGATTCGCTCCGGCGGCATGACCTTCTCGCCGTCGTCGAGCACGAACAGCTTGAGCGTGTGAATCTGCCGCTGGACGCCGAAATCGATTTCGATCCAGTCGCTGGCGTTTGGCGATCCTTCGCACGTCCAGCGGTTCGGCGGCGAGAAGTGATACCAATAATTGCCGTCGATCAGCTTGGCCGTAGAAGTCCCCGGTGCAGTCCAGGAGGCGGTGATCCGCGGGTAATAGTGGCCGTCGTTGTTGACGGCAAAGTTTACCGGCGTGGTTTCGCGCTTGGCTCGGGCCGCAGCCTGCGGCAGCCTGGCCGACAGCCGCTTTAATTTCGCCGACGACGCAATTTTCTGACCGTCGGCAAAGAGGTGCAGCCCGGCTCCTTGGCCGTAGCGGCTGCCATCGCGATCCCAGACGACGGCGACGCTCCGACCGCGATACGAGACGTGGTCCAGCGCGAAGTAGCGCCAAGCATCGGGCGCCAGCGGAACGACTTCGAGCAGGTCGTCGTCGCGCGGCCGAATGCCGACCAGGCCGGTGATTACCAGGTCGCAGTAGCTCGAATGGAAGTAGTGCTCGCTGTGGTTGTATGAATCGTGGCCTTCCCACGAGCCGTTATCGGGGTTGGCCGCCTCGGCAATGTACGGCCGGCCTTCCTTGCGATGCGACTTGGCAAACGTTTGCAGCAGCTTCAGATAGTCGCCCTTGGTGACCACGTCCTGCCGGTAGTCCTGGAGTAGATTGGCCATGGCCTTGAGCGTCTGGCTGGTGGCGTAGGGCCACGACTGGCCACTCCACACGCAGCAGGTCTTGGAGATAAGAAATTGCGGGTCGTGCCGCTCGGTGGTGGTGGGACCAAAGTCAGCCGCGAAGTAGTCGCGGTCCATCACAAACTTCCACGCCTGCTCGTAGCCGCGATCGGGCAGGCCGAACTGCCAAGGCACATAACCGATCAGCTCGCGGCCGTGCTCGCTGCCGGCGTACTTGCCCGTTTCGTAGGTGCGCGATAGTGCCTTGATCGTGTGGCCGTCCTGTTCCTCGTCGCGCATAAACATGTGGAGAAAAAACTGGCGTTTTTCATCCCACAATCGCTTCTGCAAGTTGTCCTTGAGCGATGCCGCCTTGTCGTGAAACTTCTTTGCGGTCGCCGCTTCGCCGGCCAGATCGGCCGCGCGGGCAATCGCCAGCGCGTCGGCCCACAGATACGCGTTGAGCGTCGGCCGGTAGCCGGGGGCGCCGCGGACCGTGTCCTTCGTCTGGCGACTATTGATGTTGATTTCCATCCCGTCGTCGTGCCCCGTCTGCCAGAACAGGCCCACCTCGGGCACGAAATGCTCCTTCTCCCAGCCTTCGTAGTTGCGGATCAAATCCGGCAGCAGATCCTTGATCGCCGCCTCGTCGGGATGAACGCGGTGGACGTTCCAGACGGCATCGGACAGCCACGTGCTGTACCGCCGCGGCTGAGCGCCGCTCGTGCGGAACCAGTAGCGGGCGTAGTCCCACGCGAAGCGCGGATCGGCCAGCCAGCGGACCTCGTTGAGCTGGTGCCCCGCCGGACAACTGATCGCGCCATACGCCCCCGACCAGAATGGTCGGTCGATGAACTCGGTATACGAGTAGCCAGAGTTCGGCGAGCCGTAGGTCAGATGCTTGGTCACCAGCTCCCAGCGGTAATACCAGGTCGTTTCAATGTCGCGGTCAGGGCACTCGAAGAATGGGATGTTGGCCCGGTACCAATCCCAATCGCGGTTGTCCCAGAAAGTCTGCTTGTCGAGTAGTTTTTGCTGGTCGAGGATCTGGGCTTCAGACGGCGAAGTCATAGCGAGCATGACGATCACGACGAATGCCGCGAAAAAACGAGTCGGAACCATGATGAAGTTCCCGGTCCGATCAAGAAACGAAAAAGCCCGGTTCATGATAACCGGGCTGATCGTCTCTGCGGTTCCCGGAGCCTGTTAGGCTCCGGCTAGAGCACGTTATGCAAACAGCTTAGTCACCGGATCGGCCTTCACCAGCTCACGCGGCTGGTTGAGGTGGTTGTGGACGATCGTCGTCGGCGAGATGCCGACGGCATGGTAGATCGTCGCCAAAAGTTCGATCGGGTGGACTGGGTTCTCCAGCGGCGCCGAGCCGGTCTGGTCGCTCTTGCCCAGCACGAAGCCGCGCTTGGTTCCCGCGCCGGCGACGACTGCCGTATAGCAGTACGGCCAGTGATCGCGTCCGTCGGCACTGTTGCTGTTGCCGGAGGTGCTCACGCCGTGGACCGGGCTGCGTCCAAATTCGCCAAGGGCGACCACCAGCGTCTCGTCCAAGAGACCACGGTCATCCAGGTCCGAAATCAGTCCCGAAAGGCCTGCGTCGAGCATCGGCCCAGACTGCTTCTTCATCCGGTCGGTCAGACCGGTGTGCACGTCCCATGAATGATTGTCGCTGTTGGCGACCTTGGGCCAGATCACCTCGACCACACGCGTGCCGGCCTCGACCAGCCGCCGCGCGAGCAGGCAGCACTGGCCGAACGTATTGCGGCCGTAGCGATCGCGCATCTCAGCCGATTCCTTGTTCAGCGAAAACGCTTCGCGGGCCCGGCCTGACATAATCAGGCTGAGTGCCGAGCCGTAGTACTTGCCCAAGTCATACTTGGCCACGGCCTGATCGATTTCGGGCATGCCTTCGTTGATCAGCTCGCGGAGGCGAGCGCGGCGGCCCAGACGCGTGTCGGACACTTCCGGACGGAGCGTCAAATCATCGACCCGAATCTTCTCCATCTTGTCCATTTCCATGTCGTCCCCCGGCGGGAACAGATAATAGGGATCGAACGCCCGGCCCAAAAAGCCGGCCGTCCCAGCCTTGTTCACCACGTTGCTCTCCTGGAGCGGCCGCGGCATCATCACGAAGGGCAGCATCGGCACTTCCGGCGGCTTGAGCCGCACGATGTTGCTGCCGAAGGTGGGATAATCCTTGGGCGAGGGAGGCTCGAGCTGTCCCGATGGGCTGACCTTGTCGGCCGTGTAGCCGGTGTGAATCTGATAGATGGCCGCCGTGTGGTTGAAGAGTCCAACCGGCGTGTAGCTCATCGAGCGAATCAGCGTGAGTTTGTCCGTGACCTGGCCGAACTTCGGCAGAATCTCGGTCAGCTCCATGCCGGGGACTTTGCTCGGCACCGTCTTGTAGACCGAGCGCACATTGTCCGGCACGTTGTCCTTGGGGTCCCACAGATCCAGGTGGCTCGGCCCACCCTGGAGATAGATCATGATCACGCTCTTGGCTTTACCCCAGCCAGGTCCGCCGCTGATCTGTGCATTGTTGGCCTTGGCCTGCGCCTGCATCATGCCGCCTAGGGTCATCCCCAGCATGGCCGAGCCGCCCACGCGGAGTATGTCTCGGCGCGTCACGCCAAGGTGCGAATCGCAAAGGTCCTTGCCGGGCTGACCAGGGATGCAGAGCATGGCAACCTCCAAGTTGACAATTTGTGCGGGACCGCTTTGTAGCAGCACGTGTGGCGGGACGAGGCGAGCCTAAGCGCGTAACCTCGCATTGTTTCGGACAACAATCCGCCCTCAATATAGCGAAACGGCAGATCAAATGTCAATCTTTTGATGGGTTTTTGTCCGCCGGTCGGCAAGCGCGGTTTCTTTCAGCCGCGAAAATCCCCTAAACTGCTCCGTTTGCTCCTCTGCGCCCACCGGCCGATGCAATCATTCTCGCCCTCTTGGCTTCCCCTCGCCCAAACGGCCGCGGACTCAGCCGCCACGGCCGGCGAACCATGGCAGATCTGGTTCACACTCGGGCTCGTGGGTGTCGTCTTTGTTTTGCTGATCATTACTAGCCTCACCCCCGACATCGTCATGATCGGGGCCGTTGCCGTCCTGCTGGCCAGCGGCATTCTTTCGCCGCAGCAGGCGCTGGCCGGCATGTCGAACGAAGGGGTCCTCGTCGTCGGCATTTTGTACGTAGTCGCTGCCGGTATGCGCGAGACGGGCGGCGTCTATTGGCTCGCGGACCTGTTGTTCGGCCGACCCAAGAGCGTGATGAACGGCATTGTGCGGCTCGTCTTTCCGACAATGGGGCTATCCGCCTTCATTGCCAACACGCCGCTGGTCGTCATGCTTCTGCCGGCTGTTGATGACCTCTCGCGGCGTCAGCGCATCCCCGCGTCAAAACTGATGATCCCGCTTTCCTATGCGGCCATCCTCGGCGGTACTTGCACCCTGATCGGCACGAGCACGAACCTCACCGTCAAAGGGCTGCTGTTCGACATCAACAAACACTCCCTCGGCATGTTTGATATCTCGTGGGTCGGCATTCCCGCCGCGATCGTCGGGGGCATTTACACGGTGTTTGCTGCCCGCTATTTGCTCCCGGACCGCAACGCCGCCGTCAGTGCTGCCAGCGATCCGCGCGAATATACGGTGGAAATGATGGTCGGTCCCGGCAGCCCGCTGGTGGGCAAATCGATCGAAGCGGCCGGCCTGCGCCATTTGCCCGGACTGTTCCTGGCGGAAATTCATCGCGGCGAAGTCTCGATGCCGGCCGTCTCCCCGCAGGAGCGGCTGAACGCGGGGGACCGGCTGCTGTTTGCCGGCGTCGTTGAATCGGTGGTCGAGCTGCAAAAAATCCACGGCCTGGTGCCGGCGACCGACGACGTTTTCAAGCTCCAGGCCCCGCGGCCCCAGCGCTGCCTGATCGAGGCGGTCGTCAGCAACACCTGCCCGTTCGTCGGCATGAGCATCCGCGACGCCCGTTTTCGCAACCATTACAACGCTGTGGTCGTCGCCGTTGCCCGCAACGGTGAGCGGCTGCGGCAGAAGATCGGCGACATCGTTCTGCGGGCCGGCGACACGCTTCTGGTCGAGGCCCATCCTTCGTTTGCCGACCAGCAGCGCAACAGCCAGGATTTTTACCTGGTCAGCAAGATCGAAGATTCGACCCCGCCGCGGCACGAGCTGGCGGTCCTGGCCGTGGGTCTGGTCGCGGCACTGGTGATCGCCACGACGCTAGGGATGAACGTGCTCCTGGCCGGCCTGATCGTTTCCGGCATCATGCTGGCCACGCGCTGCATCTCGATCGAAGTGGCCCGTAAGAGCGTCAACTGGGAAACGATCCTGACGATTGCCGCGTCGTTCTCGCTCGGCACGGCGCTTGACAAAACCGGCGCCGCGGCGCTGATCGCCAACTCGGCCACGCAACTGGCCGGCAATAACCCTTGGGTTTCACTGGCCGTGATCTACCTTGTGACGCTGCTGGCCACCGAGTTGATCAGTAACAACACGGCGGCGGCGCTGATGCTGCCGCTGGCCCTGTCAACCGCCTCGCAACTCGGCGTCAGCTTCATGCCGTTTGTGATTGCCGTCATGATGGCGGCCAGCGCGGGTTTTGCCACGCCGTTTGGCTACCAGACGAACCTGATGGTGTACGGCCCCGGAGGCTACAAGTTCATCGACTACGTGAAGGTCGGGCTGCCGCTGGATTTTTTGATTGCCGCAGTCACGATCGCGCTGGCGCCGTGGGCGTTTCCTTTCAAGTAGGGGCAATCACCCCACGGGCGCTTCGGCCTCGGCATACAGCCGGGCGAAGTTGCGGACGGGACGGTTTTTCCAGCCCCCTTTGTGATACGCATAGCCAGCGATCAGCGGCAGGGCGATCGTCGCTTCGCTATAGACCATCTGCTCCCAGGTCGTATCGACCTTCCCCCAGCTCGAGGCCTCCTTGAGCGTGCTCCCGGAGAGGGCGCCGTCCCGCTCGTCGGCGACGGTAATCTGCACGGCGTACTTGTGCATTTGCGGATACTCGTGCTCGCCCGCTTCCATGCCTGTAAGAATGTCCGCGGCCACGACGATATCCTGGGCGAAATTCTTCGGCACGCCGCCGCCGATCATGAACAGCCCCGTAACCGGGTTGTTCATTTTGATCTGCGTCAGCTCGTAAAAATCCTTGGCCGAGTCGAAGGCGGTCGTCGCCTGGCCGCGTTTCATCCGCTCGTGATAATGGGCCACGATCCCCAGGCCGGCCGAACAATCGGAAAATGCCGGGCAGAAGATCGGCACGCCGCACTCGTAGGAGGCCTGGATGATGCTGTCGGCCTTGGCGGCGCCACTTACCAGGTATTTGCCCATTTCGACCAATAGCTCGCGCGACGAATAAGGCCTCGGCGGCAGTTCGTCGGCAATCTTCTTCACCGTCTCGTCGCAAATGCGCAGCTCGTCCTCGTCAATCAGCGTGTCATAGATCCGGTCGATGGCGTGATCGCGGAGCGTGCTATCTTCGGTGCCACTTTTGAGCTGTTCGGCCGCGATGAAATGCCGAAAACCCAGGGCCTCAAAGAAGTCCTGGTCCACCATGTTGGCCCCGGTGCTGACGATGGCGTCCACCATCCGCGAGCGGACCATGTCGATGAACACCTGCTTGAGGCCGGCGGAAATCAGCGACCCGGCCAGGCAGACGATGATGCCGCAGTCTTTGTCCCGCAGCATGCGGTCATAGATGTCGGCGGCGCGGGCCAGGTCGCGGGCGGAGAAGGCCATCGACTGCATGGCCTCAACCAGCGGCACGCAGTTATGACGCTTGATGTCGATGTGCTCGATGGTCGAATTCAAAAGCTCTTTCTTGGTTGGCATCGTTCTATGTCCAAATTCCCTAGGCAAAAGTCCAAAGCCGCTGCGCATCGGCCGCGAAGGAAGTTATTCGCTGCTTGAGCCGAATCTTGTCTGCGCAGTGGGAATTCTATCGTCCACGCGGTGCAAATCTAGTGGCGGCGTCCTGCGCAGTGACAGCCAGCTTTAGTCGGTGGCCGGCGCACGCGATTCGGCGCCTTTCCCCGGCACCGTCAACCGCGTGACGAAGCCGAAATCGTCCACGCTCTCCGGGTCGGCCAGCAGCGACTTGCCATCCTGAAGGTCGGAGCCCACGCTGTAGATGGCGAACTGGTCTCCTTCGACAACCATAATCAGCGGACCAGCGGCGGAAAACGGATCGGGCGGTACTGCGGCCAGGAATTGCGGCACGAGTTCAGCGAGCTTTTCGGGCGCGTTGCCGTGAGCAAGCTGATAGCGGCGAAAGCCGATGCCGGCGATAGCGCTGTCCCGCACGGCCTGGGTGCGGGCGCTGGCGTCGAAGACCTTTCCAGTCGCGGGAAACATGAGCGCTGTGACAACGATCTCCAGGCGGTCGAGCGGGTTCTGCGTCCCAATCCTCCCTTTGAGCGTGGTTTCGACTTGCTGCGCCGCGCGACGTGCCTCTTGCGGCGGCTGGTCCGCCGCCGCGACCATTTGCTGCATTAGCTCCAGATAGAAGAGGCAATCTCCTGGCCGCTGGAGCCTGCCGTCCTTTCCCGCCAGGATTTCCACTTCCTTGATCTGCGACAAGTGATGGAACGTGTGAAAGCCCATGGCCCGCTCGCCGATCAGCCCCTCCTTGATCGGACCCTTCATGTCGATTGTCGCCAGCAGCGCTTGCAGCTCGGCGAGCTGCGGATCAGTGAGCGGCAATTCGCCCACGATCGCCCGAACGTCGTCGAGCGCCACGGAAATCACGGCGATCCGCACGAGCTGCGTGATGAGCAGCGGCTCGTGGTCCATGGTAGCGGCCAGCGCGAGCTGAAGCCTAAGCGACTCGAGGGCCGCCGCTATATCTCCTCTTTCGACCGCGACGTGCAGCCGCAGGGACAGGATTCGGGCCAGCGTTCGCGCCTCCTGAATGTGCGGCAGCAGGGCGTTGATCCCCTGGGAGAAATCGACCGGATATCGGCACTGGCCGCCGGCATACGCGGCGGCGCGGGTCTTGTCGATGGTTGCCCGGTGGGCGGTCAGAAACTGCTCAGCCAGCGGCAGTAGCGACACCGGCGAAGCGGCACGCAATTTCGCGAGCTTAACGTCACCTACGATTGGCAATTGCGCCTCGGTGCCTGTTTTGGTCTCGGAAGCGGACTTGATCGCGTCGATCCACAGCGACGTGGCGTCGAAGACCCCGTCGGGGACCCGGTGAGACTGGACCATATCCTCTGTCGTAATTGGCTGGCCGGCCGCGTGGATGCGAGCGACCTCGGCATTCACAGCACGGATCGCCTGCTGGTGCTGGCCGCGGAAGTAGAACCAGACGCTCATCGCCCCCAGCCCGATGACCACGAATAGGGACGCCACGCAGCCGATGGCCAAAACGCCGCGAGAGAGGGGGCGAGGGGCCAGTGCCAATTTGGGTTCCGTTTCGTCGAGCAAGTCTGGCATGGCAATAGGATGCTGGTGGATGCAGTTCCTAGTATATGGAAGGAATCTCTCCAAACGAATGTCGCCGGCGCAGCCGATCGATTCCAGCAGCGGCCCTTATTTGTTCGCGTTCCCTGCCGCTGGGAGCATACAATGGCGGCCGCCGGAGCAAGCCCATGGCAGAGCCGCTGTTCGCACTTCTCCAGACCAGCCAGGAACCGATCGATCCGGCCGTGCTCCGCGACGTCTTCATCCGCGACGCCGGCATGCCCAAAATCGATGCCGCCAGGGCCAGCCAGAAGATCCGCGGCATTCTGGCCGAGCGGTTGACCCAATCGCAAGCGGAGCGCTGCCGCGCGAGCCTCGTTCGCCAGGGGATTTTCACCATCGTCCTGCCTGTGGAGCAGCTCGTTCCCCCGTCGCGGCCAATTCTGGTCCACTGGCTGGGCGTAAACAACGATGGCCTGTTTGTGCCCACCGATTATTACGGTGGCGGCGACACCATCCCGTGGGCCAGTGTATTCGTAGTGTCCAGTGGCCTGGTAAAGACGGAAGTCGAAGAGCGGAAGGCAACCGAAGTGGTCGAGCACTACGGACACCATCAGGTGACCTCGACGGAATGGAAGACCGTCCGCAAGGAGCACCCGCAGCACGTGACCGAGATCCTCGGCCTGAACGAAGTGGGACAGACGATGCATTTCCGGCTGATCGCCAAGCGGCTGCACGCTCAGCAAGTCCCCCACGGTGGCGCTTCAGCAGCCAATTTTGAAAAATACCTGCTGCTGCTGGACGACATTGTCGCCGGCGCCACCCAGGCCAAGATCAGCCCGCAAACCCGTCAAATCCTGGCCGAGAGACGCGAAGTGCCGCGGGAAGTGGAAGGGAAGAAGGACTATTTTTTCGACGAGCGGAGTTTTGCAGCGTACAACCGCTGGCTGCTGACGCTGGTCATCCTGGAGGAGCGCGGAACCGCCGGCTGATGGCAAACGATGAGTCGTTTTCCATAGCGAGGCAGAATTCAAGCTCACAATGAACCGGCGATCTATGCCGGGCTCGCACCTTTGGCCAGCGACAGCCGCAGCGCTTTCAGCTCCTGCCCGATTTCGATCAGGTTGGCGTTGACCTGCCGCAGGGTCGCGCGGCGGGTTGCGGAAATCAGGAGCATCGTGAAAAGCGCCGCCGGCAACAGGGCCAGCAGCGACAGCGTCACCTGAAAGGACGCAATCTGATAGTCGGTCAGATACGTCGTTTGCAGTGTGTCGCGCTCGGCGGCGGCAATCGCTCCCGATTCGAAATCCATCCTGATCTTAGCGTGCCGGGGGAACAGCAGGGCAAAGTTGACCATCGCCAGCAGGATGAGCAAGAGGGCGATGGTCCACGCGCCAATGCCCAGAAAGGTCAACAGTCGCAGCCGGCGGCGGTCCTTGTCTAAGATCGCCTGCGTCAATTGCCGCGGATCGCTGGCACTGGACATGTCGAGGTTAAGAAGCGTGTGTCCGAGGTCGCGTTCGTTCATGGCATGGTTCCTGCTAGTAGTTGCTTGAGGTTCACTTTGGCATAGTGCAGCCGCGAGCGGACTGTGCCCACCTGACAGCCGGTCACGCTGGCGATTTCGTCGTAGCTCATCCCTTCCATGTAACGCAGCAATACCGCCTCCCGCTGCTCAGGGGTCAGCCGATCGATAGCGCTGCGGACGAGCGCCAGGTCCTCCGCCGAAAACTTGTCGTCGGTCGCGCTATTTGCCGGCTGGCAAGCCTCCAAGTTGCTCATTGGCACTCGCCGCTTCCGCAGCTCGCGATGAGCCCGGTCGCGGGCAATCCGGTAGAGCCAGGCGCGCCAAGCCCCAGCTTCGGCCAGTCGCGGCAGCGAGCGCCACGCATCCAGCCACACCTCCTGGAGCGCATCCTCCGCCCGGTGCGTTTCCCCAAACATCTTCGCGAGGAAGTAGTGCAACCGAGCGTCATATCGCTGGACCAACTCGGCAAAGGCCGGCTCATCTCCGAGCTGTGCGCGGAGCACGAGCACCTTCTCGTAAAGTCGGTCGGCGACGTCGGTCATGCGGCAGCTTTCGCGAGCTGGCTGCGCTCAATGATGGCAAGGTTGCGCGCCGGACGGGAAAAGTTCAGCGAGCAGGAAAAAACGAGCAGGCGGCAGAGAAGCAGGGGACAGGAGACAGCGAACAGGCCGGAGCGATGACTCGCAAGTCCCCTTACCGCGGCAGTGGTATTTCCGGTAATTCCGTGAACCGCTCTGAGTTGTCTCCGCCGTAGACAGGCAGATAGCGGTAGTAGACCTCCAGACACAAGGCCCCCAGCGCCGTGCTGTAGGCGCGGCCGCCGTACGCACCCCACTGCTGGTCGGGGTCCCAGCTCCCGGCATACGGGCCGTCGAACCGCTGGCTGCTGAGCAGGGCCTCCTGCATGGCCGCGTTCCAGCGCTGCCAGTCCTTTCCCTGCCGTTGAAACATGGCCAGCGTGCCGTAGTACCAGTAGTAGACATTGGCGTCGCGCACACTCGGCAGCTCTTCCAGAACGTAGCTGGCCGCCTCGTCGAGCGTCGCCTGGCGATTCTCGGCAGCCAGGAATACGCGACAAACCATCGCCTCCGCAGTCATCGGCCGGCTGACGCGATCGCCAGGGCGATACGACGCCAGGCCGAGGCTTGGACCCGACGAGCAGCTCCGCAAAAAGCGCGTCATGCGCATCCTTGTCTCCGCAGGAATCGGCATTCCGGCCAGCTCCGCGCTTTTGAGGGCCATCACTTGCCAGCCGAACTGGCTCATGTCGCCGCGGTCGCCGGGCTGGTAGCGCCAGCCCCCTTCCATGTGCTGCGAGCGTAGCGAATAGTTCACCGCGCGGGTCGCGCCAGCCTTCAATCGCTCATCGCCCGTGAGTGCATACGCTTCGCAGAGCGCCAGCGTGGCAATGCCGTGGCAGTACATACGAGCGAACAGTTCGGCATCGCCGGAGAGATTGCCGTCGGCGGCCTGGCTGGCGAGCAAAAACTCCAGGCCGTGCTGAACGTGCTGGCGATGCGCGCCTTCCAGGTGGGACTGGCCTGCGCCCAGAAAGGCCAACAGCGCCAGGCCCGTGACCCCTGTGTCCGCCTGCTTGCCCGCCCCCTGCCGATCGTGGCCCAAGTGACGGTTCTCGCGGCCGGCGCCGTGCAGGTCGGCATCCCAGCGGCCCCCTTCGCTTTGATTGGCGGCCAGCCAGTCGAGCGCCGCCTCGACTGCCCCTTCGGTGGTCGCGGTGCCGCCGAAGCGCTCTGCCAACAGCAGCCGATCGCCGACGCGGGCGCGAAGCAGCTGCGGCATATCCCGGCCGTCACCGAGTCGACGAGGGACAATGGGGCGGGTGCTGATGGGGATGCTCGTTGTCGCTGCGCGAGCAGGCTCAGTAATCGGCGAGTGTTCGGTAGTTGTTGCCGACGACGAATCGGCTGTCTTCTCAGTCGGCGGTTCGACTTCGGCATCCGGCGGTTCGGGAGAAGGAACCGACTCAGCGGGTGCTTGAACGACCGCCTCTGGATTGCTCGTTTCCAAGAGCGGCGGCGGCTCGATCGGCCTCGTGGACCGCGGCGCTGGTGCGGCCTGCGCGGTGGGCTGTTCGATGTCCTTGGCAGCGGTCTCGGGCGGTTTCTCAGCCTCCGCGGGCTTGGATTTCGCAGCCGCGGGATTCTCGCTGGGAAGCTCGTCCGTGGTGGAGGTCGCCGGGGGCGCCATCTCCTCGTCGGCACTATCGACGATCCGCACGTGGAATTCGCCGTCGCCGAGCAAGCGGCCGGGCGTATCGAAGAAGATCCGCGTCCCCCAGCAGTAGCACAGCAGCAGCATGTGAGCGAACAGCGACAGCAGCGCGCACTTGGCAACGGGGCGAGCCTGTCCCCATCGGGTCCACGTGAGAAAGCCCAGGGCAATGGTCAAGACGGTCAGCCCGACCAGCAGCACGATGGCCAATGCTCGGCCGGGGGCGAGGGAAGCAGCTGCGAGGATCGGATTCGTCCATGAAGCCATTGTCGCTTGACTATCTCTGCTTGGTCTCCATTCTCACCGAGATCCCCATGTCGCTGATCCCCGCTTCGCGGCAGGCAGTCAGGACCGTGGCGAAGTTCTGCAGACGTCCGTCAGCATCGCCACGAACCACGACGCTCATGTCTGGTCGCTGACGGCGGGACTGGGTCAACTCGGCGACGAGCTCGCGCAGCGTCACCGCCCGCTTATCGAGCGTGATCTGGCCGTCCTTGTGGACGTTGATGGTCCGTTTCTTAGGTTTGTCCGAGATCTGGGCGGTGCTATTGACCTGGGGCACCTGGACGTCGATGTTTCGCTCATCGAGCTCCGTAAATCGCGTCGCCACCATGAAGAAAATCATCAGGTTGAACACGATGTCGAGCATCGGGGTCAAGTTGATCTGCGGGATGTCGTCTTGGTGCGTTTTGAGCGGCATGGCCTTGATCAGGCTGCTTTCCTTCGCGATCGGACGGCATCGGCCGAGTCGCCAGCGATCAACTCGACGATCTGCTGTCCGAGGTGGTCGATCTCGGTGACCAGCATGTCGATGCGGCTGACAAAAAACAGATACGCCAAAAGCGCCGGGATGGCGACGAACATGCCGGCCGCGGTCGTAAGCAAGGCCTGGGCAATGCCGCCGGCCAAGAGCTCGCGTTGCCCCATTGCGTCCGCCGTGGATATGGCGTTGAACGATTCGATCATCCCCAGCACCGTGCCCAAAAGTCCCAACAAAGGCGCGATCTGAGAAATGCCGGAGAATAGGCGAACGTATTTGCGGAGTTGATTGGTGACTCGCTCGCCGGAGTCGAGGATGGCCTGCTCGACTTCGACGCTAGTGCGTCCCCATTTCTTCACGGCCGCGCTGAACACCAGGGCGACCGGGCTGCGGTTCTCCTCGCACAGGGCGATTGCCTTCTCGCGGTCGAGATTTCCGTCGCGAAGCTGCTCGAGGAACCGCTTGACGAACGGCCGCGGAATGATGCGCCCTTTGCGGAGGCTGATCAGCCGCTCGAAGACAAAGATCAGCAGGATGAACGAGCAGAGACCGATCGGGTACATGATCGGCCCGCCGTCGACCATCACGCTCAGCAAATTGCGCGTCGGGATGACAGCCTCGGCGGCTGCCTGCTGGACGGGCGAATCTTGCCCGCGCACGAGGCTCGCGCCCGCGACGCTCATCCACCCAAACGCCGCAATCGATAGAATTCGCACTGGCCATGCTCGCATGGCATCACATCCTTGCACTGTTGCCAGCATGTCCCTGCTAGCAGCGCCTCAGCTCCAGACGGGCGCGCCGCAAGTCGGCACGCCGCCACATCCGTCTCATCGGTAGGCGTGCCAGTGCTGAGCGAGATTGGCGGCACGGCGTGAAAGAGTCTGCCCAGACGTCAACTCTTCCACGAAGATTGACCGCTACTTCAGCTCTTTGATCCGGATATTCCGGAATTCCAGGTGCGCCCCGTGGCCGCAGAAGGCAATGTAGCCCTTGTCGCGCTTCAGGCCTGGATGCTCCCGGCCGTCGATGGCGCCTTTCTCCCGGGCCTCGGCAATGTCACCATCGACGATCGTCTCGCCGTTGAGCACCACTTTCACGCGCGTGCCATCGACGGTGATTTCCTCGCTGTTCCACTCGCCGGTGGGCTTGAGAAAGCCGCGCTTGGCGGGAATCACGCCGTAAACCGAGCCGTGAGCCTGGTAGTCCTTGATGCCTTTGTAATTGGGATGGCCATCGTCCAGGATCTGGATCTCCATTCCCACGAACGCTGCGTCCCCTTCCTTCGGCGTGCGGATTCCGACGCCGTTGTTGGCGCCGGGTGTGAGCTTGAACTCGAAGCGAAAGACGAAGTTGGCGTATTCGTTGTTGGTGTAAAGATTGCCGCTCCCTTTGGGCTTGCAAATCATCGTGCCGTCCTTGACTTCGTAGCCGTCTAGACCACCTTGCCAGCCGGTCATGGTCTTGCCATCGAACAGCGGCACGAAGCCTTCCTCGGAAACCGGCTTGTCCTGGGCGAGGGCAAGACTGGCAGCGGCTACGACGATAGCGACGGAAAGCAACCAGCGCATGGAAGAAATCCTTAGGGGAGGGTAATTGGCGGCGTGGTCTAGGAGGGGTGTGCCAGGGAGAATTGTACTCGCAGCCGCACGGGGAATTCAACGCGCTGGGCCGATCGGCCGCGGAGCGACGGCGTCCAGTGCCTGATTGCGGCTTTCATGCCGTAGTCCTAAAGCGACCCGTTGGCTGAGGCCTGTGCGGAACACTTAGCGCTGCTGACCTCTCAGCATTGCGGGCCATTTACTCATTCGAGAGAGGCAAGAATCATGGGAACCACGCTTGCGCCTGCGCGGTGGGCAATCTTCCTGCTGGCGGGATACATGGGAACGCTTTTGACGATGGCTGCTGGCGCCGAGCCTGCCCGCGCCAAGCGGCCGAACACGCGGTCAGCGAGGCCTTACAACGGGAAATCTACGCGCTGTGCGACGAACGCCAGCGGCTGCTGAATGCCGCGGCCGAATTGGCGCCGCAGTACCCGCCGGCGCAGTGGCACCGGGGAATGGTGATGGGCCCGCGAAAAAGCTGGCTCACCATCGAAGACTTCATCCAGCAGTGGACCAGCTCGCGGCGCGTCAGGCTGTATGAAGCAGCCCGCCGCGAGGCAACCGATACGGTCGAAGGGCAGTTGGCCCTGGCCGATTATTGCCGCCGCGAGGGGCTCCCCGACCAGATGCGGGCCGCCTTGACCCGCGTCCTGGAAATGGCTCCCGACCACGAGTCCGCCCGCAGCGCGCTGGGTTTTGTGCGGCGCGGGCCGCTGTGGCTCAATCGGGAGCAGATCGAGTCGGAACAGGCGCTGGCATTGGCGCGAGAGAAGTCGCTGCGCAAATGGGGGCCGCGGCTGGAAGACATCGCCCGCGACCTTGCGAGTGCCAGCCGCAACCAACGCGAGTCGGCCGGCGACCGCATTCTGGAGATTGCCGATCCCGAGGCGATCTCGGCTCTGGAACAAATCATCTCGCCGCTGAGCGAAAGGGCCGCCCAGGTGGTCATCGCCTCCCTCGCGCTGAGCCCACATCCCCAGGCGTCGCTGTCGCTGGCGCGGCACGCGGTCTACTTCCCGTCCCATGCGGTCCGCGAGCAGGCGGCAGACGCCCTGGCCGATCGGGACCGCTAAAGTTTTGTGCCGGCACTTCTAGATTTGATGGTCACGCCGGTCCAGTCGCGGGTTGCGGCCGGCGCTCTGCCGTCGGGACGAATCGGTTATCGACACACGTTCGTGCGGCAGACACAGGATCGCCAGGAGGTGCTGGTGCTGGACACCGAATACATGCGCGTGGCGCTGGAAGGCGGCAGTCGTGGAGAGTCGCGCGAGCTGGCGCTGGCCGAGCTGCGTAACACGGCGCTGGCTCGCGAGCTGGAAGCAGTGCGGCAAAACGAGCTGATTGTCCGTCTCAACGAACGCGTGACCTGACGAACGTGAACGAGGGGAAAGCGGCCCCCACGTACAACCTCGTGGTGGGCGATTTTGGCACCTACTTCGTCGGCCGGCAGAAGATCCTGGCGCACGACTTTACGCTGCGGCGTGCGACCAGCGCGCTGGTCCCGGGATTGAAGCCGCATTAGGCAGCCTGGCAGGAATTCGGCGCCTGTTGTTTGCACAGCCCCCGGAAAAGCGCTAAGATGCGCCTTGTCAGGGGCCATTCCAGGAACACCGGGAAATGTCGAGTTCTCGACGTTACGGGGGTCGTCTGCACCCCAGGAGGTATGCCATGGTACGTACGCTTGCGCGCGCGAAAGTTGCGATTGGTTTCGCTCCAGTTTTTGCAATTGTCGTTTTCATATCGGCCAGCGCTGTCTGGGCCGAGACCAAGCGCGAGAGTCGTCTGGCGGCAGCGGCAGACGTCAAGGAGGCGCTACAGCGCGAGATCTACGGCCTGACGGCCGAGCGGGAGAGCCTGCTGCTAGCGGCTGCCAAGCGCGCTCCTACGTACGCTCCGGCTAGGTGGCACCTGGGACACGTGCAGGATGCGCGTAAACGCTGGATGAGCGCCGACGATTTCATCGAGCAATGCATCGGCTCGCGGAACATCAAGCTGTACGAGGCTGCGCGGCAGAAGGCCGCGGACACGATCGAGGGACAACTTACGCTGGCTGAGTACTGCCGCCGCGAGGGACTCGACGACCAGATGCGTGCTGCTTTGACGCGCGTGCTGGAGATCGATCCGAATCACGAAGGGGCGCGGGCCGCACTGGGGTTCGTGCGGATGGGGCCGCTGTGGCTGAGCCGCGCCGAGATGGAGGCGGAAGAGGCGCTCGCCCGCGCGGAGGAGGAGTCGGTCAGCCGCTGGCGGAGTGACATGGAGGAGTTTGCCAAGGCATTTGCCAGCGAGAGCACGAGCCGTCGTGCCGCGGCAAAAGGCAGGCTGTTGAGCCTGCACGACAGTTCGGCAATTGCGGCGATGGAAAGAATCGTTTCCCCGGTCAGCGACGAGGCTGCGCTGGCGGTGATTGGGACGCTATCAGAAAGCCGCGACCTGGAAGCTTCGCTCTCGCTGGCGCGCCACGCGGTTCTCTATCCGTCACTGCCGGTCCGCGAGGCTGCGGCTGACGCCCTGGCCAGACGCGACCTGCACAGTTACGTGCCGTCGCTAGTGAATATGATGACGACGCCGATTGAATCGCGTGTCGCCTCCACGCCGCTTCCCGGCGGGACGATCGGCTTTCGGCAAGTGTTTCGCCGCGACACGTTCGATCGGCAGGACGTGCTGGTCCTGGACACCGAGTACGAGCGGTTCGCGCAGCCCGGCGGCAGCCGGGCGGGCGCGCGGGGATTGGCCGCGGCCGATGCCCGAAATACGGCCGGCCGCCGCGTCCTCGGCGCCGAACGACAAAACGACCTCACCCTGCGGCTGAACGAGCGGATCGCGTGGGTCCTCAACCGGGCGACGCAGCAGGAACTCCCCCCGTCGGCGGAGACATGGTGGCAGTGGTGGAACGACCAGAATGAGCGGCTCGCGGACAACCAGAAGACCCAAGCGGTCAGCCAGGTTTATCGGCGCGTGCAGATCATCGACCCGGTTCCGGTAATGTCGATTGGATCGGGAATCCAGACCGGCGGCGGCGGTGGTGAATGCCTGGTGGCCGGCACCCTGGTGTGGACCGCCAGCGGGCCAACCGCGGTCGAACGGGTAAACCGCGGCGACCTCGTGCTGTCGCAGGACGTCGAGACGGGCGAACTTTCGTTCAAACCTGTGCTGCGGACGACAACCCGGCCGGTCGGCAAGATCGTGAAGTTCACCGCAGGGCCGGAAACCTTCGAGTGCAGCGGCGGACACGTCTTCTGGGTCGCCGGCGAGGGATGGCGGAAGGCCAGCCAGCTTGAATCGGGCATGCTCCTGCACACGGCCAGCGGGCCGGCGCCAATCGTGTCGGTCGAAACCGGCTCGGACGCGGCGACCTATAACCTCATCGTCGCCGATTTTGCCACGTACTTTGTCGGGCAGCAGAAGATCCTGTCTCACGACTTCACGCTGCGGCGGGCGACAAGTGCCGTCGTACCGGGACTCAAACCCGAGTAAGCCAAAGATAATTTTCAACCGCGGATTGACGAACGTGACACGGATCCGGCCGAGGTCCTTGTCGGCCGCGGCTGCTATTCACTGCGCGGTCAAACGTCCCCCAAGGGCGGCCGGTATTTACATTCGGTTTTGCCGTCGCTTAGCATGAAGGTATCTCAGGGGCGACTGAGATCATCTCGAACCTGCCAAACTCACCGGCAGCACCTGTGGCGTCGGCTACCAGAGGAGGAGCACCATGTCACGACGAATCATCGCTGCGCTCGTCTGCACATCGACTTACCTGCTCATTCTGACGCTGGCGACGTGTGTTTGCGCCGAGGCGCTGCACGGCAATCGCCGGGCGGCAGAAGATGCCGTCCAGGAAGCGCTACAGCGGGAGATCTACGGTTTGTCGCACGAGCGGAAGCATTTGCTGGCAACTGCGGAGGAGCTTGCGCCGCAGTTTGCTCCGGCCAGGTGGCACCAGGGAATGATTCGGGACGCGCGGAACCGCTGGGTGCCGATTGAGGACTTCGTCCAGGAAGCCACGTCGTCGACATCGCTGCGGGACTACTACCGCGCTCGCAGCGAGTTTCCAGACAACGTCGATGGGCAGTACGCGCTGGCACAGTGGTGCCGGCAGCGCGGGCTAGCCCCGCAGCAGCGAGCGCATCTGTCTCGCGTCCTGGAGCTGGCCCCCGATCACGAGGCGGCTCGCCGCGAACTTGGGTTTGTGCGCGTCGGCCCTCTCTGGCTCAGCCGCGAGGATATCGAAGCCGAACGGTCGCTGACTCGCCAGCGCGAAACGTCGCTTGCCAAATGGCGCTCGACCATGGAAGAAATCGCCCGCGGGCTGGCGAGCGACTCTCTCGCCAGGCGTGACGCAGCCGGTGCGCGTCTGCTGGCGATTGAGGATCCGAGCGCGATCTGGGCGATGGAACAAATCGTGTCCTCCGAGAACGATCAATGCGCGCTGGCCGTCATCGAAGCACTGCAGGCAATCGCGGAGCCCGAGGCCTCTTTGTCGCTGGCCAGGCACGCGGTGTATCACCCCTCGCTCCCGGTCCGCCAAGCGGCGGCAACTTCCCTCAAGGAGCGCGATCCACACAGCTTCGTGCCGGAGCTTTTGGCATTGATGGTCGCCCCCGTCGATTCGCGGATTGCCGTCGCGCGGCTTCCCAACGGCCGGATCGGCTACCGGCATGCCTTCGCGCGTGAAGGGAGCGATCGGCGGGAGCTACTGGTGCTGGACACCGAACTCCAGCGAATCTTCATTCCTTCGGGAATCGAACGAGAAACGCGTGCCAGGGCGCTGGCCGATGTGCAGCGCACGGCACTGGCGCGTGAGCAGTCCATTGCGGCGATGAATCTGCGGACTCAGCAATTCAACGAGCGTATTACGTGGGTCCTGAACACCGCGCTCTGCCAGCAACTGGCTGCCAAGGCCGAAGACTGGTGGAAATGGTGGGATGACTACAACCAGGTCCAGACGCAGGAGGCCAAGCGATTGGTGACGCAGTCCGATTTCCAGCGGCGTCAATTCGTCGACCGGCCGACTCGGCCGGCACAACGCTCCTCGGACGGGCAGCAGGCAACAGGTAGCCAAACCGGGCCGCAAAACTTCGTCACCCGCATCTCAGGTGGGCAATCGACGATTCCTTTTGGCGGATTTTCGGGCGAGTGCCTGGTGGCCGGAACGCTTGTCTGGACCGCCCGGGGGCCGACCGCCATCGACCAGGTGCAGCGCGGCGATCTCGTGCTGTCACAGGACGTCGAGACGGGCGAACTCTCGTTCAAACCAGTGCTGCGGACGACGACCCGGCCGGTCGGAAAAATTGTGAAGTTCACCGCCGGGGCCGAAACATTCGAGTGCAGCGGCGGACACGTGTTCTGGGTCTCCGGCGAGGGCTGGCGCAGGGCCACCCAGCTCGAGTCCGGCATGCTCCTGCACACGGCCAGCGGGCCGACGCCCATCGTCTCTGTCGAAACGGGCAACGATGCGGTGACCTATAACCTCGTCGTCGCCGATTTTGCCACGTACTTCGTCGGGCAGCAAAAGGTCCTGTCGCATGATTTCACGCCGCGACAGGCGACCAGCGCACTGGTGCCAGGACTCAAAGCGGAGTGACGACCACAGCACTTCGCGTGTGGAACCGCATTTTGCCTGCTTGTCAAGAGGCAATCCGCCTGCGTTTCTTCGCGGGTAGAATCTGTCTTTGTGCGCCCCTTGCGGCGAGCGTATAATCCGGGCATCTTTGATCCATTCGTCGCGCCAGTTCTCACTCGAACTTACGCTGAGAAGGAACCGACTGCCGTGCTCTCAGTCCGACCGAAAGTCGCCGAACTGGCTTTTCAGCTCTTTGGGCGCGCTTTGCACCCCGAGCTGTTCGACGTCTATAAAACCCGCAACATCTCGCGCGGAGATTACGCGGCGAGAATCGGCATCACCAGCGCAGGTCACATCGTCACCTGGCGTTACCGCGGCCTGACCCTTACCGAGGTCGCCTGTTCCGCCCAGCATCCGCTCCCGGAGAGACGACGGTTGCTCTCCTACCGGCTGAAGGGACAGCGCAGCGACAAGGTCGAATGTCGCGGCGGAATTATTTACCAGATGAGCTTCCAGCTCGAAACCGTCTCGCCCGAAATGTTCTGGGCGTTTCAGGAAGAGTTGACGCGCGAGCAGGAGCGCGAGGGGCTGCTGCATACCTTTGATTCCAGCGGACGGATGGCGCTGGGGGCGATCAGCTATATCAGTGTCGAGTCGCGGCAGCGGAATCTGCTCATCCAGGCGTTCCACACCTTTCCGGACGACTACGCGATCGTGAAGACGCAGTCGGTCTTCGAGCTGCCGTAATGGCCGTGCGAACCTGTTCCCGGTCGCGCGCCAGTTAGTGCGCCCCGGCAAGCCCGGCCACGATGTACAGCACGCACGTGGGCAGCGTGCAGCACAGTGTCACGGCAATCGCGATCCCGACGGCAACAAACAGCCACGTCCGGGCATTGTTGGACGCGTCAAGTGCCGCCTGGTAGTTTCCTTGCTGTAAATGACTGTCTACCTGGGCGGCGAAGATGATCGCGGGAATGGCAAAGATACCGGCGCAGCAAAACAGAGCCAGAATCGATTCGATAAGGTAGTTCTTGACCGTTCCCGGCGGAAGCGGCCGTCCGTATGCAGGCTGCGCTGGTTGACTATACGGGTACGTCGGAGGGAGCGGCGGTGGATACGGAGGGGGCGCAGGCGGCTGATTGAAGGGCCCAGGCTCAAACGGATTGCTCATGCGCGGTAGCGGTCAGCAAATTTAGCGGCGAATGCGACTGGCGAGTTGAAGCTGGCAGTCAATTCGCCATAAATGACGCAATCTTGGCATTCACGGCCAGGGGATTCTCCAGCGGCGCCATGTGGCCGGCGTCGGCAATCTCGACATACTCGGCGCCGGGGATGGCGGCAGCGATCTGCCGCATTTCGGCGGGTGGCGAGATCCCGTCGTGCTCCCCGCAGAGGACGAGCGTCGGCACATCGATTGTCGCGAGCTGCGACGTGACGTCTTTACGCTGGGCCATGCCGCGCAGCGCCGCGGCAATCCCCTCCGGCGGCGTCCGCAGGATGACTTCCCGCGTGGCCTGCACGTAGTCGGCATTCCGTGCCAGATTCTGAGGGGCAAACAGCTTGGGGAGCATCGCGTCCGCGACCACTTGGGCCCCTTCGGCCAGGACACGCTCGGCGGTCTTCAGTCGCCCGGCTGCCGCGTCCGGAGTATCGGCGGCAGCCCGTGTGTCGCACAGGATCAGCCGAGCCAAACGCGGCCGATGCCGCGCTACAAACTGCCACGCGACATAACCACCCATCGACAAACCGCAGAACGTGACCGGCTCGCGAATCTGCATCGCGTCCAGCAGAGCCGCCAGGTCGTCGGCATACTGCTCCATCGTAACGGTGCCGCTGGTGACGCCGCTGGCGCCGAAGCCGCGCAAATCGGGCGCAAGCACGAGATGCCTGGAGGACAGAGCCGCCATTTGCGCGGCCCACATCGTGTGGTCGAGCGGGAAGCCGTGAACGAGCACAAGCGGCTTGCCGGCGCCGCGCTGTGCGACTTGCAGCGAAATGTCGCCGATGTTGACGTTCATGCCGGTTGTCAGACGAGAATCCGGGTCCAAATGCGAACGATCCAAACGGCGAGCAGCAGCAAGGCGAGCGCAAAAATGACAGTATTTTCCGATTTTCCCAGCCGCAGTTCACTCTGTCCGCGCGACACTCGCCAAAGCTGCACGCAGCGGTAGGGAAGCTGAAATGCCGCCAGGGCGTACAGGAACAGACCGGCCGGATGGTAATGCCAGGCGTCGGCCAGACGCAGGTGGCCAATCGAAATGAACGACCTCGTCAGGCCGCAGCCGGCACATTCGATCCCGAGCAAACGGCGGAACGTGCACAGTTCCGGCAGCGGTTGATTGAGTACCGGCACAATGACCTGCGTGCCGTCGCGAATCTCCAGCACCAGCGACAGGCCGATGGCCACGGCCGGCAGCACTAGCCACACAATGTGAAACAGCCGATTGTTCCGGCTGCCTCTCTCATCAAGATCCGCTGCCTCTTGCGCCGGGACGGACGCGGTTGCTTGCGCCTCTGTGTCCGCGGTCGCCGGAGAGGCGCTCATGGCTTGGCACCGTCCGGCTGGGGAGCGCTCGCCTTTTTCGCATCGCGCTCTTTGATGAACAGGGCCAGTTGCCGCTTCATCTGCCCTGAGTGCGGTTCCTCGGCCAGCGCCAGGGTCTGGTACCTGACGGCGCTGGCGAAATCCCGCTTGGCGAAATGGCAGCGCCCGAGCGTGTCCAGGTAGGCCGCATATTTGGGCATCAGTTCAATTGACTTCTGGCTGCACTGCAGTGCCTCGTCAAAGTCCCCCGTCGTGTTGCTCACCAGCCACGCCAATTGATTGCAGGCGTTGGCCAGGATTTCCGCAAACCGCGCCCGCGTCGGCTCGTCCAGTTCCTGCTCAAAGCCCACTTTGAGACGGTTGATGTCTTCGCGGAATGATTCGGTCGCCTTGGTGATGTAATTCAGCGTCCGCTTGCGGCGGTCTTCTTCCTGGTTCGGCAGCCGATACAAGGCGATCAGCACGTCGGCATCCGTCGCGTCATACTGCACCCCCAGGTCGAGCCGCTCGATCGCCTTTTCCATTTCCCCTTTTTCCAGATGGTGCATGGCGTAGAAAAAATTCAGCCGCGAGCGCAACGACCCCAGATCGCGGAATTGCGCTGCGCGGTCGCGGGCTGCCATGTCCTTATCGATTACGTCTACGAATCCTTGCAGCACTTCAGCCGCCGCCAATTCCTTGCCAATGTCGTGGAACATTTCGGCTAATGCGGAACGTGCTCGTAGCTCGTCGTCCGAGCCCGGCGTGGCCCGGCCGATCACCCCCCGGAATTCCCGCTCAGCCCAATCGAATAGCCCGCGCTTTTGCAGCTCCCGCGCCGCCAGCCGGTGATCGTCAAGCTTGTCCGGCCGCGCCTCGAGTGCTTGTCTGGCCAGCTCTTCCGCTTTCTCCGTCGCCTTTTGCTTCAAAAACGCCTCGGCCCGCAGGTAGAGCAGGTTCGGGCTATCGGCAAAGGCCTGCGGAAAACGCTCGGCGACTTCCTCCACGACGTTCCAAACCTCGCGGTGGATCAGCCACTCCACGATTTCCGTCAATTGCTCCGGCGTCCCTTCCATCAGCGATAGCGACTGGCGGATCACCGCTACCGCACGCTCGGGCTGATGCGATTGCTGGAGCAGCGAAACCTCGAAGCGATAAAGGTCCCGCACGATCTCTCGGCTGGTGCGTTCCGGAAACTGCGTCAGCAGTTCGTGCTCCGCCTTGAGGTGCGCTTCCCATTCCGCCAGCGTTGAATCGGGATCCGCCAGCGTCCGGGCATACGTCCGCAGCCATGCCGCGGCACTCCGCTTGCCCGAACCGGCGATCGCGGCAATTTTTTTGGCGGCTTCCGCCCGCGCGGCCGCGTCGGCAATCGGCTCCTGCTCCAGGACGTGCAATGCGGCTTGCTTGGACAGCTCGTCGGAGATCTCGTAACGCGCCAGTCGACAAAGCGCGTACACTCCTTCGCGATTAGGCAGCTTTCCAAGGGCGTCGATGCGGCTCTTGCGGTCTAGCTCGCTCAACTCGCCAAAGTTACGCAGCAGCTGAACCACGTCCGGCGTATCACCCTCTTCATGCCATTTCACCTGCATCGACCGCACCAGGAACCGCGCGCGAAGCGCGATCTCTATGTCGTCGTGATGCTGCGCGTCGCTCAGCGCGTCAAACGCAGCCAGCCCCATTTTGGCCAACTCGGCCTGGGCCTTCTCGCGGAGGGTATAGTCGCTCGCCCCGAGTTGTTCGATCAGCCGGGCCACCTGAGCATCAATGTTCTCCTCGCCAGCGTCGCTCGGCACATTCTGGCCGAACCCAGGCTGGATCAGCGCTGCCAGCACGATTGCGGCCAGTGAAAGACGGATTAGCAATGTCGCCATGGGCGGACCCCCGTACGACTGAAGTTATCTACCAGGTTCAGAATACCCCACCAGGGGAAAACGGGGCAAGTTGACAAACGGCGGCTGGCAGGGGCTTTTGACCGCTTTTCAGCCTCGCTATCGCTGGAAAAACGCTCGCTTGCCGCGACTTGTACGGCCCCCTGCGGCGCGCCATGATTGTCCCTGACTGCTCCATCGACCCCCTCACCACTCACAACTCACCTCTTACCACGTACCTTCCATGAACTTCCGCATCGCTGTCATCGGCAATACGGGCCGCGGCAATTACGGCCACGGCATCGACACGGTATGGAGCCACTTTCCCCAGTGCGACTTGGTCGCGGTTGCCGACCCCGATGAAAAGGGGCGGGCAGAAGCCGTGCAGCGGCTGTCGAATGCGGACAAGAAGAAGACTCCCAAGCCGTATGCCGACTACCGGCAGATGCTGGACGAAGTCAAGCCGCAGATCGTGGCAATCGGGCCGCGGTGGCTGGGGGAGCATCGGGACATGGTGCAGACGGCGGCGGAGAGGGGCTGCCATATCTACATGGAAAAGCCGCTGTGCCGCAGTCCGCAGGAAGCGGATGAGATGGAGGCGGCGTGCAAGAAGTACGACGTCAAGCTGGCGCTGGCGCACCAGACCGCCTACAGCCCGAAGATTCAGGCGGTGAAGGACCTGATCGACGGTGGGAAGATTGGCACGATCCTGGAGCTGCGCGGTCGTGGCAAGGAAGACCAGCGCGGCGGGGCGGAGGACCTGTGGGTGCTCGGCAGTCACATCATGAATCTGATCCACACGTTTGGCGGCGAGCCGACGTGGTGCTTTGCCAGACTGGAAGAGGGAGGGAAGCCGGTGGACAAGATCCACGTCAAGGAAGGCGCTGAACAGATTGGGCCGCTGGCCGGCGACACCGTGCAGGCGATGTATGGCATGTCCGGCGGCGCGACTGCCTATTTTGGGTCGAAGCGCAATGCGGGCGGCGGACGTTTCGGCCTGCAAATCTGCGGCAGCAAGGGAATTGTCGAAATCTTGACCAGCACGGGCGCTTTGCCGAGCGTCCAATTCCTTGCCGATCCCGCCTGGTCGCCGGGACGCACCGGAGCCAAATGGGTCCCCGTCTCCAGCGCGGGAATCGGCGTGCCCGAGCCGCTCCAGGACGGACCAGACGGCGGCAATCGCATGGCCGTCAAGGACCTGCTGGCCGCCATCGAGCAGGACCGCGACCCCGAATGCGGCATTTACGAGGGCCGTGTCACGATCGAGATGATTTGCGCCGTCTTCGACTCGCACCGCACAGGCCGCCCGGTGACCTGGCCGCTGAAGACGAGGGTGAATGCGCTCTCACTCCTTTGAGCACTGACCGCGCTACGACTTTTTCAGTTCCACCGGCAACTGGTCGATCTTGGCGGCCAGGATGAAGTCGTTCTCCGACAGCCCGCCGATGGCGTGTGTCCACAGCTCGATCCACACGTTGCGATAGCCGGCCAGGTGCAGATCCGGGTGGTGCTGGTCCTCTTCGGCCACGCGGGCTACGTCGTTGAAAAACCGAATGCCGGCCATGAAGTTTTTGACGGTCCAATCTTTGCGGATCCGTTTGCCGTCGTGGGTTACGTACCAGCCGCTCAGATTCTTGAGTTGCGCCTGCGCTTCATCGTAACTCGCGGGCTCGACGCCCCCCTCGCATGGCAGGCACTTCTTGGCGGTCAGCTCGGCAGTCGTCTGGACGTTCATGGCAAAACCTCCGACTGGCGGAATGAAATGAGATGCCCGGTTCATTGCATTTTATCCCTTTCCTTGGCTTTCGGCCGAAATTGCGGGAATGAATTGGCCTCCGCGGGTCTCTTGCGTAATAGCTCTTCATTCGCCCTCACTTTTTTGCGGAGGCAATCATGCGCGCGTCGATTCTGGTCTGTCTTCTGTCCGTGCTGTCGGGGTGCGGTGCCGCCCCAATGTCGAATTATCAGCCAGGCGCTACTTCGGGAAGTGCCGCCACTGAAGCGGCGCCGGGTGCCATTCCGCTGACCGCAGTTGCCGGCGGCGAAAAGGCGGCCGAGCGGAAGATCATTTACAAGGCGACGCTGTCGCTGACTGTCGAAGATTTTGGCGAAACAGAGAAGGCGATCACGGCGTTGGTGAAGGAAGCAGGCGGCTACGTCGCCCAGTTTCGCGAGGACCGGCCGCCGGGGAGCGTCCGCGGCGGGCAGTGGGTGCTCCGCGTGCCGGTCGATAAGTTCGACGCGATCCTGGACGGCGCTTCGCAGCTAGGAGTGCCGCAGAACCGCCAGGTCGAGTCGGAGGACATTACCGAGGAATACGTAGATCTCTCCGCGCGGCTGAAGAGCAAGCAGGGGATCGAGACGCGGCTGATCGAGTTGGTAAAGACGAAGGCGGGCGAAGTCAAGGACATCGTCACTGTCGAGACGGAGCTGGGACGAGTCCGCGAGGAGATCGAGCGGATCGAGGGGCGGCTGCGGTTCCTGTCCGATCGCGTGGCCCTGACCACAATTACGATTCACGCCTACGAATGGCGCGGCTTTCGTCCGGAACAAGCGACTCTCAGCGGCAAGATTGCCAGCACGTTTTGGCAATCGATGGACGGCATGCGGACGCTGGCGGAGTTTGCTCTGTTGGCTGTCGTGGCGCTGGCGCCTTGGATTCTGCTGCTGCTCGTGATCGTACTGCCGCTCGCGATCGTGCTTCGGCGGCTGACGCGAAAGCCAGCCCGGGCGAGTGCTAGTGCCGTTGCCTGAGTATTTCACAACTTTTCTTTTTACTTCTCTAATTCCTGACTCCTGTCTCCTGACTCCTTCCCCTTCAGCCCCAGCTCGTCCGCCTTGGCCGCCATCGCGTCGATCATGAACTGGATGTGCTCGTCGAGTTCGACGCCCAGGTCCGCCGCGCCGCGAGTGATGTCGTCGCGGTTGATGGCGGCGGCAAAACCGGCCGATTTGAGCTTCCTCTTGACGCTGCGGGCTTCCATGCCGACGATCCCTTCGGGCCGGACCTTCGCACAGGCGGAAATGAAACCGGCTAGCTCGTCGCAGGCGTAGAGCGTCTTATCTAACTTCGAGACCCGTGGACAGTCGGGCAAATAGTCCGCATGCGATTTGATCGCATAGATCACCTCGTCCGGATAGCCGCGCTCCTTCAGTATCTCCGCTCCCTTTAGCGGATGATTGGGCGGATCGGGCCAGCGCTCGTAGTCGAAATCGTGGAGGAGCCCCACGATGCCCCACTTCTCTTCATCCTCGCCGAACTTGCGAGCGTAGGCCCGCACCGCCGACTCGACGGCCAGCATGTGCCGGCGAAGAGATTCGCTTTGGGTGTACTCGCAGACAAGGTCGTAGGCAGCCTGGCGGTTGAGCATTGATCGGTTACCCGGGGAAGAGTGTGATCCGCAGATTGCACAGATTTCGCAGAAAGGGATCACATTCTTCCTCTGCGAAATCGGCGCAATCTGTGGATAACCATTGTCCGCCCGCTTATCTCGAATCGCAACCGCCGACGCTAGCTTCTCTAGCTTCTCTCGACCACCTCGGCAGCGTCTGCTACGTTCCCGCCGCGCTTCACGCTGTTTTGCCTTCGCGCCAGGAATCTTGTCATGCGCTCGCTGCTCTGCCACGTCACGTCGGCATTCCTTCTCACCTTCGTCTCGTCCGCATTGGCCGAGGATTTCCGCGTCGATACGGAGGTGTTCGCGGGCAAGGAAAAGGCGCCGCTGGCCGAAACACTGACGATTTTTTCCGGCGGCCGGGTGTATGACTTTTTCCTCAGCGGCGCGCAGGAGATCACGATCTTCGAGCCAGCCGCCGGCCAGTTCACGTTCCTCGATCCCGAGCGCAAACTTCGCTGCACCGTCGCCAGCCAGGAAGTGCTTGACTACGTACTGGAGCTGAACAAGGCCGCCGTGGCGCAAAAGGTGCCCTTGTTTGTTGCCGCCGCCGATCCGCAGTTCGAAGTGCAGCAAGAAGAGGAGCAGGCCGACGACGGCGAGAAAAAAACAGGGCGGACCCGCGTCACACTGACCAGCAAATCAATCGTCTATACGGCCGTCGGCAAAACGCCGCAGCAGCTAGCCACAGTGGACGCCTTCAAGCAGTTTGCCGACTGGTATGCGCGTCTCAACGCCATTCGCGGCGGGGGAAATCTCCCGCCGGGTGCTCGGCTAGCCCTCAACCGCGAGTTGGCCCAGCGAAAGCTGCTCCCCGACGAGATCACCCGTGTCACCATCCAGCCGGGGCTGCGCGAAAAGCGGCTGGAGGTCCGCAGCCGGCACTTGTTCAACTGGGCTCTTTCGGTCGCCGACCGCCAGCGGATCGAACAGGCCGGCGACTACCTGGCCAACTTCCAGGCGGTCAGTTTCAGCGAATTCCGCAGCCTCCCGGCCAAGCCCTCAGCGGAGAAGACGACCAAGAGGTAAATTAAGTAGTAGGCACACTCCGTGTGCCGTCCCCATCCGCGTCATGACGGCACACGGAGTGTGCCTACTACTTTTTTGATGTCTCTTCCTCTCGCCACGCTCCCGATGGCCGAACGGTGGGACTGCCACCAGTGCGGCATTTGCTGCTACGGCAGCATCGTGCGGCTCAGCGAGCAAGACCGCGAAAAACTCAGCCAGCAAGGATGGGATAAGCATCCGGACTATCGTGGCACGCCGATCATGGTCCGCGAGGGATGGTTTTCCTCGCAATATCACCTGGCCCAGCGGCCCGACGGCGGCTGCGTCTTTCTCACCCCCGAAGGCTTGTGCCGCATCCACAAGGAATTCGGCTTCGAGGCCAAGCCGTTGCTGTGCCAGATGTTTCCGCGGCAGATCATTCCACTGGGGGACCGGGCCGTGCTCACGATCCGGCGGGCCTGCCCATCGGCGGCACAAGACCTGGGGCGACCGGTCGAAGAGCATCTGCCCGACGTGCGTCGGCTGGCCGACGAAGGGAAGTTGCTGGAGAAGGCGAGCGCCGCTCCGGCCATCAAGCGCGGTGAGCGGCGGCCGTGGAACGTCGCCCTGGCGCTTTTGCGGACGCTGTCGCGGCTGATTGCCGACGAGCGATTTCCACCCGTGCGGCGGATCGTTCACGGCCTGGTGCTCTGCCGCTTGCTTGCGCATGCGAGAACGCGGCGGCTCGACGACAAAAAACTTATCGATCTCTTGGAAGTTCTGGAAACCACGGCCCCGGATGAGGCCGCGCCGCTTTTTGAACAGCGCCGCGCCCCATCGCGAATCGGCGGCATCTTGTTTCGCCAGATCGGCCTGGAATACATCCGCCTGCACCCGCAGGTGCGAATTGAAAACACATGGGCGGAACGATGGAAGCTGGTTCGCTTCGGCATGGCCATGCTGCGGGCGAAGGGAAAAGTGCCGCTGCTGAGCGAGAAGTTGCCACTGATCGAGTTTGCCGCTCTCGAGGAACCGCTCGGCGTGCTGGAACCGGAGATTTACCGGCCGTTTGCCCGCTATCTGGAAACGCTGGCCGCGTCGTATCAGTACGCACTGGCTCGTCGCGTCGGTTGGTCAATCGTGGAGAGCTTCCACTCGCTGGCGCTGACGTATCCGCTCGGCCTGTGGATGATGCGCTGGGTCTGTGCCGGGCGGCAGCCGGCGGTGCGAGATTCGGCCGACATTGTCACCGCCCTGGACCGCGGTCAGGGGTACATCCCGCTGAGCGGCATTCGGCAGCGGATCCGCCTGCGGCTCTTGGCCAATGCGGACGACCTGGAGCGAGCGGTGATCTGGTATGCGCGGTAATCTAGCGCTGAGTCTTCAGAAGTTTCTTGGCCGCATAGAACCAGCGCTTTTCCTGGAACCGCCACACGGGAGTGCCGCGGCGATACTGGCGGAGGATGTCCTGGAGGATGGCAGCGGCCTCGCCGCGGCGCTGATTGGCCAGCAGGAACTCGGCATAGTAGTAGCGGGGCGCCTCGCTCTTCTTGCGGGCGATCAGCTCCTTAAGGAGTTGCTCGGCATCGGCGTGATGTTTCAACTCGGCCAGAGTGCGCGCCTTGAGCAGCGCGTGCTGGAGCTGCACGTCGGGCGAGCGGGGCGGCGCCACCTGCTCGACGATCTGCTGCGCTTCAGTGGCGCGTCCCGCTTCCAGGTGCGCTTCGGCCAGCCGCAGCAGCAGAGTCACATCGTCCTTGAACGCCCCTCGCAAGCCGTCTGCGAGCACCTTGCACTCGCGGTCGAACTGTCCCGCCTCGTGCAGCTCGCCGGCCAGAGCTAACCGATTCTTTACCGTGCTCGAGTCGTCCAGGTATTGCTGGCGAATCGCGATCCGCTCATTGCGGCTCTTGAACTTCCATATGATCGACTCCAGATCGAGCTTCCCCCACGTCGGCCGGACTTCCAAGTAGATGTATGCCGCCACGCCGATCAGCGGGATGGCAAAGATGATCCACAGCCACCAGTAGGGCCGGCCGGTCTTGAGAAGGTGGATCACGCAGCCGATCTGGGCCAGCAGAATCGCCGGCGCAAGGACCGACATCAGCGAGCTGTTCCACAAAAGCCAGTGCAGTGCGCCCATGCCGCGCCCTTTGCCCGGGACTTCTCCGCCGCGAAGCACGCGCCTCGCAGATACGGAAAACGTAGGTCAAGCGGCACAGTCCGTCAAATCCCGCCGACCAGCGCCCACCGCACTCCGCATGTCGTCGCAGGAAACCCCGAAGCACACAGCGCGACCGAGCTGAAATCAAAAAGGGCCGCAAGAAGGGGGCCGCGGATGACGCGGATATCTGTTCTGTATCCGCGCCATCAGCGAAAGTTGATCCTAGGTTCCGCGGCACGCTGCCGCCGACTCGGCTCAGTTCATCGCTGCCGCAAACCGGCCGATCATCGGATGAGCGATCCGCTGCCAGTCGCTGGCCGCCAGCTCGATGGCATCCTCGTGTGTGCCGGCCTGAAAGACGATCGCTTCGTCCTTCTCCAGCAGCCGCGTGTCGGCCAGGATCGTGATGCCGTCCCAGTGCGGCAGCGGCGGCAGCGCGCCGACTTCGCAGTCTGGAAATCGCTCCGCCATCTCCTGCTCCGTGGCCAGACGGCACTGACCGCAGTTGAGCGCCTTGCTGACCGAGCGCACGTCGAGCCTCTGCGAAGCGGGCAAAACGACAAACACCAGATCTTCGTCGGCCATTACGACGACAACCTTGGCCAGACGATGGCCGGAGACGTGTTCGGCAGCCGCCACCTCCTGGGCGGTGAACACCGGACGATGGTGACGGATGCGGTAAGGAACGTGTTCTGCTTCCAGGGTGGAAGCAACCCAGCGCGGCAGAGACATCGCGCACCTCGCTTTCGCCAGGGCCCACCGGCCGCGGAGCGACTCGCCCACACGGCCGCGAGCCGGGGGAGTTGAAGCTGCCTGTATTATAACGTAGGGCAGGCATCTCGCCTGCCGTATGCAAGGGCGACAGGAGGCTCAAGGCAGGCGAGACGCCTGCCCCACGCTACTCCTCGACCACGTCCATCCCCAGTTGCCGCATCTTGCGGTACAGATTTGATCGGTGCAGTCCCAGGCGCTCGGCCGCCAGGGTCATATTCCCGCGGGCGGCGTCGATATGCCGGCGGATATACTCCATCTGGTATCGTCGCGTCGCTTCTGACAGCGGCTCATCGAGGGAGAAGAGGCCGGCGTCCGAAGCCTTGGGCGAGAGAATAAATGCCAGGTCAGGCGCATCGATCTTTTCCTGTTCTTCGGGGACGAGGTAGGCGATCCGTTCCATCATGTTGCGCAGCTCGCGCACATTGCCCGGCCAGGTGTGCGACAGGAGTTTTTTTCGCGCCGCCGCCGTGAACTTCGGGATTTTCCGCCGCGCCCGCAGCGAAAAACCCTTCAGAAAATGCTCGGCCAGCTCGACAATGTCTTCGCCGCGCATTCGCAGCGGCGGCAATTCCAGCGTCACAACATTGAGCCGGAAATAGAGGTCTTCGCGGAATTTCTTGTCCCGCACCAGCTCCCCCAGGTTCTGGTTCGTGGCCGCCAGCACGCGGGCCTGCGTCGGAATTGGGGTGGAGCCGCCGACCCGGACGACCACCTTTTCCTCGAGCACCCTTAGCAGCTTCGCCTGCCCTCCCGGGCTCATATCGCCGATTTCGTCGAGAAACAGCGTGCCGCCGCTGGCCAGCTCGAATTTTCCCCGCCGCGTCTCGCGGGCGTCTGTGAAAGCCCCCTTTTCGTGCCCGAATAGTTCGCTTTCCAGCAGCGTCTCGGTGATGGCCGCGCAGTTGACCGCCACGAACGGCTCCTGCCGCCGCGAGCTTTTGTAGTGGATCATCTGCGCCACCACTTCCTTGCCGGTGCCGTTCTCGCCCAGGATCAGCACGGCCAGGTCGGTGTCAGCCACGCGGCGGATCGTGCTCCGCAGGGCTTCGACCGCGGGGCATGTGCCGATAAGGTGCACCCCTTGCGCCGCTTCATCGGCCACCTGCTTGCGAGCCTGCAAGAGCTGTTCGAATTGCTGCGTATTTTCGAGGGCCACTCCGGCGTGCGCCGCTAGCTCGCTGAGTGCCGCCTCGTCTTCGTCGCTGAAGTTTCCGCCGATCTTGTTGAGCACCTCGAACGCGCCGAAGAGCTGGCCACTCTTGCCCCGCAACGGGACGCAGACGATCGACCGCGTCTGGTACTTGAGCTGCTTGTCCACGCGGCGATCGACTTCCCGCTGTTCCATCTCGACGTCGGCATCGACGCGCCGCGGCTGGCCGGTCTGCACCACCTGGCCCACGATGCCCGCGTCATCGGGAATCCGCAGCTCGCCGCCAGGCACGCCCAGCGCAGGCCGGCCCACCAGCGTTTTATGCGGTTTATCCCACAGGAAAATGCTGGCTCGCTCAGCGTTCAAAAGCTTCGTCGAAGTTTCCGCCATCTGCGCAAGCAGCGGCCCCATCTCCAGCGTCTGCTGCCAGCGGGCGGCAATTTCCAGGATCGCCGCCAGGCGCTGCGCCCTGTTGAATTCGCGCTGCCTGGCGCGCACCGCCACCAGCCCGGAATGCAGGTAACCGAGCAAAGTCTCGAGGGTGCCGCCCCGCTGCGGCCCGTTGCTCCAGGTGCGATAGGCGGCAATCAGCTCGCCGTTGCCTTGGGCTGACAAGGGAGCGACGCTCCAGTCGCGGCGGCTGATCGCCGTGCCGCTGTCGAGCACCTCGGCCAGCAGGTCCGTTGGCAGCGGCCGCTGTGGGCCCGAGGCGGCAATCGTGCGCCAGATTCCTTTTTCCCCCTTGGTCAGCGCCACGTAATCGCCGCCAAGCGTCTGCGCCACCAGCGGCAGTACCAGGCCCAGATAGACCAGTGGATCCTTTTCAGTGGCCGCCCAGAAGAACAGCTTCGAAGCGGTCTCCGCCAATGCCGGATGCGCTTCCAGATTCGATAGCCCGCCCGCAGTCTCAAGTTTGGACATGCCAGTTTCCTACCTCGCTGCCGTCCCCAACGCAAAGGGCAGTCTAACTCAGTTTGACGCGCGAGGGGAGTCGCAGCGGGCTCCGTCCCCGGCGGTGGTGATGGCGTAGTGAGTTTCACTCGCAGCCGGTATCTTACAGCGTCGGAGATATTTCGATCCGGGAGCGATGGCGGCGACGTGCCGCCGCGTTCCCATTCCGCAATCCCCAATCCGCAATCGCAAACCCATGGCTCTCTTCACCGGCAAAAAGGGGCTCATCCTCGGCGTCGCCAACAATTTCTCTATCGCCTGGCATATTGCCCGGCACATCATGGACCAGGAAGGGGTCTGCGGTTTTTCTCATCTGCCCGACAAGCCAGACGACGAGCGAAAGAAGATGCGGATGCGCGTCGCCAAGTGTACCGACACGTATCCCGACAATACGAAATTCCTGATGCCGCTGGACGTGCAGAAGGATGAGGACATTGCAGCCATCATGGCCAAGGCCAAAGAGCAATTCGGCACGATCGATTTTCTGCTGCACTCGATCGCATTCGCGTCGCTGGAGGATTTGGAGAAGGACACGATCGCCTGTAGCCGGGCCGGCTTCAAGCTGGCGATGGAGATCAGTGCGTACAGTCTGCTCGCCGTCTGCAATGCGGCCCGCGGCATTTTCAGTCCGAAGGCCGCCGTGCTCACGCTGACTTATTTCGGCGGCGAGAAGATCGTTCCCGGCTACAACGTGATGGGGGTCTGCAAGGCCGCGCTGGACTCCTGCATGAAGTACGCCGCATTCGACCTGGGACCGCAAGGGGTGCGAGTGAATGCCTTGAGCGCTGGGCCGCTGAAGACATTGGCCAGCTCGGCCGTGGGCGCCAAGAGCATGGAGCCGCTGTATACGGCCGTCTCTCCGGCGGGCAAGGCGGTAACGCACGAGGACGTCGGACGCATTGGCGCGTTTTTGCTCTCCGATATGTCCGACGGCATTACGGCCGAGATCATGCACGTCGATTACGGTTACAACGCGATGGGCTCGCCAGGGCGGATGCTGGATCGGCTCGAGGCAGCGAAAAACTCCTAGCCGGAGATTTATAGCCTAAGGAAAACGCGCTGCGACGAAACCGATGAGCATCACTCAAATCGCGATTGCGGTCGTCGAGCACGAAGGCCGCTTCCTCATCGGGCAGCGGCCGGAAGGAGTGCCGCTGGCTGGGCTGTGGGAGTTTCCAGGAGGCAAGATCGAGCCCGGAGAAACGCCAGAAGATGCAGCGGTTCGGGAATGTTCCGAGGAAGCAGGACTGGTCGTGGAAGCTATTGGCCGGTATCCCGAGTGCATTCAGGAGTACGCGCACGGTAGCGTGCAACTTCAATTCATCGCCTGTCGCCCTGAGCTACCATCCCAAGAGCCAGTTATTCCGTACCGCTGGGTGGCCCGCGAAGTGCTGGGAAATTACGAATTTCCCGCGGGCAACGGGCGAATCATCCAGTTGCTGCTGGCGCCTGAGCCAAGTGAACCCGAGGATCGCTAGCGGCTGCGAATCGCTCTTGGTGATTTTGTTGCCGCGGCTTAGATTTGTAACGTTTACAAGCCGCCGCGAAGGGGCGAGGTGAATTTCGCCGCAATCGCAGCGGAAAATGTAAAGTTGAGAGCGGCCCGCCGTTTGCCTTCCCGCGGCAAGCGGCCCGTACGACAGGTTTTCAACCTGTCGTTAATGCGGGACAGGTTGAAAACCTGTCCTGCGAGGACGCGACCGAGGGAATCGGTCGCCATCGCCGGCAACGGAAGGCCGGCATCCACCCACGGAAGGACCCAGAGCATGGAAGCCCGACTCGCAAAGGCCGCCCTCTTGGCGGCCGCGCTGCTTTCGTGCGGCGCTAATTGGCGGAGCGAAAACTTCATCATCGTCAGCGCGCCGAGCGATGAGCTGGCCAAGGAGGTCGCCACTAACGCGGAGAAATATCGCCGCGAGTTGGCGATCCAGTGGCTTGGCCGCGAACTGCCGAAGTGGCGCGACCCCTGTCCGATCGCGGCGTACATTGGCCCGCGCGAGCCGTCACGCGGCGAAACGACGTTCATTCCCACCGGCGGCGTGCCCTACGGCTGGCAGATGAAAATCTACGGCACGCGCGAGCGCGTTCTCGATTCCGTGTTGCCGCACGAAGTCCTGCACACGGTCTTCGCCACGCATTTTGGAGTGCCACTGCCGCGATGGGCCGACGAAGGCGCCTGCACGACCGTCGAGCACGCCAGCGAGCGGGCCAAGCAGGAGGGCAACCTCGTGGTGTATCTTAAAACCAACCGCGGGATCGCCTTCAGCGACATGTTCCGCATGAAGGAGTATCCGCCCGACATGCTGCCGCTGTATGCCCAAGGGTACTCTTTGGCTCGATTCCTGATCGCCCATGGCGGCGAGCGAAAATTCGTCGATTACATCGGCGACGGCTTGAACGGTCGCAGTTGGACGAAGGCGACACAGCAGCACTATGGGTTCGAGAGCCTGGCCGATTTGCAGACCAAATGGCTGGAGTGGGTCAAGCAGGGAAGCCCGCCGATTTCTCGTCACGCTGAGCCGACGCCGCAAGAGTTGGCCGATAGCGACCCGAAGTCGATCAAGTCGCAGGTCGCCCGCCTGCGCGGGGGAGATGCGCTGACCAGCGATCGCCGCCCAGAGCCCGCTCCTCCGTCGGCATTTGACCGTCAGCCGGCGCCGGAAAAGACCAGCGTGGCACGCCCGGAAAGCAGCGGCTGGTACAAGCGACAGAAGCAGCGCACCAGCGAGACCGACGAGCGAGCCGCGGCTGGTGGAGGCGCCGTGATTCGCGGCCAGGAGCCAGAGTCGATTGTGCCGCCACCGCCACCGCCGGAATACCAGGGAAATGCCACGCAGCCCCAGTCTGCGCCCAGCGGTCGACTGGTTCCGATTCGCCGGCCCATTCGACCGGAGAGAACCGTGGCCGCTGCGGCAGCACCTTCGCGCCAGGTGCTCATGGAGTGGACACGGCCGAAAGATCAGCCGTGGGATGGCACGGCACCCAAAGTCGAGGTGGCGCTGCGTAGCGAGCCGCGACAAGCGTCGCCATCCTCAACCCGGCAGGTCGAATATTTTGACGCTCCGCTGGCTCGCGAAGGGACAACCTGGCGCTGATGATCGCCAGCGCTCAACCGGGACCCACGGTGCGGAGCAGCTTCACCCACCATTCGATGTAGGCGTCGATGGGATTCCCGTGGCCCAAAGCGATCAGCGGATAATAGAGCCACATCACACTGTAAAAACCGTTCCAACCGGTTGCTTCCCGCAGCCAGAAGGCGGTCGCCAGGACAGGACCGCTGCTGAGCACGTAGATTGCCAATACAAGCAGCAGCACTACGGCCCACCAGGCGAGCACGTGGTGCGGCTTGTGGTCCTCAGGCATGGCGGTCCTCACAGTTTCTTGAACCAGCGGATGTGCCGGGCCACTTCCTCGAAACCCTCGCTACCGTAGAGGGCATTGGCCGTGTCGTTGTCGGTCAGGCAGTCGAGATGGACGTAGTGGCAACCCAGATCCCGGACCTGCTCGATCGTCGCCCGCAGCATTTCGCGCCCCAGGCCGTGCCCCTGAAACGAGCGTCCGATGGCCAGGATATCGATGAAGGCCAGTGCCGACTCCCGATCCACTGTCATGGTGGCGACGCCGCAGAGAGCGCCGTCCATGTGTCCCAGCAGGACGATCTGCGTTTGAAAAACGTGACGCAGGCGAGCCTGCCACCGCTGTCTCCAGTCGCGGCCATTGAGCGGCCCAAGTTTGGCATCGAGTTTCTTCTGCCAGGTGATCGGCTCAAAGCTGTCGATCACCAGCTTCTCAATCGCGGGGTAATCGTCAATGTCGGCAGCGCGAAAGGTGAGAGGCATAGAATCTACGAGCAGCGCATCACGCTGCAGCCAGAGCGTCATTTCAGAAAATCCGGCAGGTAGCCGCTGTCGCCCGACTCTTTCTGCTTGCGCTGCTGCTCGGCCTGACGCTCCTGCGCTTCCTTCTCGCGGAGCGCGAGGTAGGATCCCGCGAGCAGCCGGTCTTCTTTGCCGTCGCCGGCTTCGATGACGATCGCCGACTCGGCCAGCAATTTTTTCTCGGCGACGTTGATGGCGTAACAACGCGTTTGGCACAGACCGCAGCCGACGCACTTGTCGGCCAGGACCACGGGAGCCAGAAATCCGCTGTCTTCGACCGGATTGCCCTCGGCATCGACCTGCGTGCCGACGCGAGTGAATTCGATGGCGCTATAACCGGCGGAAATGCACTCATCGACGCAAAGCTGGCAGGCTTCCTTCTGGGCATGCGGCAGACAGGTCTTCAAGTTCACGATCGCCAGGCCCATGCGGGCGACCTTTTTCTCTTCCAGCGGCAGAGCGCGAATGGCGCCGGTAGGGCAAACCTGGCCACAGGCGTTGCAGCTCGACTCGCAGCCGGCCCAGTCGGCTTTCACGGCCGGCGTCCAAAGGCCCTCCAGCCCCTGCTCGAAGGCCAGAGGCTGGAGAACGTTGTTCGGGCAGGCTTTGAAGCATTCGCCGCAGCGAATGCACATCTGCAAAAACTCCTGCTCCGGCACGCTGCCGGGTGGACGCACGGGCCGCGGCACTAACGGGTCGTCCAAATTAGCTCCCCAGACTCTCGTGGCCGCGGTCAGCGCGCCTGCGCCCACGGCGGCCGCGGCAGTACCAGCGGCGAGCGACAAGAAGCCGCGGCGGCCGATTGCCGTTTCGTGCGTGGGGGGATCGTTCTCGACCTTGAGCTGAAGCAGGTTCCACCGCTCGACGAACTTGATGGCCTGCGTTGGGCAGACGCCGCCGCACGTCTGGCAAAGCGTGCAGTCGGTCGTCCGCGTGGTGAAATCGGGCTTGATCGCGTCGAACGGGCAGATCTCGACGCACTTGTTGCAGTTGATGCAGGTGTCCTCGACCTTCCGCTCGCTGACGCGAAGCAGATTTCCGACCGAGAAGACAGCGCCGCTGGGGCAGACATATTTGCACCAGAAGCGGGGCTTCAAAAAACCCAGGGCCAGCACCGCGAAGAAGAGGCCGATGGAGACAAAATGCCCAGCATTCAGCGGCGCGACGTTGTGCCAGCCGCGCGAGGCGGCCGTTTGAAATGGCTCGAAGAGAAACAAAAACCCGCGGGTAATGACGGGAATTGCGGCGACGTAGCCACTGACGAGCACGCCGAAGACTGAGCAAATCAGCGTGCCGGCCAGGAGGTAGTACTTGATGTGGACCCACCAGCCATCGTCCGGCACGCGAAACCTGGTCACGCGCTTGCCGACCGCCCAGTCGAACAGATCGATGAGCGTTCCCAGCGGACAGATGTAGCCGCAGAAGCCGCGTGGCACCAGCACGCCGATCAGCAGGATCAGTCCGGCAAAGACGAGCGACCAAACCCAGGTGCGGGCGGCAATGGCGGTTGAGACGGCGACCAGCGGATCGAGAATCAGCAGCGTTTCAGCGTGGACGATTTCCTTGGCCTCCAGCGAGTTGGTGTAATGGCTGGGCCACGCGTCGGGCGGTCGCGTGGGATCGGGGCGGGCGCTGTACGGCCAGGCGACATAGAAGAACAGCCACAGGAACAGGGCGAAGAATACCGCTTGGGTCAGCCGCCGCCAGGGCGATGAGAGCCACGTGGGGCCGAGCCACTTGAGGGTGCGGCGAAAGAGCCCCGGCTTGCCGCTGGCCGCGTCGGCGAACCAGCTTTTGGGAAGGATTCGCTTAGCACCGCGGAGAAGCCAAGACTCGCGCGGCGGCAGTGCTCCCTTTTTGGGTTTCCTGAGAAACGGCAGAAAGAGGTCGAGTCGCATTTTCGTAGAACGGAATTCATTCCGCTCCGGATAAACGAACGAAATGAATTTCGTTCTACTTTTGCGCACCCGCCAGCGCCTTGGCCGTTCCGTTGATGATCGCCTCCGAGGTGATCGTGGCGCTGCTGGTGGCATCGACGCCTTTCACCCCCTGCTTGGCAATGATCTTGGCTGGCGTGTCGGAGAGAGCTGAGTAGAACTGCTTCTCGCGGTGCTGTACGACTTTGACCGATTCGATCTTGCCCCCCTTCACGACCACCTGGGTCCGTACGGCCGCTTCATAGCCGATCGACTCCGCCTCGTACGTTCCGTCAGGGACTTTTTTCACGTCGAGCAGCTCAAACAGCTTGATCGCCTCCAGGCTCGCCTGGGCCCGGCTGTGATTCCGCTCCACCCTCCCCTTGGCGTTCCCTGTCGCAGGAACGTCCTGCACCTTCTGGTAGTAACTCATCGCCTGGCGATACTTTCCCGCCACGCGGCAGCCGTCTGCCGCGTAAAGGTACGCCAGGTCGGAGGCCGCATTTGGCGCCTTGACGATCCGTTCCGCCAGTTCGACGGCTGAATCAACCTCGCCCATGTCCGCCAGGAGCTTGACCGTGGCGTAGGTGTAGGGGGCCTTTTCCAGCAGCTCCATCGCCATCGGCTTATTCCCCAGCCGCCAGTAGCATTCCGCCAGGTGAACCGTGTTCCCCAGCGGCTGGTGCGATTTGTCGAGGCCGGCCTTCTGCCACCAGAACGCGGCCCGCGCATAGTCCTCGTGCAGGTTGTGATACATGCGTCCCAGCTCATTCATCGCGCGGGACCGCTTCTCCTGATCGCTCTGGTGGAGCGTCAACAGGTGATGCATCAGCCGCACTCCTTCCCGCCACTTGTTTTGATTGGGATTGATGATGTCCCACACGTACTGGCCGACGTTCTTCTGGTTGTTCCAGTCACCCTCCGGTTTCGCCGGCCACGTCATGTCGAGCGACTGCGGATAATTGAGCGGTGTCGCTTCGTACCACTCCGGGGGCAGCTTGCCGACGCGGTCGATCAGCGCCTGCACCTCCGCCTTGGTGCGCGTGCTGCCGACGATTTCCGCGAGCGAACCCGATCGGCTCGCGGCCGAGCCTCGGCTCACGGACCTGGTCTTGTCGGCGGGACTGCCCGGCTTCGGATTGATCACGTGGACCTTATCGCCGATCGTCACTTTATGAATCGAGCTCAGCGGATATGTCCGCTTGAGTATCTTGCCGCCGATCTTGACTTCGGCCGTGACGTTCTTGTCGTCCTTGGAAAGGACCGTCCCCTCGACCTTCGCGCCAGTCAAAAACTCGATCGTCGCCCCCAGCGCTGAAGCCGCCGCGATGAGCACGATCGCCACCACAATGCACCAGTGCCGCATCATGCCGTACCTCCATCGGCGACTAGCGGAAAGCCGCCGGTCGCACGCGTCCGACCATCCTTGAGGACGAGAAAGGCGTCGGCGCCCGGCGTCTGCCCGATCAGGTCCAAGCCGCGGGCCGGACCGAGAACGAAAAGTGCGGTGGACAAGGCGTCGGCTGCCATGGCCGTCGGCGCGACGACGGAAACGCTGGCCAGTTCTGTCGGCGAAATGCCCGTCCGCGGGTCAAACAGGTGGTGAAAGCGAAAATCGTCGCTGAACGTCGTCGCGTAATCGCCGCTCGTCGCCAGGGCCCGCCCGTCGAGCCGCACAATCGCCGCGTACGCATCACCCTGGCGCGGATGCTGAATTCCGACAGTCCACTGGTCGCCATCGGTCGATTTTCCCAACGGCACCATCTCGCCGGCATTGACGAGCGCATGCTCGACGCCGTGCTCAGCGAGCACGGCTGCCACGCGATCTGCCGCGTATCCCTGAGCGATGCCGTTGAGCGTGATGGCCGCGTTTTGTCGGCGCAAGCGGATTTCGTTGCGGCTGACGTCTAAGGAGCGAAAATCGACAAGCTGCCGCGCCGTGGCAATGGCGGCTTCGTCTGGCAAGGCGCCGCGACTTTGTGCCTGATGGAACAGATTCCACAGCGGCTGGACGGTGACGTCAAAGGCGCCGCCCGAGCGCCAGGAGATGCGTTGCGCATGATCGAGTACAGTCAGCAAATGCTCGTGCGGATCGGCCAGCCGGCCGTCGCGATTGAGCCGGCTGACCTGGCTCTCGGGCCGGTAGATGCTCAGCAGCCACTCGACTCGCTCGAGCTCGTCGAACGCGGCATTGACGGCCCGCTCCGCCCGCGCGTGCGACACGTGCAACGCTGTGATTGTCGTCTCGGTTCCAAGCGCGCGGCCCGTGCGCGACGCTTCGCGCAATCTGCTGTGCGCCGAGCTGCGTCCGTACCATCCCAGGCCGGCCGCACCTGCAGCCCCGAGAGCCAGGCACAAAAGCCGCCGCCGATTCATGCGTTGCATTGCTCGCTCTCCGCTTCCCCCGCATCAATCTAGCCACGGCTCACGCGGCTCACAACCAAATTGCCGAGGGACTGCGGCGAATGGAAGCGAGAGCAGAATGAGAGCGATTCTCAAGAGCTTCCGCGGTAACTAGCCCGCCATCTTCCGCGTCAGATAGTTCAGCATGTCCCGGACGGAGAAGATCCCGATTGGACGTCCTTCGTCATCGACGATCGGTACATGTCGATAGCCGCCCAAGTCCATGCGATGCAGGGCAAAGGCGATCTTCGCGGTCGCCGGCAGCGACTGCACGGTCTCGGTCATGAACTGGCTGACCGGCCGGTCGCCCAGCTCGGCCGCCCGATCATTCAGCTTCATCAGCACGTCGCGCTCAGTGAAGATCCCGACGAGCTTGCCCTGTTCCACCACCAGAAGGCAACCGATCCGGTTATCCACCAGCAGCCTCAGCACTTCGCGCACCGGCATCGTCGGCGAAATGACCATCGGCCGCTTGGAGGTATAGGAATAGAGCCGGTCGGTGAGCAGCGACAGCTCGACTTCGCTGGCGGGTAGCGGCAGGTGCAGATCCGTCAGCGGCTGGCCGCACTCGTCGCACTCGTCGGCCCCTTCGATCACTTCATGGTCGCAGTATGGACAGAGGATCATTTCGGGCTCTCTGGTTCGAGGCGAGTTGCGCAGGTTCCGACGACGATTATAGGCTTGGCGCCGCGCAAAAAAAGAGCCGGAGATCTTTCTCCGGCTCTCGTGCGACAATTTTCGAATCGACGCTGCTACTGCTGGGCCGCAGCCTGATTGGCGGCAGCTTGGGCCGCAGCTTGCTGAGACTCAGGAGTCGCGGGAATCAGCTCGACCATCACCGTGTTGGCCACCTGCCCATCCTTGCGAAGGAGCCAGATTTTGGCCTTCGTCGGTGCAGCCAGGCCAAACAAGGGCAACGTGGCGTTGACCTTGTCGGCTTTCCATTCATTCACCTTGGCGGGGAGCGAAACCGACTGGACTTCAAGCACGACTTGCCCTTCTTCGGCGCCGAGGTTTTTGTCCGCCAGCGTCAGCGTGGCACCGACAGGCACTTGCATCAGCTTTGCCTCGGCCGCATCCTCGACGACCTGGGCGCTGACCAGCACTGGCGTGGTCGCACCTTCGACGACGATCGTTTCCGTCACCACGCACGGATATCCGCAATACGCTGGTAGCGTGATGCAGACCGGCGGGCAGTGGTGATGGCATCCCCAAAAGCCAGGCAGCGGGTACCACGGACCGCAGTATCCGCCCGGATAGTGAGGCGGGCAGATCGGCGGACAGGGCTTGGGCGGGCAAATCGGGGGCAGAGGAGTGATCGCGCCAATCGGGGGCTTGATCGGTCCGATGGGACCGATAGGTGGCTTGATCGGACCAATGGGCGGCTTGATGGGCCCAATTGGTCCGATGGGACCAACGGGTGGCTTGATCGGTCCCACAGGCGGCTTGATGGGACCGATGGGACCGACTGGTGGTTTCACCGGTCCAACCGGCGGCTTGATCGGTCCGATGGGCCCGATGGGGGGCTTCACCGGTCCCACGGGCGTCACGGGGAACGTGGGCTTCACGATCGGCGGTTTGCCAGGGAAGCCGCCAAGCGATGCTCCGCCGAGCTTGCGGGCCGCGATTGTATTCATCGAGCCGCCGCTGAATTTTGGCGCGGAGCCACCCTGCACCTTTTGCGCGAATGACTGTCCGCCCCCGGCGCGACCGACTTTTGCAAAGCCCTTTTCGCCGCCAAAACTTTGACCGACCAGCGACCCCAGCACGAGCGCAGCCACGATTGCCAGCGTCGCATACCATGAACTCTTCATTGCAATTTTCCTTTGCCAGAACTTTGTGTCAGGACTGTTGTAAGGCGTCCTTCATCCCTCTGGGTTGCGAAGCGCAAAAGGGGCCCGTTTGTTACAGCCGCCCGGCGGGGGTTTACATCGCGGGCAGTCATTCGCGATGGCTTAAACCTTTGCTGCGACGGCATTTCCAGGCTGAAGTCGGCCACCGGGCTGACAGCCGCGGCAACTTCTCATCGCGCAGGGCCTCAAGTACACTTCGAGTTTCCGCGTCCACGACCCACGCCATGCCTACGAGTCTGCCTATGCACTGTTTCCGTGCGCTGCCGGCCATCCTGTTTGCCTGGGCCTGTCTCCCTAATGTGGCTCCCGCCGACGACGGCCCGCCGCTGAAACTGGAGAAAGGGGATCACGTTGTCTTGATTGGCAACACCCTGGCCGAGCGGATGCAGTACTTTGGCCACTTTGAGACCCTCCTGCACAGCCGCTTTCCAGAGCACGAGCTGTACGTTCGCAATTTGGGTTTTAGTGCCGACGAGGTGACGCTCGTTCCCCAATCGGTCACGCCGGTGGAAAACAGCGCCGACCGGATCGGCCTCACGCCAGAAAAGGCGCCGCTTCGTCCGCGGTCGAAGGACTTTCTCGATCACAAGCAGACGCTGGCCGATCACAAGGCGGACGTGGTGCTGGCCTTCTTCGGTTTCAACGAATCGTTCCGCGGCGAAAAGGGGCTGGCGCAGTTTGAGAGCGACCTGGCGCACTTCGTAAAGGCGATCAAGGAAGCCAAACCCAGCGGCAGCCAGCCGCGGATTGTCCTCGTCTCACCCGTCGCCCATGAAAACCTCCAGCAGCGCGAACTGCCCGACGGATCGGCAAATAACAAGAATCTGGCGCTCTACACGGCGGCAATGAAAAAAGTCGCGGCGGCCGAGAAAGTCGCGTTCGTCGATCTTTTCGCGCCGTCGAAGATGCTCATGGACGAGGCCAGGGACAAGAAGCTGACAATCAACGGCGTCCACTTAAACGAGTTGGGGGACAGGCTGATGGCGGCGGAGCTTGACGAGTCCCTCTTTGGCCCGCGCCCCACAGCCAACGAGCGCGATCTGGAAAGGCTCCGCGCGGAAGTCAACGAGAAGAATCGCCAATTCTTCTTCGACCATCGGGCGGTCAACGGCTACTACATTTACGGCGGCCGCAAGGAGCCCTTCGGCGTGATCAACTTCCCGGCCGAATTCGCCAGGCTCCGCAACATGATCGCCATCCGCGACCAGCGGATCTGGCAAGTCGCGCAGGGGAAGCCTGTCCCCGAAACAATCGACGATTCAGGGGCCGGCGAATTCGCCAAGATCGAGACTAATTTTATTGCACCGATCACGATTACGCCGCCCGAAGCATCGCGCAAGCAAATGGAACTGCCCGAAGGGTACGCGATCAACCTGTTCGCCTCGGAGGAAGAATTCCCGGATCTGGAAAACCCCGTACAGTTTTGCTTTGACGCCAAGGGACGCCTGTGGGTCTGTGTGATGCCGTCGTACCCGATGTACCTCCCCGGCAGTCCCCCCAACGACAAGGTGCTGATCCTGGAAGATACGAATGCCGACGGCAAGGCGGACAAGGTTACGACCTTTGCCGACGGGCTGCACGTGCCGACGGGGATTGAGATTGCCAACGGCGGCGTCTACGTCGCACAGCAGCCAAACCTCGTATTCCTGAAAGACACCAACGGAGATGACAGGGCGGACACGAAGGAAATAGTTCTTTCGGGCTTCGACTCGGGCGACTCGCACCACTCAATCCACGCCTTCACGCTCGACCAGGGAGGCGCTCTTTACTTTGGCGAAGGCATCTTCCATCACAGCCAGGTCGAAACCCCCTACGGCCCGCAGCGCGTGAAGAATGCCGGCGTGTTTCGCTTCGAGCCGCGCTCGCACAAGCTGTCGCTATTCATCTCGTATGGATTTTCCAATCCGTGGGGTCATTACGTCGATCGCTGGGGACAGAACCTGATTGCCGATGCATCACCAGGTTTTAACTACTACGGCACGGCCTTCTCCGGCGATCTCGACTATCCGGACAAGCACGCCACGATGAAGCAGATGCTGGTCAAGCAGTGGCGGCCCACGTGCGGTTGCGAACTGGTGGACAGCCGCAATTTTCCGGGCGACGTTCAGGGGAATTACCTGCTCAACAACTGCATCGGCTTTCAGGGGGTGCTTCAGTACAAGATGAAGGAGGATGGCGCGGGGTTTGCCGCCGATCCGGTCGATCCGCTGCTCAAGTCCAATGATCCGAACGTGCGTCCGGTCGATCTGGAATTCGGTCCCGACGGGGCGCTCTACGTCTGCGACTGGTTCAACCCACTGGTCGGTCATATGCAACATTCGATTCGCGACCCTAACCGCGATCACAACCACGGCCGCATCTGGCGGATTCATTACGCGAAGCGGCCGCTAATCACGCCGGTGAAGATCGCCGGCCAGCCGATTGCCACACTGCTGGATTACTTCAAGACCGAGCCCGAGGAGCGGACGCGATATCGCATTCGCTCCGAGCTAGGTAACCGACCGACCGACGACGTCCTGGCCGAGCTGAAGAAGTGGACCGCGTCGCTGGACAAGAACGATCCGGATTACCAGCACCACCTGCTGGAGACCCTGTGGGTGCACCAGCGGCACGACGTCGTGAACGAGGAATTGCTGAGGCAGCTATTGCGCTCGCCGGACTATCGAGCCCGAGCCGCGGCCACGCGCGTGCTGTGCTACTGGCGCGACCGGGTGAAGGAGCCACTGAAGCTGCTCCAAGCACAGGTCAACGACGAACACGTGCGCGTGCGGCTGGAGGGCGTGCGAGCCCTCTCGTTTTTCGACTCCCAGGAAGCGATCGACATCACCACCGAATCGCTGATTTACGATCAGGACGATTACCTCAAATACACGTTCAACGAGACGATCAACACGTTGAACAAGCGCGTGCAGAAATGAGCCAGCAGGGCATGCGGCACTGCGGCACGTCCGACGCTTAAGGGTTCTTTTTCCTCGAGGGCTCCGCCATGTATCGATCCTCTTCGCCATTGGCCGGAACGATCAATCGCCGACTGCTCCTGGGACTATGGATCTTCCTGTTTCCGATGGCGGCCCGCGCCGCCGACCGCCCGGCCGACGGCCGCTACTTGTACGTTGTCTGCCCCGGCATTCGCGACTACCTGGAGTTTGGCGGCGCGGGAATTTTGATGTTCAGCATCGACGACGGCCATAAGCTCGTGAAACGCATTGAAACGCCGGCCAGTCGCGAGCCGAAGCCCGACAACATTAAGGGAGTCTGCGCCGACGCCGCCGGCAAGAGGCTGTTTTTCACGACGCGGTCGAAGCTGTATTGCCTGGACCTCGTCAGCGAGAAGACGCTGTGGGAAATCACGCCGCCCAACGGTACGGACCGGATGTCAATCACGCCCGATGGCAAGACACTGTACGTCCCATCATTCGAGCAAGATACTTGGAACGTGATCGAAGCGGCGACCGGCAAGCTCATCACACCGATCGAGACCAAGAGCGGGGCGCACAACACGGTCGTCAGCCGCGACGGCCAGCGGATGTACCTGGGTGGCCTCAAGTCGCCCGTGCTATTCGTCGCCGACACGCAAAAGCACCAGATCGTCCAGCAGGTGGGTCCCTTCTCGGGGGCCATCCGGCCATTCACGGTCAATGGGGACCGCTCGCGGGCCTACATTTGCGTTAACAATCTGCTCGGCTTCGAGATCGGCGACTTGACCAATGGCAAGAAACTCCGCGCCGTGCAGGTGCAGGGATTCGAGGTCGGCCCCGTGAAGCGGCACGGGTGCCCCAGCCACGGCATTGGCCTGACGCCCGATGAAAGAGAGGTGTGGGTGGTCGATGCCTTCAACCAGAAGGTGCACGTATTCGACAACACGGTCGATCCACCCAAGCAGAAAGAGAGCATCGGCCTGCGGGAGCAGCCAGGCTGGGTGACGTTCAGCCTCGACGGCAAATTCGCTTATCCATCGACGGGCGAAGTCATCGACGTTGCCAGCAAGAATATCGTGGCCGCACTGGCCGACGAGAAAGGTCGCGAAGTCCATAGCGAGAAAATGGTCGAAATCCATTTCCGTGGGGGTATGCCAGTGGCTAATGGCGACCAGTTCGGCGTGGGGAGAAAGGTACCGTAGCGGGCCCAGCGGAGGCTTCATGTTTACCAGACGCACCTTTCTCTCCACGGCGGGAGCCACCCTGGCCGCAATGCCGCTCGCTTCACTGGCAGCCGGGCAGGATCCGCCACGCAAGCGGATGGCCGTCGTCACCACCGAGTGGCGCTACCGCTCGCACGCCTGGCACATGGCCGAACGGTTTCTCCACGGCTATCCGCGGCGGGGCAAGTGGCATCGGCCACCCCTGGACGTGGTGGCAGCCTATGTCGATCAGACCCCCGACGGAGACCTGAGCAGCGCGCGAGCCAAGGAGTTCGACTTCCCCATCTATCCGACGATTTCCGAGGCCCTCCGCTGCGGCGGCGACAAGCTGGCGGTGGACGCGGTGCTGGTCATCGGCGAGCACGGCAACTACCCGGTCAACGAGATCGGGCAGAAGCAATATCCGCGGTACCAGTTCTTCAAGCAGGTGGTCGAAGTCTTCCAGAAGGACGGACGCACGACGCCCGTGTTCAACGACAAGCACCTGTCGTGGAATTTCGAGTGGGCCAAGGAGATGGTCGATACGGCCCGCGCGATGAAGTTTCCGTTTTTGGCCGGTTCGTCGCTGCCGGTGACCTGGCGGATGCCCGCGATCGACATGCCGCTGGGCGCCGAGGTCGAGGAGATCGTGTGCGTGGCGATGGGGGCGGTGGACATCTATGACTTCCACGCGCTGGAGACGATCCAGTGCATGGCGGAGCGGCGGCGCGGCGGCGAGACCGGAGTGGTGGCGATGCACGCGCTGCGAGGGGCCTCAGTGTGGGACGCGATGCGGGCCGGCTCATGGAAATCCGGCGGCTGGGACGGGCGGCTCTTTGAGGCCTGTCTGTCGCGGAGCCACACGCTGGCCCAGCCGGAGACGTTTAGCCACCGCTATCCGACGCAGAAACAGATCGAGGAGTGGGTTAAGGAGCCAGTGGCGTACCGATTCGAGTATGCCGACGGGCTGGTGGCAACGATGCTGCTGCTGAACGGCCTGGTCGAGGACTTCACGTTTGCCGCCCGGCTGAAGGGCCAGCGCGAGCCCTTGTCCACGCTGTTCCACCTGCCGCCGAATCCCAACGTGGTTTATTCGGCGGCACTCATGTCGCACGCGGAGGAGATGTTCGTCACCGGCAAGGCGCCGTATCCGGTCGAGCGGACGCTGCTGACCAGCGGGCTTGTGCAGGCGGGACTGAAGTCGCTGGCCGCGGGACAGAAGCGGATCGAGACGCCGCACCTGGCCGTGCGGTATCAGCCGAGCAAAGAATCGACCTTCTGGCGGGATTGAGAGATGCTGCCGGCGGCCTACAGGTTGAGCGTCAGATAGACGCACGTGATGGCCAGGATCACGCCGATCGAGATGATGCCCAGCAGGATTTTCACGATGTCGTGCCACGCCATGCTATCTTCGTGGCGCAGGTCCCGCTCCTCGTCGGGAGGGAAATGCGAAGCAGTGTCGTGCTCGTGAGTTTCAGCGATGGCAGTATCCATGGATGAATGAAAAAGGGCGAGGAATCGAACGTGTGTCTATTTATGGCCGCGCCGTTCCGAGTTGGCAAGGGCAACAGGTTGAATGACCCGGCGCCAATATGAATTCTGGGACGGAACGGCCCGATCCGACCGAGGGTTAGACTCGATTCGCTTGCAGCTCGCGCAGCGGATAATGCGTGTCGCGCCAGCGAATGCCGCCGCGCCAGTAGGTCAGCAGCACGGACCGCCAGGTGGCAAACACCAAAATCGCCACGACCAGCGGGAAGCCGAGCGCCGTGTGCCAGCGGAAGCCAATGTTGCGGGCCGAGCCAAGGGCCAGGCCCCACAGGCTCAAGGCGACGGCAATGTACAGCCAGCGGGTTGCGCCCCAGGTCAGAAAAACGGCCAAATAAGGCCAGACGTTGAACGCAAGCATCGAGGACGTGTACAGGACCACGAATGGCAGGCTGTAGTCGACGGCAGCGAGAGTATTCTTCTCCAGGCCGACCATCATCTCGCGGACCGAGGCATACCACTCGACGCAGATCATATCGCTGCCAAATAAGAGGTCCTGGCGAAACCCGTTTTTCTTGATCAGCTTTCCAAGCTTGAGGTCGTCGTCGGGGCGCATGGCCAGGGCCGCAAAGCCGCCGGTGGCCCGGTAGACGTCGGCCCGGACGAGGTTGAACGCGCCGATGCCGATGTGGGCTGAACTCTTGGGATTGCGGATCGCCCACGGGCGCGTGTAGAGGTAAAACATCATGCAGAACATCACGACGAACGACTTGAGCAGCCAGGTGGGCATGCGCGTGTCGGGACCGATCGCCAGGTGATCGAGCTGCTGATCTCGGAAGTAACCCACGGCCCGAGCCAGGGCGGTCGGCTGATAGACGATGTCGGCATCAGTGAACAGGAGCAGCTCGCCGCTGGCTTGCCCGGCCGCAAAGTGCATGGCATGGTTCTTCCCGAGCCAGCCGCCGGGCAAGTGTGAGATGTGCACGACCTTGAGTCGCGGCTGACCGGCCGCCAGCCGATCGAGAATGGCGCCCGTCCCGTCTGTCGAGCGATCGTTCACCACTAGCAGCTCGTAGTCGGGGTAGTCCAGGGACAGAAGCGAAGTCAACGCCTCGGCAATGTTCCGCTCTTCGTTCCGCGCCGGGACGATGATCGATACCTTGGGCAGCGGCCCGCTGGGGACCGGAAGGTCGCGGAGGAACTTGATCATTCGCCCGGCCCGCATGAGCAGCACCATGCAGACGAAGACCATCCCCAGGTTGAACAGGGCGGTGTAAAAGAGGATCGCGTCGTACCAGTGCCAGAGCGCGCTCATGCACCTAGTCCCAGCAGCTTCCGCCCGTTGTCCCGGAACACCTTCCGCTGCACTTCTTCCGGCAACTCGAGCTGCTGCTCGAACAGATCGAATTGCGGCACTCCCTGGCCAGGAGAAAGAAAATCGGTGCCGAAGCAGACGCGATCCTGGCGGCGAATTAGGAACTCGCGGCCGAAATCGAGGTCGCGGCTAATGGCGCCGGCGCCGCTTCCGGCCGACAGGTCGGCGTAGATATTGGGATACTTTTCCATCAGGGCGTCGATGGCGCCGCCGGGAGCGACCTTCCCCTTGGGATAGCCGCCAAGATCGCGCTCCGATATGCCCCCGCTGATCGAGGCCCACCACCCGGGACCGTGGCCGATGAAGTTGACGTCGGGGTTCTCCTTGATCGCCTTCTCCAGTCCCGGCAATCCCGGCTTGTCCATGTTCCGCTGGCTGTCGATGTGAAACAGCAGCGGGAGCTTGAGCTCGTTGCACGCGGCGTAGATCGTCATGTTCCGCGGGTCATCGATGTTGACCCCCGGCTTGTGCTCGCCAAAGCCCTTGGCCCCTAGATCGATCCACCGCTTGAGGATCGCGACCAGCCCTTTCACGCCGCCGGTGTAACTCGTGCGCGGATCAATGGAGCAAAACGGGATCAGCCGGTCACGAAAAGGCTTCGTCTCGGCCAGGACGAAGTCGCTGGTCAGTAAAAAGCTCGACGACTCCGGACTTGTCAGTGGCAGCACGACTGCCTGAGACACGCTATGCGCATCCATCCACCGCAACAGCTCCTCGGCCGAGAGGGGCTGCGTGGTGTTCCACGTCTGCCCCAGGTGGGTGTGCATGTCCACGTATTTGCCGTTGGGGAATTTTTCCTGGGCGGCGGCGCGGCGCGTGACGGCGGCTGCTCCTGCCGCAGCAACCGCAGCCGCAACTGCGCGACAGAACGATCGTCGTGTTATCGCCGCCGCACTCTGCAATCTGCACTCTGCACTCTGCATCGGCCCTACTCCACGCTTTTGAAATACGCGAGCAAATCCGCCATGGCCTGCTTGTCGATCTGCTTCTCCAGCCCCTCAGGCATCAGCGACTGGCCGGTGCTCTTGAGCTGCTGGATGTCGATCCGCAGAACGGTGTCGGTCGCATTGTCGGCCCGCTTGAAGGTGATACTCGTCGCCGTCTCAGAGGCGATCATGCCCGTGATCGTGCGGCCGTCCTCCAGGAGTGCCGCGTAGCTTAGGTACTGCGGGTTCACCTCGCGGTTGGGGTCGAGCACGTTGAGCAGGATCGCCTCGGGCCCGCGGTTCTTCATTGCCGCGATGTTCGGCCCCGTTTCGTAGCCCACCCCCTGCACGCGGTGGCAGGCGGCACAGGTCTTGGCAAAATGCTCTTTGCCGCGGGCAGCATTCCCCTGGGCGTCGAGGATCGACCTGTAGGCTTCGACAACGTCCCCGCGCTTGCTGACCTGGAAGGTCTTGAGCAGCGCGGCGGCCTTGGTGCGGATCGTTTCGTCGCGATGCTCGGACAAGAGCTTAAGTCTGGCGGGATCAACGTCTCCGGCCGAAACATCGCCGCTCTGGATTGCCTCCATGAGCTTGATCGCCCAGGCTGGCCGCGACAGGAGCGCGTCGGTCGCCTGCCCCTTGAGCCGCGGGCTGAAGACGGCAAATCGCGTCAGGATCGCGGCGGCGACTTCGGGCGCGTCGAAGGAAGCCAGCGTGGCCAGTGCCGCAGCCTGAAGGTCGGCCGGCTGCGCAGGTTCCAGGAGTGCCAGTAAGGTCTCTTCCACCTCCGCCAGCTTCCCCAGCCGCAGTTGCTGCGCGGCGGCCAGCCGCGCGGGAAGCTTTTGCTCGCCGTCGGCGGCGGCGCGAAGCGCCTCGCTGACGACCTGCTTCATTAATTCCTCCGACTTCCCTCCGGTGGCAGCCGCGACCTGCTCGGCCAGCTTGCTCCCCGGCTTGAGCGCCAGCCCCTGCAAAATCACTTGCAGCACACCGTCCTTTTCTCCAGCCAGCACGGTCAGCGTCTTGAGGAGTGCCGCCACGTCGTCCGCCGACTGCTGCTGGCCGATCTGCGCCGCCATGCTGCGCAGAAACGATTTTCCGTCCGCGGTGCCGCGGTATTTCGCGTCACTTGCAAGCAGCGATAATACCTGTCCTGCTCCCTGCTTCAGCGAGCTTTGCACCGCCAGCGCCATCAGTGGCCCTCCTTGTTTCGCCAATGTGGCCAGTGTCTCCGGCTGCCGCGGGTCGTCCACCTGACCGAGGGTAAACGCAAGCTGATAGCGCACGCGGTAGTCGGCATCGGTCGGCATGGCGAGCAGCCGCTGCCGTATGGCAGGCGCATCGGCCAGCCTTTCCGCCAGCTTCACAGCATGCTGCCGCACGCGCGGATGATCGTCCGTCAGGCGCGGCAATATAGTGTCGCCGTCCAAGGCTGCCAGACCGTCGAGTGCATACAGGGCGTGCATTCGCGCCAGCGGCGATTTCGAACCGCTGGCCAGTTTCGCGAGCAGCGGCACTGCCTTGGCATCCTGCCGTTCGTAGAGCAGTCGGGCGGCCGTGTCCCGATGCCAGCCGTTGTCGTGCTCCAGCAGTGCCACGAGCTGGGCCGTCGTCATCTCCGCTGGCTTTTTGAGCCGCGGATAAGTGAAACCCTCGGGTGCAATCCGCCAGATGCGCCCCTGGTCGCGCCCGCTCGTCAGATCGAGATGCTTCTTGATGACCGGCGGCAGGCTCGCCGGGTGCTCGATCGTCTCGCGATACATGTCGCAGACGTAAAGCGTGCCGTCCGGCGCATTGGCGAATTGCACTGGGCGGAACCAGATGTCACGAGAGCTGACGAACTCCGATTTCTCGTCGATCCGAGTGGCGGAGAATTCGAGTCCCAGGTCTTTGAGCTGTTTGCGATGGATGATGTTGCTGCCGACGTCGCCAACGACTGCCACGCCGCGCCACTCGTTTGGCCAGGCGTTGCCGCGATAAATCGTCACGCCGGTGGCGCTGGTGAAATACCCGGCCGGGCGGCCCCCTCCTTCAACGGGGCCGGGCACGAGTCCCTTGACCCGCAGCCGGGTGCGGACGATCCGCCACGGCTCGATGGGGCTGGTGCGGAAGACGTCGGCCTGCGGGCCGTCGGCCGCGATGCTCTGGCGCGGCGATGGCGCCGCCAGATACGGATTGCGGCCGACGTAGGCATCCTCAAACAGCACCTGCTGAATGTGGTCGCTGTTCGAGCACACGAACCGGTCCCCCCAGTCGCTCAGGCTCATGCCGTGCTGCGCGCCGCCGCTGGTGGCGATCATCGACATGCTGCGCGGGTCGAGCGCAAAGTCGCGGCCGCGGAGCGCGAGCTTGAAACTTGGATCGTCGGGTTTGGTGATCTCCGCTCCGCTGGAACTGGTCGCGCCATAGATCCGGTTGTCGAGCCCCCACTGGAAGGAGTTGAGCAACCCCTGCACGTTGCTGGTGCCAAAACCGGTAAACAGGGTTTTCCGTTCGTCGGCTTTCCCGTCGCCGTCGGTGTCCTTGAGCGAAAAAAGATCGGGCGCATCGGCCACGAGCAGTTGGCCGCCGTACCAGAATAGCGCCGTGGGCCATTTCAGACCGTCCGCAAACACGGTCCATTTGTCATACGTGCCGTCGCCGTCGGAATCTTCCAAAAGGCGGATCTGACTGAGATTCTCCTCCCGCTGCTCAGAATATCCGCGCATCTCGCAGACGAACATCCGCAGGTGCTCGTCGAAGCAGATGGCAATCGGATCCGCCACGAGTGGCTCGGCGGCAACCAGGTCCATCCGAAAGCCCTTGGCCACGGTAAACGTCTTGGCCGCCTCGGCCGCCGGCGTGGGAGCGATCCGCGGCAATTCGGCCGAATAGTCCTTCTCCGCCGAATCGGCGGGCTGATCCTGCGGGGATTGTCCTAGCGAGACTATTGCCAGGGCAAAAGGAATGAGAATGGTAAAAACAATCGATCGGTGCATGGCGAGTTGCTTCGGTGCGGGGCACTTCGGGCGGGAGTCCTACGGTGCCATGATGGCAGGCGAGTGCGAGTCTTTCAACACGCCGACTGACTTTGCTCGTTGACGAAATTCGGTTCAGAATCTAGGCTTAGGACGATTGACCACTACCTCATAAATCCTCTTTGCCGCCGGGCTGCCGGCGGCTGTAGAACGGACCGGATGGACCAACCGGAAGAAAAGAAAGCCCGCTTTGAGGACCTCGGTTTGTCGCCGGTCATGCATGAGGCGCTCGCCAAGGCGGCCTATGAGTACCCCACCCCTGTTCAGGCGGGCCTGATCCCACGGGCGCTGGCGGGAGTGGACGTCGTCGGCCAGGCGCGCACCGGAACCGGCAAAACGGCGTCGTTCGCCATCCCGATCCTGGAGAAGCTCGTTCTCAAGGAGAATATCCACTACGTCCAGGCGCTGGTCATGGTGCCGACGCGCGAGCTGGCTGTCCAGGTGCACGACGAATTCGTCAAGCTGGCCAGCGGCCGCCGCGTCCACTGCGTCGCCGTCTACGGCGGCAAGCCGATCCGCGGCCAAATCGAGAAACTACAGAAGGGCGCGCAGGTCGTTGTCGGCACTCCGGGCCGTGTGCTCGATCACCTGGCCCGCGGCACGATCAACCTCTCGTCCCTCAAGATTGCCGTGCTCGACGAGGCCGACCGGATGCTCGACATCGGCTTTCGGCCCGACATCGAAAAAATCCTTCGCCGCTGCCCGCGCGAGCGGCAGACGCTGCTATTGTCCGCGACGGTGCCGCCGCCGATTGCGCGCATCGCACAGAAGTACATGCGCGATCCCGAGACGCTCAACTTTACGTCGAATGAAATGACAGTGGAGACGATCGACCAGTACTACTTCACAGTCGATCAAGAACGGAAGTTCGAGCTGCTCGTGCGGCTGCTGTCCCGCGAGAAGCCGCGGCAGGCGATCATCTTCTGCCGCACCAAACGCGGCACGGAGCGGGTCTTTCAGCGGCTCACTAAGCGGACGAAGTTTGCCGGGGCGATCCATGGCGATATGCAGCAGTCTGCCCGCGACCGGGTGATGGCCGCCTTTCGCGCCGCCAAAATCCGCTTCCTCGTGGCTACGGACGTGGTGGGCCGCGGCATCGACGTCTCGAACATCTCGCACATCATCAATTATGACGTGCCGGCCTTCTGCGACGACTATGTTCATCGCGTGGGGCGCACGGGCCGGATGGGACGGGAAGGGGTGGCGTACACGTTCGTCTGTCCCCACGAGGGGCCGGAGCTGACGCGGATCGAAGAGCGGATCAGGCGGCTGCTGAAGCGCGACGAGATTAAGGACTTCGAAGCCAGCGCCTGGAAGCTCGGCACGCCGGTGGGGTACTCGCGCTCGAAAACGGTGGGCGCCGCGCCAGAGGTTGACGGCGAAGGCCTGCCCATCGCAGCACCGCCGCCGCCTCCGACGGCCTTTATGAAGCGGCCGCCGAAGAAGTATCGGCGGGCGCTATGACAGAATGACCGAATTTGGTCATTTCTCCTTCGCGATTTCCTTGAGCTGCCGCTTCACCTGCCGCAGGCTGAGCAGAACCTGGGGGACGAATTCTGCCGTTTCCTCCGGTTGCTGATAGGAGGGGAGGAGCACCTGTTCGACCTCCTCCTCCAGCGCCACCAGCCATGCTGGCACATCGAGGCCGACGCCGGTCGGCTCGCGCGTCAGCAGTTCCGTCTCCTCTTCCAGCAGTTCGAATTTCGGGCAAGCCCCTGCCGCACGAATCTGATCGACGGCCGGTTTGACCAGCGCCCGAATGCGGTCGATCGTGAGCGGACGCACGAACCGCTCCGCCAGGCGGTCCGCCACCGTCGGCATTCGCATGGCGTATTTCTTTTGCAGCTCGCCGAGCCTCGCCAGGTACTGCTCGGCCTCGTCGTGAATCCGGTCGGTAAGCGCCTTTCGCCAGATGCGCGAGGCCGACTCCTGCCCCCGCCGCACGAGGATCTCGTGCGCCAGGACGACCGGCTTGAGGTTCCAGCAGACCCGGTCGTACTTGGTCCGCAGCCGCAGGAAATCGAGCAGCATGTAGAGCAGCTCTCCGCGGTCCGATTGCGTCGTCGTACTGTTGTAGTCGCGGTACTCGCCGTAGTTTTCGACGATCGCCTCCAGCACCAGCGCCAGCTGCTCGCCCGCTTCCTCGCGGGTAATTTCCTTGCCCAGCTCGCTCATCAGCCGCTCGGGCGCCTCCTCCAGCGCCTCTTGCTCGAGCATTTCCAGCCAGTTGGCCGTCCCCTGGTGCAGGATCGCCCGGATATTGCCCAGATTGAGGAAACGCTGCGTGAACAGCTCCTCGCCGTAGCGCTCGATGAATTCCACCAGCCGCTTCCAGCTCGCCTTGTCCAGCACCCGCTCCAGGATCGACAACCGCAGCGTGCGGCTGTGGGAGAGCCAGCTCGTCAGCATCGATTCGGTAAGCTGCTCCAAGCAGGAGACGATTGGCTCGGACCGCTGCTCCTCCGTCGGCTCCTGCTGGCTGGACCAGGTTGCGGCCGAGGCCACCAGGCTCTCCACGATCCCCTTGTAGCCGATCTTGAACAGCTCGTCGAACTCCGTCACCGCGCCGGGACCCACCGGGTGGTCCCGCTCCATCTGCCGCGCGATTTCCAATAGCGAGTTGGTCTCCGCCCACAGTCCCAGCCGCGGGAGCCACGACAGCAAGTCCTGGATAGCTCGCTGCCGCGTGCGGACCGCCACGATTTCTTGCGGATTGCCCCCCTTGGCCAGGGGGACGTATAGCAGCGGCTGCTTGGCCAGTTCGGTAAACGGCAGCGCGCACGCGCCGCGCAGGCCGCGCGTATCCCGCCTGAGCAGGCGGGCAAACAGGCCGACCATCCGCTCGGTTTCTCCGCTCTCGCCCGACTGCGGCGCCACAAGCGCGGCTGGATCGACGGCCACGATCGCAGCTTCGAGCATCCGCGACGCGTCGGCAGTTTCCACGCTGGTTGTAACGATCCGCTCCAGCAGCGACTCCTTCGTCATCCGCCGGCGGTCGTATTCCACCAGCGAGTCGTGCTGTGGCTGCGGCTGCGGAATGCTATATGCCTTGACGGCGACCAGCAGGCGCGCGAGCCCCTGCCGATTCTCTCGCGCCTGCGTCAGCCACCGCTCCAGGGCCCTCAAGCGAACCGTCCGACCCTGCCGATCCTCATCGGCGAGCACCGCACTGAATGCCGGCGTGACTACCATCAGCCGCCACAGCCGGGCGATTGTCGCCAGGAAAGCGAGCCGATCGGCAACGCGGCGCGATTCGCGCAGCAGCTCATCGTGCGTCGAGTCGTCGTCCTCGAAGATCGAGCTGTCGATGTCGTCCTCGGTGCTGCCGCGGAAAACCACGTCGTCGTAGGCGGCGCCCACCACGTCGTCCGGCTCGTCCCAGGCGTCTTGCTCGTCGGCTTCGGCGGGCCTGGCGCCGGTGCGATTGCCGCCGGAAAACTCCGGGACGCTCCAGTAGTCGTCGGCATTGGCTTCCAGGTAATCGAGGAACTTGCCGGTCAGGTCCCATGCCTTGCGTGCCAACTGGGACGAAAGTTTCTCTCCCGCCGGCGGCGACGTCACCTCGGTAAACCAGCGCTGGGCCAGGTCGTGGAACGAGCTGTCGGACCGCTCCAGGCCGATTTGGCTGGCCTGCGAAAGCCAGTGCATCAGCAGCGCCATCGAGGCCACGTAATCCCGCCGATCCAAAAGCGCGTCCACCACCAGCGTGTAGGCCTTTGGCGAGTCGAACATCTCGACGTGCGGCGCCCAGAAGGCGACGTCGCCTGCCGCGGCGCCCCCCTTGTGCCAGACGTTAAGCGCCTGCGCCACGCGCTCCGCCGCTCGGTAGACGACCAGTGCATCGACTGCCTCGACGCTCGATACTTCATGGACGGCAAACTTGTGCCACCAGCTTGCCGTCTCCTTGAATTCACGCGCCACACGCTGGCACAGCTCGAGCTGGTCCTCCGCCGCAGCGGCGCTCCACAGGCGCGAATAGTACGCCAGAATCCGCTCCATGAGCGCCACGAGCTCATCGGCGCGGTGATCGCGGACACTGTTTTCCAGAGCCGGAAACAGGCTGAAATTTGCGTCAAAGCCCAGGATGTTCCAAGGATCGATGATCGCGCCGCATTCGATCCCGCGCTTCAGCAGATCGACCATCTTCGGCAGGTAGTCCGCCGCTTCCTCGAGCTGCGAGTGGTCGCAGGCCAGGTCGCCGGTGGCTAGCAGGCAATCGATCTGGCAGAGCATCCGCGCCGAGGCGCAGGGGACGACGTGGGCTTGCCGCTTGGCCGCCTCAACGTGGCCCATGCGGGCAAAGATTCGAGCCAGGTGGACATGCTCGAGCTGGCTGGCTCGCCGCCGCGCAAGCTGCGCATTGAGATGCTGCCTCGCGCCGCCGAAGGGCTGGCGGCGCTCGTCCCGCTCGATCTTCAGCCGCTCGGCGTGCTCACCACTGGTGCGGTTAAAGAGCCGCTCGTAGAACTCGTCGCGATAGCGGGCGATGCGCGGCAGCAGCCTGGCCAGCGTCACGCTCGAGTCGAACGCGCCGGGGCCGTCCCCGCTGATCCCCGATGCCATCAGGATGGTCCCCGCCAGCACGGCTGCCGCCTCGAAGAGCACTTCCTCGGCTGGCAACTGCGTGGCATCGGTCAGCCGCTGCATCAGTGCGTCGAGAGTCACCTGCTGCACGACGAACCGACGGTAGCGGCCTTGCTTGTCCACCTGGTGCGGATCCCACTGGCCGAAGTGGTAGTTGGGGCGTTTGTTGGCCGGATGATCGAAGTCGTAGGCCCGCGGATCGATCGCCAGCTCTTCGAGCTGTGCCGGATCGAAACACGCCGCCCGCAAGAGGTCGGCATCGGTCTCCTCCAGCAGCTTGAGCGCCAGCGTCACCACCTCCCGCTCAGCGCCGTAGCTCACACCCGATCCGCGGATAAAAAGCGGAATCGGCCGCACGTACTCATGCGCGTAGGGCTCGATCTTCTGCGACTCCAGTGCCGCGACCGGTCGGTGCCCGAGAAAGTCATTCAGGTCGTCGATCGCACCCTGGGCGATCCGGTCGCTCTCGGTCCACGGCGGTCCCTGCGCCAGGACGGCCTCGCATACGCGACCGATAAAAAACGGTCTAAAGAGCGTGTCGTCGCTGTGGTGGAATAAGAGGTCGCTGTGAAAGCGGCGGTAGGTCGGCAACACAACGTCGAACACTAATCGCACCACCTCGGCCGCCTGCTGAGCATCGCGAAAGGCGGCACTAGTCTGCGTCAGCTGAGCCAGCGACTCGCGGAGCCGATCGCCGAGCCGTTTCCAGGTCGGCCGCTGGATCTTTCCCTCGGTCTGCACCGCCACCTGGGCAAAGAGCGCATTGAGATTGGCCAGGAACTGCCCGTCCGCTGCTCCCGACGAAAAGTTCAGGTAGCCGAGCACTTGCTCGACGAGTGGTGGCCCCGCGGGCGCACCCTCCGCCGACCGCCGGGTTCCCCCGGGATCAAGTTCTCGCTCGACCATGCTACCTGGCTCCGGCTATCGCCAAAGTCGGCGGCCGCTTGCGCCCGCCGCCCGATACTCCACGAGGATTGCAAGTGCTTGAAACTTCGCACGTTACGCTCGGCGCAGGAAACGGCCGGAGCGTCCTTGCGCGCCACTTCAAGACTGCATCCTAGGAACCGGAAACCACTTGGTCCAGCGGGCCGAATGACTGCCTGATTCAGGTCGCCGCATTTGTGATCCGCCGCGCCCCACTCCTATAATCGTTGCCAGTGAGCGAATGACCGCACGGAGCATCTCGCCACACTACCGCGCGACGAACCGGAGCGTGCCATGTCCATTGTGTCATGTCCCCACTGCGGTCAGCCGATCAAGGGCGATCTTCAGTTGGCTGGCCGCGTGGTCGCCTGCCCAGGCTGCCAGCGCCGGTTCACGATGCCGGTCGCTCAACTGCCGCTGCCTTCGCCCCCCGTGGTCATCCCGCCAGCGCCACTCAGGAGCGTCTCCAGAAGACAGCCACCGCCCGAGTACAAATCGCGAATCATCGCCTGGGCAATCACCTTGGCGATTGTGCTCGTGGCTGGAGTTGGACTGATCATCGCACTGGCCGTGAACTCCGCGAATCGTGATGGGCAGGCCACCAAGGCCGCGGTCGGCAAAAGGTCCGCTGGCTCGACTGGCGGCGGCAGTGAACGGCCGCTGAGCGATTCGGAGCAATTGCCAGAGTTCAACCAACTGGTCGGCCGCTCGTTCTCGGCCAAACACCCCGACGCCGAGGCTCGCATGGCCGAAGCGAAACGGCGCGGCTTATCGGTGATCCAGTCGAGTAAGCAGGTGACGATAAGCGACGCGCAGGTTGCGAACAACACTGGCAGCGAGATCGGCGGATTCCAATACGGGTTGAAAATGGATAAGGATGGGACCCTGATGCTCACCACCGCCAGCGGCCAGGAGCCACTGCGCCCCCCCGGCTCGGTCGCTGCCGACCAGGCGGCGGTGAGAGAATTCCTCAAGCGGCATCACGGCGCGGACAACTTGAAGATCGAGCAGTTGACGCCGCAGCCGTATTACGTGGCGCACATTGCGGCCGAAGGCGGCAAAAAACTAAACTCATCTCTTTTCTACGGACGTACTCGCGAAGAGATTCAGAAAAACGTTGACGAGGCAGCCGAAGCAATTAATGCCGGCTTGTCCATCGAGAAGCTGGAGCGAATCGGCTCGGTCGTTCGCAGTGTCTACCGGTTCGACGCGAGAACCTACTCGGTGCGCTCTAACGACGAATTCCTCGTGCTCAACGGCAAAGTCGTCACTCGCTTCCGATCGGAGATCAATACGATGCCGCTTGGGGACTAGCCAACTCTTGCCGAATGGCCAATGAATGAACAAGCACCAATGACCAATTGGAGGCCAGCGGCATTGGTCATTGGGGCTTCGCGCCGGACAACCTCGCTGACGCTTCTGGATGGTATTAGTTCCCCGCGACGCTTGTAATCCACAAGAACGGCTGATTCGCTTCATCCAGCCGCAGCTCGTACTTCAGCTTCGCCTGGAACAGCAGCTTGCTCAGGATGCTGCCGTAAAACGTCTTCCCCTTGGGGAATGTGACCTTCTTTTCCGCCAAATTCACGCGCTGCCGCGCCAGCGCGTTGTAGTCCAGCACCACCGGCACGTTCAGCCGACCTGCAATCGCCCCCAGCGCCTCCCCCAGCGGCGTGTCGTTGATCTCCACCGGAATGAACTTCATCAGGTCCGGCACATAATCCTTCGGCGCCTTCTCGCTCGGCAGCGGCCAGCCGATCGGCCACGACTCCTTGGCGCTCTTGCTGTCGGCAATCTGCAGCCGCACTTGCCCCCCTTCCTTCACCGGCAACAGCACCAGCCCCGCGGGGCGAATGACGGCCGCCATCACTGTCCCGTGCGACAGTCCCGACAGCTCGTCCACCACTGGGTCGGCTGCATCCAGCGCGCGCTGTGCCGCGCCTTCGATGGAAACTTTCAAGGAGAGCGAACCGGCAATCTTTTCGACCACGTCACGGGCTGGCTTCCCCTTGGTGGAAAAACTCACCTTGCCGGCCAGCGCTTCGTGAGTTGCCACGAGCTGCGCCGGGAGTAGCCCGAACGCCCCAGGCTTGGCAGAGAGTCCCTCGGTCCCTCCTTCCTTGAGCCGCGCCAGCCACCGCGCGATTCCTGCCGCGTCGCCGGCGGTGAATTTGCCGCCGGGCAAGAGCAGCTTTTCATCCAGGGTCAGAATGCCGCTGACCTTGTAGCTGGGATTGCGCGCAGTCCCTGTCGGTTCTACCTGCGCGCGGTCGCCGACGTTGCCGCTGCGGATGCGGACACCGCTGACGCCCGCCTTCTCCAGCAGGGTGACCCATTTGCGGGCCTGATCGGTGGGAAAGCCGGGCTCCATGACCAGCTCCATTTCGACCCGCGCATCCTGGGCGGTCGCCCCCGACGGCATTGCAGCGATCAGTACCGCCAGCCCGCAGCCGGAAATCAGCCAAAGATCAGATCGTGGATAGCGGGGCATGCGATCCTCCGCAAAATGGGATTTCAGCTTTCATCAAGTATAGACCCGCAATCAATGGCGGTACCCGAACATTCGGCAAACTCGGCACAGCCGTCTCCGGCAGTGCATTAGCCGCGACCTAGGTTTACCTGGCAAGGGCGGTGCCATGCGCAGTGGGATTCGCAAGGTCTCCTAGCGCAACTTTGGCAAGCGGAGAACGACTTGATGAACGGTCACCAACCCCAGACCGCGACGGGTCGCACCGGCGCGCGCGCCCTGGCCCTGCGCGGC
>DASRJP010000352.1:0-36557 GCA_035649415.1 Pirellulaceae bacterium | reverse complement strand
GCATTTCTACGACTATCGAAGCGGGCCGCCGGCAGCCGACAAGCCGGACTTCACCGCCATAGCGGCGGGCGGGAAGTACGATCTGGTGGAGAGGAAGATCGCGGCGCCGTAGTACTCCAATGTACATAAGACCATGAATCGCGTTGGGACAGCTGGCCGTCGTTCGAAATCTGTCGTTGGGGGCACGCAATTCACACTTGTAGAAATCGCCATGAATCTTAGTATCACCGAGGATTTTCGACCGCTCTCCGAGCTTGAGCGCGCGCCACTGACTCTAGTGGAGCAGGCTCGGGCGACGGGCCGGCCCGTGATCGTAACCGCAGAGGGTAAACCGGACGTAGTTATCCTGTCGGCCGAAGCATTTCAGCGTCAGGTGGCGCTGGTCAATCTGGCGGCACTCCTGGCTGAAGGGGAAGCCGACGTAAAGCACGGGCGTACTCGCCGGGCACGGGAGTTTTTCAAGGAATTGCGCGGTGGCAAAACGAAAGCACGTCGTTGAAATCACCGCCACCGCCCAGCGGGACATCCGATATAACCGCGATTACATCGCCGAAGATAATCCTCAGGCGGCTGAGCGCTGGGTGCGGAAGATCGAGCAGCGGATCCTGAAGCTGGAAACATTTCCCAAGCGGTACGAGGTCATCCCGGAGGCGGTAGAATTCGGAGTCGAATACCGCCATGCGATTGAGGGAAACTACCGCATCATCTACCGGATTGAAGGCCTCCGAGTCATCGTGATAAGAGTATTTCACGCCGCGCGACTTCTCGACCTGTCGATGCTTCGATAGTGGTTGATCTCATTCTGATTTCCAGTGATGCAGCTCGGGCTAGCCTCGCAAGCCGCCCCCCCATTGGTGCCGCAATCAATCGCTTATAATAGGAGTGTGTTTCTCTGTTTCATCAGCTCGTTCCCTTACATGCTCCCATGACCACTCAGCTTCAAGCCGCTCGTGCCGGACAGATTACACCCGAAATGGAATTCGTCGCCCGCCGCGAGAATCTCGCGCCGGAGCTGATTCGCGACGAGGTCGCCGCCGGCCGCATGGTCATTCCCGCCAACAAGGTCCACCTCGCAGGCCGACTCGAGCCGATGGCCATCGGCATTGCCGCCACGTGCAAGATCAACGCCAACATCGGCAATTCGGCAGTGACCAGCAACGTGGATGAAGAACTGGAGAAGTTGCACACGGCAGTCCATTTCGGCGCCGACACCGTGATGGACCTTTCCACCGGCAAGGACATCGACAAGATTCGGGCGGCGATCATTGCCGCGTCGCCGGTGCCGATCGGGACAGTGCCGATCTACCAGATGCTCGAAGAACTCGGCGGCAATATCGAGGACATGCGGCCGCAGCACTTCCTGGACATGGTCGAGCACCAGGCCAAGCAGGGGGTCGATTACATGACCGTCCACTGCGGCGTGATGATGGAGCATCTCCATCTGACAACCGGCCGCGTCACCGGCATTGTCAGCCGCGGCGGCTCGCTGATCGCCAAGTGGATGATGGCCCATCGGCAGCAGAACCCGCTCTACACCCACTTCGACGACCTGTGCGACATCATGCGGGAGTATGACGTGACGTGGTCGCTCGGCGACGGTCTGCGCCCCGGGTCGATTGCCGACGCCTCGGACGAAGCCCAGTTTGCGGAACTCAATGTCCTCGGCGAGCTGACCGAGCGCGGCTGGAAAAACGGCACGCAGGTGATGGTCGAAGGTCCTGGGCACATTCCCATGGACCAGATCGACATGAATATCAAGGAGCAGATTCGCATCTGCAAAGGTGCGCCGTTTTACGTGCTCGGCCCACTTGTCACCGACGTGGCGCCGGGCTACGACCACATCACCAGCGCTATCGGTGCGGCGCTAGCCGGCTGGAGCGGCGCGGCCATGCTCTGCTACGTGACGCCGAAAGAACATCTGGGCCTGCCCAATCGCGAGGACGTGAAGCAAGGCGTGATCGCCTACAAGATTGCTGCCCATGCGGCCGACGTGGCCCGCAAGCGCAAGGGAGCCCAGGACCGGGACGACGCCCTGAGCCGCGCCCGCTTTGCCTTCGACTGGAACGAACAGTTCCGCCTGTCGCTCGATCCCGAGACGGCCCGCGCCTACCACGACGAGACGCTGCCGCAGGACACGTTCAAATCGGCCCACTTCTGCTCGATGTGCGGGCCGAAATACTGCTCGATGCGGATCACCGAGGACATTCGCAAGATGGCCGAGGCGCAAGAGCTGGTGGCGATTGAGCCGGCGAAGGTGTAGCGTCCGAGAATTGACAACGTCGCTGTCTTTCGTTTCGCAAAAGGCGACAATCCATTGCATCGCCGGTTAATGATTCCCCTAGCTGGCGGTTCGCTGCTGCGCGCGATAAGCTGTCGAGACTCCTCGTCATTCGGCTCGCGAGTCGCCGACGTTTCGTCGTACTTGTCAGCCGCATGGTCTTTCACTCACGGGTGCTCTCATGCAAGCGATGGGTTTTGCCGCGATGGGTCTGTCCCAGATGATGGTCTTGCTCCTGGCTGTCGGCGGCGTCGGCATACCGCTGGGAATGCCGCCGGAGAAGGAGGATCCCAACCTCGCCTTTGTGGCGCCTGAAAAATGCCTGCTGTACGCCACCTGGTCGGGCATGGCCAAACCAGATGCCAGCAGCAAGAACCACACGGAGCAACTCCTGGCGGAGCCGGAGCTGGCGCGGTTTGCCAAGGCCCTCGAGGAGTCGCTGGTCAAGGTAACCGCGCAGTTCGGCCAGTCCGAAGACCCGCGGCTGAAGAAAGCGGCCGAGATGGTGCCCCTCTGGTCGCGATCCATTCTCACTCGGCCCACGGCCATCTTCGTCACGAAGCTAGCTCCCAAGGACAACTCGGTGGACGTGGAAGCCGGCCTGATCGTCAAGGCCGACGCCGACGCGGCCAAAATGGCTCAGCTTTTGGCTGTTCTCCTGGCCGCTGGCGAGCCTGGGGAGGCATCGCCGCTCAAGGACGTCACGATCGGCGGGAGGAAGTTTCATCAACTGCCCCCCGACCCGCAGGCCTTACCAGTGCCGATGACGTTCGGCGCCGACGCGCAATACTTCTACCTCAGCCTCGGCGAGGGCGTAATCGACAAGATGCAAGCCCGCCTGGCAGCCAAGAAAACGCCCGCCTGGTTGACGAAAGTTCGCGAGAACCTCCCGGTCGAGCGGCGGGCCTCGCTTTCGTTCGTGGACGTAAAGACCATCCGCGAGACCTTGCTGCCGCTGGCCGGTCCGCAGGCCGAGCCAATCGTGGCGGCCCTGGGCCTGAACCAGATCCAGACGCTGGAAGCGGTGACCGGTCTCGATGGCGAAGGGATCGTGAGCAAGTCGCTGGTCTCGATCGACGGCCAGTCGCGGGGCCTGTTGACCTTGCTCGAAGGGCCTGGAATCAAGGCTGCCAATCTCAAGCACATTCCCTCCGATGCGATGTTTGCCACGTCGGTTTCCATCGACGCCGCCAAGACCTTCGATACGATCGACGGCCTCGTGCGCGAGCTGGGCGGGCCGTTTGCCGCCCGCCAGTGGGAGGAGAGTCTCCGCGGCCTCGAGGACGCCAGCGGCATTCGGCTCAAGGAAGAACTGCTCTCGGCAGTGGGACCGACCTGGACCATTTCGATGAGCGCTGCCGACGGCTGGTTTACGGGCGCCGTCGCCACTGTGGACGTGAAGGACAAAGCGAAGCTGGTCGCCGCGCAGGAGAAGATCATCGCCCTGGCAAAACAGCAGGCGGGCGAATTCGGCGGCCAGGTCGAAGTGAAAAAGTCAACGGAGAACGGGCAGGAGGTCCATTACGTATCGGTCGCAGGAGGTTTCATGCCATTTCAGCCGGCGTGGTGCATCACGGACAAGCAGCTCGTCGTGTCGTTCTTCCCGCAGACCGTGCGCGCGATTCTCAGCCGGGGACCCGCCGAGAAGTCGCTGGCCGATCTGCCGGAGGTGGCTGCCGCGCTAGCCGGTGAAGGGAATGTGGTGGCCGTGACCTACTACGACGCCCAGCGGTGGTTCGAGTCGTCTTATCCGTATGTGCAGATGCTGCTGCCGATGATGCAGGCGGGCATGAGCGAAGGCTTCCGCGAACTGGGTTCCGGCGGCCCGCCCCCGCAAATCTTCGACGCCGCCATGCTCCCCAGCGCCCGCTCGATCCATCGTCATCTGCGGCCCGGCGTGACCGTTGTCCGCCGCACGCCGCGGGGCCTGGAGAGCACGACGCGGCAGACGCTGCCAACCGCCAACGTGGGCGCCACAGCGCCGGTCGCAGTGGCGCTGCTTTTGCCCGCGGTGCAGGCCGCCCGCGAATCGGCGCGGCGCATGCAGTCGCAGAACAATCTCAGGCAAATTGGAATCGCCGTGCACAACCATCATGACGTATGGCGAGCATTGCCCGCCTCCCACAGCCTCACCAAGGACGGCAAGCCGGGGCTGAGCTGGCGGGTCCATATCCTGCCGTATGTGGAACAGCAACCGCTGTACGATCAGTTCCATCTTGATGAGCCGTGGGATAGCGAGCACAACAAAGCGCTGATCGCCAAGATGCCCGATGTTTATAAGTCGCCCACGAGCCGCGCGGGGGAAGGGAAGACCGTTTACCTCGGCGTAAAAGGGAAGAATGCCGCTTTCGTCCCGCCGGCGGACAGCGACAAGGGGAAGACCAACCCGCCCGGCATTTCGCTGGCGGCAGTCGTCGATGGCACGAGCAACACGATCATGGTCGTGGAGGCAGGCGACGAAAAGGCTGCGGTGTGGACGAAGCCCGATGACTTCGAGCCGGACGATAAGGACCCGCTGAAGGGACTCGTAAACCCTGGGGGGCGGGGTTTTAACGCCGCCTTTTGCGACGGCGCCGTCCGGCTGATCACGAAGGCAGTTGACGCCAAGACGCTCAAGCGGCTCTTCCAGCGGAATGACGGCGAGCCGGTGGAAATCCCGGAGTAGACAGCGAGCAGGATCATCGCTGGCCGGGTGAATTACGTCCGGGAGAACGACGAGTTGAAGAGCAGCTATTCCAACTGACAAGACATAATGATGCAATGAATGGGAGTGGCTTTAGCCAATGGTAGCCGCCTCGCGGAATAGTTTGTGAATCTAAGGATTACCACACGACGCGCCGGCAAGTGGTGACCTGCTAATCGATCAACCTTACACCACGCTGCTGAAGGTCTCGGTCGTGTCTAATCCACTCGCGTGCTACAGATACGTCAGCACGATCGACGTAGATTGACATTATGCCGAGCGTGCTTTCCATTTCAACCTTGACCGGACAGCGGCTCATCTTTGCCAGCAGTGCGCTCTCGTTGGCATTGTCAGCATCCCCAAAGGGAAAGCATCCCACCTCGACCATGCGCGACTGCTTGTACGCCCTGTACTGGTCGCGAGCAATGTCGCAGCCCACTAGAGCGAAACAGGCCACGAACATGAACGCAAGCGTGCAGCTCATGGGTCCGCCGTTGCAGAATGGTGTTGCCGTCAAAATTACGGTTTCCTTTTTTATCGGAATTATCGATGGAGGACCGGGGCACACCCTTCACTGGCGCCTTTTCCGCGCGCCGTCTCCATGAGGCGACTCGTGCTCGTCAACGATCATCCAGGGCCGCCAAGTCGCTCGATCGTATTCATCGGCCAACGCATCATGATGCTCCCTTTCTTTCCACAGCGACTCCATCTCGTCCGCAACTCGCTTCTGTTCGTCTGGATCGTCGGCGTTAATAAGAAAGTGCTGAAACGTTGGAATCGACATCATGCGGTGATAGTCCCGACGCTTTCTCAGATTGGAAATGCGGTTGCCTATCGCAAGCGCTACCGCGGCTAGCGTCAACAAGAGGAACAGTGATCGCAAACGAAACTGAAATCGCCTCTGCATGACCCGTTGGTTGACCTACTCTCGCTTTTTCCATTCCAAGGATAAGGGTTCCCGTTCGTTAAGCTTGTCGCCGTCGCCGACAAAGTTAAATGCATTCCCGTCGGGTGTCACCAAGCGAAAGTTCTCGCAAGTCGATTTCGCAAGTCTCTCTCCAAGCGCAAGCGCACAGGTGCGCCAGTCGCGCTGACGCGCTTGCGATGTTCGAGCTGCGCGAGCGCGATCCAATCCCCATCCTATACACAGCCCCACAACGCACGTCAGCAGTAACAACTCCCGAAGTGAAAATCGAAACATCGCAAAGTTCCTAAGACAGGCATCCCCGAGTCACAAGTCGTTCCCCCTCCTGCACTGCCCCCTCGTTTCCTTCGGAAAGGCAATCGGCGGAGCTCATGACGTACTAATCAACCTTCGTGGTGGGGGAAAACTCGTCGGCGTAGTCGCGATAGCGAGCCATCCACCAGTCACGGATTCGCTTCCTTTGGCAATCCTCGTCGGGGATCGTGATGGTCTTAACCATCTCGCCTTGTTTGTCAGCCCATTCGATTCTCACGGTCAGTCGGTTATAGCTCACAAAGTACCCAGTGCTGATCGGAACGGAAATTAACTCCTTGTCTTGGCTCGGGATCCGCCACAATTTGGTCAGGAGCACGTGAGCGGCAACAAATGTCTGCGGATCATCCAGCAGTGGAATTAGCTCCTTCGTCCTCTTAGCTCCTTGCTCCATCAGCGAAGTAGCATTTGAACCCACAAGCTTCGGACCAGCGCGTCCGAAGGTGGTCTCGCCCCAATCGATATCAGAGTTTTTCAGCGAGCTAATTGCACTTGAAACGTCGGGGTCGGGCCCTGTTCCAGGGTCTTGACACCGCGACCGCGCCGGATTGCAGCACGCAAGCAGCGCAGCAGCATAGACAAGTCGGAGTCCGTTACGACGCGGCGGAATTGATCCGCACGGGGCGAAAATCGGTGCCAGCGGACTTCTTCCGTTTGTGAGCATCGGTCCGTCCCAATGACCAAGTCCCAATGATCAATGGCGGAGGGCGGAATTCTCACCACTCAACCCGGAACACGAAACGTGGAACTCGGAACACCGGACGGCTGACGCCGGCCCGCTCGCCTGGTCACGGGGGGCCGCCGGGCTAAACCCGGCGGCTCGCTTTCGGAATCCCAAATCCCCATACCGCAATCCGCAATAGCCCGTCAGTCCCACCACCACGCGGTGCGCGGCAGGTTCTCCGGAGCCGATTCCTTGTGCTCTCCCTTGAGCACGCCGTAGGTGTCGGTCTTGATCTGCTCGCCTGTGACGAGCTGCTGCGGATCGACCGAGACGCCGCCGCTGATGCCGGCGACGATGGTCTTGGCGCCGATCACGCGGTGGTTCACGACCGAGTCCGTGTGCGTCGGCGCGGCGCCAATTGCCACTTCGTACTTTCCTTGCGGGCCGAAATGCGTCATCTGCCAGCCGACTTGCCCCGGCAGGTCTTCGCTCTTCATCAGAGCCGTCACCAGCGCCAGATCGAAGACATTCCGCAGGTCGGCGTACACGGGATACTTGGCCGCTAGTGCCTCGAAGTGCTTCGTAAAGCTGCGGGCGAAACGGGCATTTAGCTCGTCGGAACCGCCCGTGTGGACCCGCTCCCCTTTTTCGGTAAGCAGCTCGTTTTCGCTGAGCACCTTCACGCCCGGACCTTTCAATTCAAAAGCGTCCCGCGGCTCTGTAGCGCTTAAGGCATCGTAATTGAGCGTGAACCACCACCGCAGAACGTTCATCGCTGGCGGCGCTTCGCCCGGTTTCAAGCTAATCGACGCCAGATAGCTCTCGACGCCCAGCACGCCCGGCTCCAGACCCATGCCGACGAGCTTCATCCGGTAATCGGCCTCGACGATTACGCGGGCCGCCCGCGATCGCGGATCAATCCCGTGGATGGTCACGTCCTGCTGGCCGAGCGAGGAGCGGATGTCCTCCAGCCAGCGGCCGCGCTGCGACGGGGAGATGGGCGATGCGGCCCATTTCTCGATCGTGGCCTTGGCCTTGGCGAGGTTCTCCTGCGCGGGGGTAATGGCACAGCCGAACTTCGGCTCCTTGCTGTACGCATTGCGGAGCACGGTCACCAGGTCGTCGAGCTGTACGACCGGCCGCCCCTTCTCGGCATCGACGATGCGCCCTTCCACATCGGCTCGCCAGTCGCCGGCCGGCCCGGCCAGCACAATGTCGCCGCTGGCTGGATACACGAGCACGTACTGGATTTTTTGCAGGCCCGCCAGCGATTGCATCGTTTCATCGGGCTGTTTGCCGCGGGCATACAGGAGCTGCACCGACCGTTCCAGGCGCGTCAGCGACACTTTCCTCAGCGCCGACGTCTGGCGCGGGTCGCGTGACGACGAGGAAGCGCGGGCGGCACTGGCGCGAATCGACGACAGCGAGCGATCGACTTCCGGCTTGTACTTTTTGAGTACTCCGGCCGCATCGACGTAGACGCCGGTCGGAAACTCGGCAATCGTTCCCGGACCGCCCACTTCGTCCCACGAATCGGGATCGACCGTGGTCGTGATCAGTTCGATAAGAGTGTCAAAGTCGGCCACGACGCCGCCGCCGCGTCCGGAGAGAGCGTCGCGGAGCTGGTCGATCGCGCGGCCCCGCGCGGCGTCGCCGCCGATGCTGCCGGCCGTAGAGAGAGAGCCCTCGCTGGCGCCTGCCGTCGCCTGAGCGCCCGCAATGCGGGCCAATGCCTCATCCCGCCGCGCGGGATCGGCCAGACGCTGGGCCGCTGCCAGGGCGGGAGCAAATTCGCCGGCCTCCAGGTGAGCGGCAATCGGGTCGGCCTCCTGCGCGGAGAGCTGCCGCGCGGTGAGGAAAATTCCTGTTACGAAACAGAAACCAAGCGTGGCTGCAGCAGTCACCGAGCGCAGCCATGGCACAAGAGTACGAGCCATGTGGAAAGATCCCTTCTCAAAGGCCCCTGAGAAGTCCATTTAGTGTCGCATAACGGATTGGGGGGAGTCAAGCTTTTTCAAGGCAAGGTGTCGTCAACCACTAGAAATGCCCCCTTCTTAAACCATTTAGAAATGTCCCCTATTGAGACTGACTTCTCTCATCGCCTGGCAGCTTCTTTGCGGGTGCCGGCTTCTTAGGCGACGGGAAACTGCCCCGCGGTTCTGGCGTAAACTGCCCGGAGTAGAAATGCGCCTCCTGAAGCGCGGCTCGATAGTCAGCCAAATCCCTCTCTTGCCGATAAACTCGGGCGTCAAGCCGGCTCCGATCCACCAACCACCCCATCCCAGCGCCACCACCACCGTCAGCCAGAGCAAGTCGCGGATAGTGAAACGCATGGGGTGAATCTCTTTCCCTGCTCGTGGACATTATCGCCGGCCGCGGGTACTGATACCCTCTGGGAGAAATCGGCCAGGCGGGATACCCAAAAAGTAGGCAGTCAATTCACTACTCCGACCACCTCTACGATCCGAACTACTGCTGGATTTCCGCCAATCGCCACGACGACAATGAAATCGCCCTTGGTTGAGAAAACCCATTTCGCTCCAAATGGCGTGGGAATTACCTGTGGCAGATTCCCCCAGGCCGATTCATACGCCTTTGCGCGAGAGCCAATGACAAAGCAGTTGCGGGCAGCCCATTCGATTCGATTATTATCACTCGTATCTATCGCCAAAAGAAACTCTCGCATTGCCTCCGGCGACCCAGGCTCTGGCCGGACGAACCAGAAGACTGCCGCGAATAGCAGCGGAGCGAGTGCAACCGCAATGAGCAGAGTACGCAGGCTGTACCGCATGCCCGCGATTCTACCCGCTGACGCAGGAAAGATCTGTCTCAGGGGGCGAAGACTCGTGCCGGTCTGCAACAATCAACAGGCGTCAATGTTTTGCGAACTTCCGCAAGCGACTGCTTAAAACCTGACAATTTCTTCATCATCGCCAACTTTGCGTGAACAAGGAGCCCGTATCTTCCTTGACAGCCGTCGCCACCTAAATTCTATTAATTAGCTGCCCACCTTTTTTCTCCCACCACGATGGTGGGTCGGCGCTGCGGAGGCGTCGGCCCTATCTGCCAACACGGCGATTTTCCTACTCCCTGTGGAGGTTTGCCAGGATGAAGAAGTTTGCTTTGACACTGTGCCTGGGTGCGTTTGCCCTGTGCGTTGCGGCCACTCCTGCCATGGCCATTTTGCCGTTCAGCAAGGAATGGAAGGCGAAGTATTCCGACAACAGCACGAACGAAGCCTTCGTCAAGGCGGTCAAGGAGGCTAATTGCAACGTGTGCCATGACCCAGGCTCCAAGAGCAAGAAAGACCGCAATCCGTACGGCATGGCGGTGTCGAAATACTTGAAGAAGGCCGACTACGAAAAAATGAAAATGGATGTCGAGGCCGCCAAGAAGTACATCTTGGAAGGGCTCGACAAGGCGGAAGCCGACAAGGCCGCTGACGGCAAGACGTTTGGCGAGCGGATCAAGGCCGGGTCGCTTCCCGCCGGCGCCTAGTAGCGTCGCTGGCTAGTGGATTGCATAATCAATCGGGCTGCCACCTGGCGGCCCGATTTTTTGCGCGGTTGTTTATTCGGCATTGAATTCTGGGAGATTTGGAACATGAGAATGCAGATGTGGAAGCGCTGCCTGGCATTGCTGGTCGTAGTTGCCATTGCCGCTCCGGCGCTGGCTCTGCCGCCATTTAACACCCAGTGGAAGGCGAAGTACGTGGAAGGCAACAAAAACGAGGCCTTTGTCAAGGCGGTGGGGATTGGGACAGCCAGTTGCAACGTATGCCACGACGCCAACAGCAAGAGCAAGAAGGATCACAACGAATACGGCAAGGTGGTGAAGAAATTCATCACCAAAGCGGGATACGAAAAGATCAAGGAGGATATGGACGCCGCCAAGAAGTACATTCAAGAGGGCCTTGAAAAGGCGGCGGCCGAGAAAGCCCCTGACGGCAAGACGTACGGCGAGCGGATCAAGGAGGGGAAGCTGCCGGCGGGCTAGTGGGCCTCGCGCAGAACCGTCCAAATGCCGCAGCGAACTCGATCGGGAGGCGACATGAGGAAATTCCTGCTGATCGGCTGCCTGGGGGCGATCGTCATCGGCTGGTGCATCAGCCCGGCCTTGGGAATCGCCCCGTTCAACTTGCAGTGGCGGCGAAAATACCTCGACGGGAACAAGAACGAGGAATTCATCAAGGCAGCCAAGGCGGCCAATTGCCACGTGTGCCACAACCCCAGCGACAAGGCCAAAAAAGAGACCAACGACTACGGCAAGGCGGTCGGCAAATTTCTTACCAAAGCCGATTTCGAAAAATTTACTGGCAAGCTCGAGGCGTCCAAGAAGTACATCTTCGAAGGGCTGGAAAAGGCCGAGGCGGAGAAGGCCGCCGACGGCACGACCTACGGCGAGAAGATCAAGGCAGGGAAGCTGCCGGCCGAATAGTCTTCCATGAAAAACCCTCTCCCCTCGGGAGACGGTGGCCGAAGGCCGGGTGAGGGCATTTCATGCGACGGGCCGACAGCCCAACATGTGGCCTCTGGCGCAATTCCTAGCTCACGCGAAACTCAACCTGCGCTGTGAAGCTCCCTCCCGGTGGCAGGATGCGCAGGCCCGTGTCCAGACCCGGGTCCAGGTTGAAGGCGCCGGCTACGCAGGTATACGGCTCGATGCAAATGGCCTCGCGATGCGGCGGCGTGTAGACGACGCACTCGCGAAACGCCGAGTCGAACGCCACCGTCACGGTCGCGCCGCTTTCCGGATCGTGAATCGACGGACGGCACCAGCCGCTACTGAACTCCAGCCCCGTAAATGCGTCATCGAACTTCATTTCCGCGAAGCGCTGGCCGGCGGCAAACTGGCCCGCGTTTTCCAGGGGCAGCCGCCGCCCCGTCGGCAGCATCTCGGCCAACTCCCACCGCTCGCGCACCGGCAGCCGCACGAGGCACGCCGCGCCGTCAGAGCCACCCAGGGGCACGCGAAAGTAGGGGTGCGTTCCCAGGCCGCAAGGCAGCGGCACTTTGCCCATGTTTTCGCACAGATAGTTCATCGCCAGTGTCTGCCCGGCCAGGACGTAGGTCGCCGTGATGCGAAAATCGCTGGGCCAGCGGGCCAGAAGTGACGGATCGTCCCGACCGGCATGGAACTGACCGACGAGCCGGGTGGGGGTCTGCTCGAGCACACGCCACGGCCGCGTGTGCACAAATCCGTGGATCGCGTTTCCGCGGCCGTCCCCCGCTTCCAGCGGATATGTCTTGCCTTGCCAGACCAGCGACGTGCCGCGAATTCGCCCAGGAAATGGAAACAGAATTGGCGTGCCGCTGCCGGAAGGCCGCTCGGTCCCCTTGGTGAAATTGGCGGCGGCATAGAGCACTTCCACCGTTTGGCCGGCATGCATCGCGGCAAAGCGATGGCAGTTGAAGCCCAGCCCCGGAATGATTTCGGCGATGCTGCCGGCGGAATCGTCCTTGAGGATGATGTTGTCGAGCATGCGCCTAATGTAGCGTAGCTGCGGCGATCTTGCCGCTTGGCTGTGCAGGAGCAGCCGCCGTCGCGGCCGGCGAACTGCGAACTCGGGCCAGTTGTTGTGCGGCCGTCATCAGCGCGACGACCGCCACCATCAGCACCATCGTCCGGATGAGCTGGCTCCGCTCGCGTTCCCCCAGGGCGATGGCAGCCAGCTCGCGCATCAGCCACAGCGCGCCGAGCAGGCCCACCAGGAAACAGCCCGTGGCGACGAAATGGCTCCCCATGAGCCGGCTTTGCAGTGCTGCCGAGATGGTAGCCAGCACCCACAGGCCGACGGGCAACTGCAGCAGCGACGGGATCAAACCGATCCAACCTCCCCAGCGAGCCAGCCGTCCGTAATCGTCGTCCGTGCCGCCGCGGCGCTTGACCCGCAGCGCCAGGCCTAGCAACATCACACCTGTCATGGCGAGCGACGCCAGCGTGAAATGCGCAGTTAGCGCTGCCACTTCGCCGCGGGCCATCTCCTGGCGAAATAGCGCCGGCGTCACCGGCAGTCCAGTTGCCTCCCCAGCATCTGATAATCGCGACGCGACCAGAAACAGCGGCGGAAAATGATAGAGCAGGTTGGTGGCCGTGAATAGCAGCAGGAACATGCGACAGACGGCAGTGGGCATGCCGGCTGCGGGGCGGATCCAGCGCCACAGCCAATAGCCGCCAATCACGAATAGCGACACGGCGTATTCGCCAATTGCCCAGCTCGCCTTGTGCGCCAGCCGCTCCATCCACAGCGACCGATACGCGCCATCCCACAAAAGGGCGCCTAGCAACATCCCCAATAACCCGCCGCCGAGGAGTGAAGCAAGCGACCAGAATGCCAGATAATCCGCCGCCTGGCCCGCCAGGGCGTCGCGCTTGGCACGGCCTTTCCATTCCAGCCATAGACAAACGAGCGGACCTCCTGCCGCAACATTCGCCAGTAGCAGATGAATCGACAGGAGCAAAATGAATAGCAGATCGAACAACGGCGGCTCCTTTGGCGTCGCGGAAAACAGAGGATTATAGCCGCGTACTGCCGCCATCGGTCAGCCGATCGCAGTACCGCTGTGAAAGTCATCTCGCCGAATTTGGGCCGCGGAGTTAATCTCACTCCAGTAAAGGCGTCCGCCTCCAATTAGGCTGAAAGTTTGTCGCCCCGCAATTGGCCTCTGACTCCTGAACCCTGAATCCTGAACCCTCCCCGTGCCTTCCCTCTCTGCCGTCATCCCAGTATTCTGCGAAGCCCAGAGTTTGCCGGCCCTGCATGCGGAGCTGGTAGAAGTAGCTCGCGATCGGGGGCACGATCTGGAGATCATCTTCGTCGACGACGGTTCGACCGATGATTCATGGGCGGTGATCGAGCGGCTGGCTGGTGAAGACTCGCGAGTTCGTGGCATTCGCCTGCGCCGCAACTTTGGCAAAGCGGCGGCGCTCTCAGCGGGCTTTGAAGAGGCTCGCGGACAGTTCGTGTTCACGCTCGATGCCGACTTGCAGGACGATCCGCACGAAATGCCGCGATTTCTGGAGGCAATGACGGGGGAGCTGGACATTGTCAGCGGCTGGAAGAAGGTACGGCACGACCCGTGGCACAAGGTGATCCCGTCGCGAATCTTCAATTGGCTGGTGGGCGCTCTGACCGGCGTCAAGCTGCACGATCACAACTGCGGCTTCAAATGCTACCGTCGCGAAGTGCTCTCGGAGGTGCGGATTTACGGCGAACTGCACCGCTTTATCCCGGTGCTGGCCGCGGCGCGAGGGTTTCGCGTGGGAGAAATCGTGGTGGCCCACCGCCCCCGCGAGTTCGGTAGGAGCAAGTACGGCGTCTCGCGGATCATGAAGGGGTTTCTGGATCTTCTGACCGTTTACTTCCTGACCGGTTTCACGCATCGACCGCAGCACTTGCTGGGGACGCTCGGCATCGTCTCGTTTGCTCTTGGCTTTTGCGGTCTGACGTATCTGACGGGCTACTGGGTGGCGGACAAGATTTTTCCGGAGTGGAACCTCGAGGACTTGCACAACCGTCCGGCCGTCCTCTATTCGGTCGCCGCGCTGCTGTTGGGCGCTCAGTTCATTTCAATGGGCTTTCTGGCGGAGCTGTTTACCGCTTACTATGGCCAGAATGCGGCGACGTATTCGATCAAGGCCCGCGTTGGCTCGCCGGCGGCGGCTCGCGATGAAAACAGCGTCTAGCCTTCGACTTGCAGCCTCCCACTTGCACTTCGTGGGCAATTTCAATTTTCAGGCGATTTTTCTGAATAATCGGACCGACCGAATTATTCGCCAAAACCCGTGCGCGACAGAAGCTAGGATTGAGTGCCTATTCTGGCGCACCAATTCCTCGTGCGCGGCTGCGGGTTCGCTATGAACGATGAAAGCCTGTCGGTCTCGAAGTATTGGCGTTGGTCTGTATATGGACTGCTGATTGCCATCTCCGTGGGCACCATGACCGCCCGCGTGATGCAGGTGGAGTCAGCCAGCCGGGCAGATCCCTCGCCGTTTCTCAGTGCCAACGATAAAAGCCGTTGGGCGACGATTCGCGCGCTGGTCGATGAAGGGACCTACGTCATCGACGACATCATCTTCAAGGAATATGAGAACTTCGACGACCTGGCCGAGCGGAAAGAGGATCAGCGCGACCCGGTCTGGCACAGCATCGATGTCGTCTACCATCGGGGAAGCGACGGGAAGTGGCACTATTACTCGAGCAAGCCGACGCTGTTTCCGACCCTCTTGGCCGGGGAGTACTGGCTGATCAAGAAACTGACCGGCGCCACACTCGAGGAAAAGCCGTTCTATGTCGTGCGGCTGATGTTGCTGTTTACGAATGTATTGCCGCTGGGGTTGGCACTGGCGGCGCTGGCGTGGCTGGCGGAGAAATACGGCACCACCGATTGGGGACGGATGTTTGTCGTCGCCTGCGGGTGCGGCGCAACGTGCATGACCACGTTTGCCGTGGCGCTGAACAACCACCTGCCGGCAGCCGTGAGCGCCATGTTCACGCTGGCCTGCCTGCTGCCGATCTGCTGGCAACGGCAGGAGGAGTGGTGGCGATTCGCCGGGGCAGGACTATTTGCCGCGTTCACGGCGGCCTGCGAACTGCCGGCGCTGGCCTTCTTCGTGGTGGTGGCCAGCATGCTGGTCCAGCGATCGCCGCGGCAGGCTCTGGTCTGGTTCGTTTCACCGGCATTGCTGATTGCCGCCGCGGCTATTGGAACGAACTACTTGGCGCACGACACCTGGAAGCCGCCTTATGCGCAGCGGCAGGACGGGAAGACGCTGGCGAAGTTTCCGCTGGATGAAAAAACGCCGATTATTCCCGCCGCAGGCGATCCCACCGACCAGAAGCGCGCGCCGCGGATTTCCCTGTCGAGCGAACTTCAGCAATGGCTGGCGGGCGGCGGGGTGACCGTCTCGCCGGAAAGCTGGCTCGAAGAATCGCGGCCCAACAAGCGCTGGGTGCTGGTCGATCCGCAATCACGCGAGCGGTTCGCTATGATCAAGGATGAGGACCAGGAGGAGATCCAGGTTCGACAGTGGGGAAACTGGTACGAGTTTCCCGGAAGCTACTGGTCCAGCGGTAATCTCCAAGGAGTGGATCGCGGCGAGACATCGACTGCCCTGTACGCCGTCCATTGTCTGATCGGGCATCACGGCCTTTTCTCGCTGACGCCGATTTGGCTGTTAACGGTGCTGGGGCTGGGGCTGGCGATCACGGGCCGTGACCGCGACTGGCGCGAACTGTCCATTGCAGTGGTGTTGATTTCCTTGGCCGTGCTGGCGTTCTATCTGACGCGGTCGCAAATCGACCGCAATTACGGCGGCGTGAGCTGCTGCCTGAGATGGATGCTGTGGCTCGCGCCCCTGTGGCTGGTGGCGATGCTGCCGGCAGCCGACTGGGCATCGCCGTCGCGCCGCGCCTGCTGGTTCTGCCTGGCTTTCCTGGCCATTAGCGCCTTCTCGGCCACCTATAACAGCCTCAACCCATTTTCCCACCCCTGGATCTTTGAGTATTGGCAGTATTTGGGGTGGATGAAGTACTAGCGGAACGCCGAGCGGCGGACCCAAGTTCCGGTAATGCGGGCTACCTTCTGAGCCGCTCCCTGATCTTCGCGAGCGACCCCTGTAGTTCCGCGTCGTTCTGAAACTGCTGCTGCGTGGCAAGCCGCTCGAGCGCCAAGAGGCTTTTGCGAGTGCCAATCTCGCCCAAGACGCGCCAGGATGCCGACCGCAAAGCTGCGTCCGTGTGGTCGATGTAAGCCAGTACAGCACCTTCGGCCGCCGGACCGACCCGGATCAGCAGCGCCTCGGCCCGCTCGCGAAAGTTCCCGTCCGGTAGCAGCTTCGTCAGCACGCCGATCGTTTCGACGTTGGGAAACTGGGCCATCAACTCCAGTGCGGCCGTGTGCACGTCCTCGTGCGGGCTCTGCAAGGCGGCGATGAGCGTCGGCACGTCCTCCCGCGTCGCCCAAGTGGCAAACGCCCGCCAGGCATTTTCGCGTACGTTGGCGCTGTCATGGGCCGAAAGTTCAGCCAGCGCATTTCGCCGCGCCTCAGGAGGGAGTTGGCGGAGCTTTTCGGCCGCCTGGAAGACTTCGACCGAATAGGGGGACCGAAAGCCGGCCACGAGCTCGGGCAGCAGCGACTTTAAATCCACCGGCGGCCCCGCTTCTGCCCCGGCCGGCTGCGGATCCTGGCCGGTGCTACCAGCCTTTGTTTGCTTGCTGCTGTCAGTCGCGGAAGACTTCTCGTCCTTGGGTGCCGACTTTTCCTCTCCTGGACCGTCCTTGGTTTTCTCGGATAGCGGCGTCAGGCCTCCAGTTTTGGCCTTTGGGTCGCCGTCAGTTCCGCTGGTTGCTGCGGGGGACGGAGCGCTGCGCGACCAGCAGCCGGGACAAAATGTCACAGCCAGGGCGGCCAAGAGGAGCAGCGTCGTTTGCCGGACAGACATCATGGTTCCTTGATTGGACCGTCCAACATTGAGTATTCAATTTCGCCTGACCATCGTAACCGACAGGCGAGGCGACAGCCATTCGAGCGTCAGGGGCTTAAACCACCCCACGACCACAAGCGAGCCAATGGCGAGAGTGCCCCGATTCCGCTAGAATTCAATCTCTGTGACGGAGGTGACTCATGAAAGTCTCCTTGATCGTCGCCGGAGCGGTTGGTTTGATCGTCGGGCTGCTTATCGACCACGCGCTTTTCTGGCGGGATGATCGGTTCGCCCTTCTCTTTGTCATCCTCTGCGGCACTCTGGCGGTCGTACTCACGTACCTGGCGCTGCACAGCCGCGTCTTGCCCCATCATGTCTGGCTTGCAAACACAAAAAAGTAGCCCTTTCGAGGTGAAACGGTTAAAATCCAAAGTGGTTGTCGCGGACCCTCTTGTGGACCCAAGCTTTCGCTCAAATACACTCTCTACGGTCGTTCGTCATAAGGAGCATGCGATGAAATATCTGGCCCTCTTTTTGGCCATGGCGGTCTTCCCTGCGCTGGTTCATGCCGGCGAGATCAACGGCAATTACCTGGAGGCGCGCACCTGCCAGATTTACACCGGGCCGTGCTTTGCCAATTCGGAAATCAATCTCACCGGCAAAGACGCCCTGATGGCGTGGAACATCAGGGAAGGGTCGCGAAACGGCGTGGATCTGTCGGGCTTGAGCGTGATCGTGGTCATGACCGCGTCTGACACGTTGGCGGAGCAAGGGGTCAATGATCCCAAGCAGATCAAGAGTGCGATCATCGTCGATGACAAGGCGAGCTCCGAGCAGCGGGATGCACTGATCGCCTTTGCCAAGGAACATGCCGGCCGTGGTGCGGAGAAGGTCGTCCGCGTGGACTCTGTGCCCATCGAGATGTCGCTCGACACTGCCAAGCTGACAGGCAGACTGAAGGCTGGCGACAGCTTGAAGCTGGTGACGCGCAAATGCGGCGAGAAGGACTGCATTTGCTGCAACGAAACAGCTTACTATCCGCCGCTGGCCCAGGTGACGCACTTTGCCCCCGGCGTGGCCACCGAAGGGAAGTTCACCGGCCGAGGTCTGGGAACGACCTGGAGCGTGCCGGAGAGCCGCAGCGCTTACATGGGCACGTTCAATTACGAGTAGCAGGCGCCGCGGGAAACGTTCCCGTGCCCACTCCGCTCGAATCAACCGCTCGCGAGCCAGGCAGCAACCTGCCTGGCTCGTGTCATTTCTTGTCTTCCGCTGTCTTGCTCTCGTTCACCTTTTTTTCCGGCGCTTCTTTCGTGCCAGAGGGTTTTTCGGCAGGCCGCTTGGTGTCGGCTTCCTTGTCACTTTCCCGCGGCTTCTTCTTCGTTTCGCCTAGCACGCTGGCAGCGGAGATGCTGACGTCCCGCGACCAGGCCTGGCCTTTCTGATTCTTGATGTACCAGCCGCGCAACTCGACCTTGTCTCCTGGCTGGGCGAGCCGCAGGTCGGTCATGTCCACGGAGATTTTGGCTTCCTCCCCCAGGCTGGCCGTTACAGTCGCATTGCGGCAATTGACGGTCAGTTCGCCCGTACGGCCGATCTTGGTAATGTAACCAGTGACCCGGCAAGGAACCGCTTCGGACTTGGGCTGCTTCTTGGGCTTCTCATCCGGCTTATTGTCGGAGAAGAGGCCGCCGGCATTGCCCCCCGATGCCTCCGGAAAGAGGCCGACCTCGACCCCTTCCCGAAGCGAGGTCACGATCAGCGAGTCAAGCTTCTCCTGTAGTTGTCCCTTCTTGTTGACCGTTCCCGCAAACTGCACCAGCATTCCGTTACGTAAAAACGCCGGTTCCGCTTTGCCACCGAACGCCAGCTTCATCTCCTGCGGCCGTCCCTCGAGCCGCACGAGCCATTGGTCTCCGGCGTCGGTAGCGACGTGAAGCAGCCCTGGTCCAATCTGCTTCAGCGTGCCGGCGATTTCCACGTTCTCGCGGTTCTCCGGGGGGACCTCTTGCCGGTTGGGACGCTGACCCCAGGCAGACGTGGCGATGACGCCAATCAAGCCAAAAGACAGCCAGCCGCAGCGAAGGAAGGTGGTGGTCATGATGGGGCCATGGGAGTGGGAAGGAAGCCCCTTTCTTAAGCGCACCGTGGGGCCGTTCGTACCTTTGTCGAGGGTTCCAAAAACCCGCATTTCCCATCGTACCATGTTGGCATAACTCGATGCCGCGTGGGTCCGCGTTAGGAAGCCAGCGCTCGAAAGTTGCAAAGCCGGATAACGTCTGCCAATTTCCGGGGCCGTTGACTTGCTCTAAACCTCGTATCTACTGATACTTATAAGTTCCGGGGCTTGCCGCCCCAGGTTCTACGCGGCAGCAGCAGGGTGCGTGCATGAAACTTGCGGTCCCCATTGCTTTGGCTTTCACATGTGGTTCGCTATTGGCCGGCTATGCCGCCGGCCAGGAGGTCGATTACAGCCGCGACGTCAAGCCGCTTCTTGTCCGCCACTGCTCCAAATGTCACGGGCCGGACAAGCAGGAAAACGGCTTGCGGGTCGACGCGGCCGCACTGGCCTTGCGCGGCGGCGATGGGGGAGCGGCAATCGTTCCGGGCAAGCCGGCACAGAGCCTGCTGATCCGCGCCGTGAAGGGGGATGAAGAGCTGTCCAAAATGCCGCCGGAGGACGAGCCGCAGCTTTCGGCGGAGCAAATAGGGCTGCTCGCGAAATGGGTCGAGGCGGGAGCGTTACATCCGGCTGAAGAGCGCCCGACGCCATCGAGCAAAGCCAATCATTGGTCGTTTCACAAGCCGGTTCGGGCCGCCCTCCCCTCCGTCAGCCGCCGTGACTGGACTCGAAACAGCATCGACAGTTTCATACTGGCCCGGCTCGAAACGCAGGGTATTGGCCCATCGACTGAGGCATCCCGTGAAACGCTTATCCGCCGCCTTTACCTCGACCTGATCGGCCTGTTGCCTGCTCCCGACGGGGTCGATGCGTTTGTTGCCGACGCAGCGCCGGACGCATACGAGCGGCAGGCGGATCGGCTGCTCGCTTCGTGTCACTACGGCGAGCGCTGGGGCCGGCATTGGCTCGACGTGGCGCGGTATGCCGACAGCAACGGCTACACGCGGGACTTCGGCCGGCAGATCTGGAAGTACCGCGAATGGGTGATCGAAGCGATCAATGCCGGCAAGCCGTTCGACGAGTTCGCCATCGAGCAAATGGCCGGCGACATGCTGGAGCGGCCGACGACGAGCCAGCTCGTGGCGACCGGCTTTCACCGCAACACGCTGATCAACGAGGAGGGGGGAACCGACCAGGAGCAGTTCCGCGTCGAGGCGGTTGTCGATCGGGTCAGCACGACGGGCTCGGCATTTCTGGGACTGACGCTCGGCTGCGCCCGCTGCCACAGCCACAAGTACGATCCGATCACGCAGGCGGAGTTCTACGAGATCTTCGCCCTGCTTAACAACTGCGACGAGCCGACGATCGAAGCGCCATCGTCACTGCAAATCGCCAGCGGGGAGCTGAAACGGCGCGAGGAAATTCGTCAGAAGATCAAGGACCTGGACGTAAAAGTGGAAGCAGGCCGCGGCCAGATCGAGGAGGCGCAGCGCGAGTGGGAAGCGACGATCACGCCGCAGCAGCGAGCGCGACTGCCGGGGCCGGTGCAGGTTGCTTATGACATGCCGTTTGAGAAGCGCGACGCGGCCAACAAGAAGCTCATCGAAGACCACTATCGCGACACCGATGATGCGCGGCGGCGTTTTCCACTGCTCGAGGAGGTCGTACAGCTCAAACAGCAAGAGCCGAAGATTCCCTCGACGATGATCCTCCGCGAGCGCCAGGAACCGCGGGAGACGTTCGTCCACAAGCGAGGGGATTTTCTCGATCACGGGGCGAGGGTGACGGGCAATTCGCCGGCCGTGCTACCGCCGCTGGTCTCGCTGCGGACGACGGCGGCGGGGACGCGGAAAGTATCGACGAGCGGGTTTGACCGGCTCGATTTCGCCCGCTGGCTGGTGTCGGCGGATAATCCGCTTACGCCCCGCGTGGTGATGAACCGTGACTGGCAAAAACTCTTCGGCCGCGGCATTGTGGAAACGGAGGACGACTTCGGGCTGCAAGGGACGCCGCCGGCGCATCCGGAGCTTTTGGATTGGCTGGCGTGCGAGTTCGTCTCCACCGAGTGGGACACCAAGGCCATGCATCGGCGGATGGTCCAGTCGGCGACGTACCGCCAGTCGTCGAATGTCCGCACCGACCTGGCGGAAAGGGACCCGCAGAACAAGCTGCTGGCGCGGCAAAACCGGCTGCGGCTGGATGCGGAGATTGTCCGCGATGTGGCACTGTCGGCGGCCGGCCTCCTGACCGAGACGCTGGGCGGTCCAAGCGTCTTTCCGCCTCAACCCGACGGAGTGTTCGACTTCACGCAGGATCCCAAGCCCTGGAAGGCGGCCACGGGCGGTGACCGCTACCGCCGCGGGATGTACACGCACTTCTGGCGATCCAGCCCCTACCCATCGCTGACCGTGTTCGACGCGCCTAATGCCAACGTCACCTGCACGCGGCGGGTCCGCAGCAATACGCCGCTCCAGTCGCTGACGATGGCCAACGACCAGGCATTTTTCGAGTGTGCCCAGGCGATGGCTGGCCGCGTCCTGGCCGCGCCGATGGCCGACGACGCTGGCCGGCTGGCGCACGCGTTCCAGCTTTGCATGAGCCGCGAACCGGCGGCCAGCGAGGCGGCTGTACTGGCCGAAGTGCTCGCTGCTGAGCGCAAGACCATGGCCGACGATCCGGCGACTGCCGAGGCGCTGGTTTCGAGAGAGACCTGCCCGGACGATACTGCTCGACGCGAGCGGGCGGCATGGACGAGCGTGTGCCGGGTGCTGCTGAATTTGGATGAGATGATCACGAGGGAGTAGCGATGATGGATCCCAGCTTGTATTTCACGCGCCGCCATTTCCTGCGTGACTGCCGCATCGGCCTGGGGGCCATGGCCCTCGGTTCGCTACTGGCCAAGGATGGCGTGCTCAATTCGGCCGCTGCTGCCGAATCGACGTCGCGGAGCCGGGCTAACGATCCGCTCGCTCCCCAGCCAACACACTTCCCGCCGCGGGCCAAAAACATCATTTTCATGTTCATGGCCGGCGGGCCGAGCCAGCTTGAACTCTTTAATCCCAAGCCCAAGCTCCAGGAGCTGACTGGCAAGCAAATCCCCGAGTCGTTCGTCGCCAACAAGCGGTTCGCCTTCATCAAGCAGGATGCCAAGTTGATGGGGACGAAGCGTAAGTTCGAGCAGCACGGCCAAAGCGGCCAGACGATCAGCGAGTGCCTGCCGCATCTGGCGAGCATTGCCGATGACATTTGCACGCTGCGCGCCGTCAAGACCGACGTCTTCAACCACGGACCGGCGAAGTTCTTCATGAATACCGGCTCGCCATTGTTTGGTAGGCCGGCACTCGGGGCCTGGGTGACCTGGGGGATCGGCAGCGAGGCGGAGAGTCTGCCCGGCTTCGTTGTTCTGCAATCGGGACCTCGCGGACCGCGCGGCGGCGCGCCCAACTGGGGGAGCGGCTTTTTGCCGACGGCGTACCAAGGAGTGCCGTTCCGCAGCGTCGGCCAGCCGATTCTGAATCTCGACAATCCCGCTGGAATCAAGCGCGACGGCCAGGAGCGGTTTATCGACGCTGTCAACGACCTCAACCGGCTGCGGCTCGCGGAAACCGGCGACGGCGAGATCGCCACGCGGATTGCCGCCTATGAAATGGCGTTCCGGATGCAGGCCAGCGCGCCGGAGCTGATGGACCTGTCGGGCGAGTCGCAAGAGACGCTCCAGGCATACGGCGTCGAGCCGGGCAAGCCGAGTTTCGCGATGAACTGTTTGCTCGCACGGCGGCTGGTGGAGCGCGGCGTGCGGATGGTGCAGCTCTATCACACCGACTGGGACCATCACGGCAACAAGGGGACCGAGCTCGGCGAATCGCTCGACAAGATCTGCCTGGAAACCGACCAGGGGGCGGCGGCACTGGTGAAAGACCTCAAGCAGCGTGGCCTGCTCAAAGACACGATCGTCGTTTGGGGGGGTGAGTTCGGCCGCACGCCGCAGGCCGAGCCGCGAGAGCTGATCGGCCGCGATCACCACGTCGAATCGTTCACCATGTGGCTGGCTGGCGGCGGCATCAAGCCGGGCTTGTCTCTGGGCCAAACCGACGAGATCGGCTACTACGGCGTCGAGGACCAGGTTCACGTCCACGACCTGCACGCCACGCTCTTGCACCTGATGGGCCTGGACCACCTCAAGCTGACGTACCGTTTTCAAGGCCGCGATTTCCGCCTCACGGACGTGTTTGGGAAGGTAGTGGAGAAGATGCTGGCGTAAGAGCCGGTCACGAATCCATGGCGCTCGTCTGCTCCCAGTGCGGCCAGAAATACTCGGAACGCACCTTGTCGGGCGAGCCGCGGCTCTATTGCACGATTTGCCGACTTCCGCTGCCGGGCGCGGAGCAAGCCGCGGCGGCCAGGCCAGCTTCGCCCAAACCGGTAGCGCCTGCGCCCAAGACGGAGTTACCGCCGCCAGCGACGGCCCTTGCCGCAGTCGTGACGCCCGTTGGCGGGCGGACGGTCGCCGTGGCAAGCGGCGCGACCAGGACTGGTCGCCAACTCGGACCGATGGAACGCTGGGCGGTCTTGATTGCCGGTTGGTTCTTCCTCCTCATGGCGCCGCTTTGGGCCTTGGGGGGCGTTTGGATGGCGCTCCAGGCGGCTGAGACCCATGATTGGCCGAGCACGACGGGGACGGTCATTGCGTGCCAGCTTGCGATTTCCCCGAACGTCGGCCGCTACACGCGGCACATCAAAAGCTTCGTGCTCGAGTTGACTTACACGTACAGCGTGGATGGGACGGAATATCAGGGACATCGAGTCTCGGTCGCCGACAGCAAGATCAAGGAGAGCGAGGCCTTGATGTTACAGTCGAAATACTCGCCGGGCTCGGAGCACGAGGTCTACTACGATCCGGACGACCCTACGCGGTGCGTCTTGGAGCACCTGGCCTCCCCGTGGGACGATCGGGTTTTCGTCTGCTTGGGCGTCGTGCTCCCGGCTGCACTCTTTCTACTCGGGCCGCTGATGATCGGCATCTTCTACTGGACGCGGCCGGCGTGAATGGAATTCGGGAAATGGGATTTCGACACACCGTTCATGCCTTCAACCGCATCCAGCCGTAGCGAACATGGTCTGGCTCGATCGCCAGGGCGATATAGGTCTCCTTCATCTTCGACATGTTGTCGGCTTTGAGCTGGCCGACCTCCAGAACGCTCTTCAGCTTCTCGGACATCCGTGACTCGTAATCTTTGGGAACCGGTTTATAGCCACCCGTATCGACGGCCTTGATTCCATATAGCCTGGCCGAGTTCAGCCCCAGGATTTTTCGCTTGTCCGTTTCCGTCAGCTTCGGATAGCCGTACTTCTCGCGTAGTGCAGCGGGGATCTGGAATCGCCACAGCGACTCGATCTGCCACTGCGGCGAGCCATACCAGACCGAATCGGAACCGAACACGATCCGGTCTTCTCCCATGAACTTCAGGAGCTGCCCCAGGATGTGAGCCGCGATGGTAGGGAACGTCACCACCGACGAGGCCCACGTCGTGCCGATCTCGGCATAGCAGTTCGGCAGATCTTTGACGAGCTGGGCGTACTCCGTCGTCCAGCTTATGTTCGGCACGCCGCCGCGCAGCTTTTCCGCTTTGACCTCCTCCAGCGCGTCGGCCAGAAAAAAGTTGGGCTGGATGCAGGCGTGATACGAGATGAAGTTGAGCTTGGGCCAGTCGCGGGCCGCCTTGGGCAAATCGTCCGGGTGGCCGCGCTTGGGGTCGGGCGGGCCCGGCGCCAGCCCCTTGTGAACGCAGATGTTGTTGAAGCCGGGCCTCTTGTCCTTGAGCTTCTCGTAGTTCTTCTGAATCAGCTCGAACGTGGGATAAGCGACCTCCGGGTCGTCGTGCCGCCATTGCCGCATCAGGCTGGCCGGGTCGTCGTCCACCTTGGCGGAGTTGGAAATGTTGTACCCCTTCCATGAGTCCGGCTCGTTCTGATCGATCTGCTCCTGGATGAAGGCCAGGTTCCCTTTGCCGACGTACAAGAGGCCGTGGCACAGCATCCGCGTCGAGCCAGATATCTCGTTGATGAAGTTACGCGCCGCCGCGGTCTGAGCGGCGGTGAGAATCTCTCCCCGCTGGGCCTCCTGGGCGTTCTTGGGCGGGCGGGACGGCTCCCCCTCCACCTGGATCATCGATGCCGTCACGTTACTGAGGAGGCCGATTGTGACCTGGCTGTCCAGGTAGATGTCTTTGATGAACTGCGTGATGTGCGCGTAGCCCGCATCGATCGGCAGTCCGACGAGTGCCGGGTTCCAGACGCTCCACGCTTCCCCGAGCTCGTCCTTTTGGCCGCCCGGATTGAACGGGTTGGACTTGACGGCCGGCGCGGACGAAGGCCCCTGGGCAATCGCGCGCAAGGCGGCTGGCGACGGGCGGCTGCCGCGGACGAAGTGCAGTTGGTCGTCGAAGACAAACAGGTCCTTGGGGGGCGCGGCCTCGGCAAATGCTGCCGGCTCGTACAGCTCGCACTCGCGGACGCTGAAGAAGTCTCCATAGACGTCGTTCATTGCCAGCAGCGCGGCCGCCATGCCGCCGGAGCCCGCCAGGAACTGCCGCCGACCGATACCGAGCTTTTTGCTGGCTTGATCAGCCAGCTGCGCCAGCCGCGCTTCGACGCGCTTTTGCTCTTTGGTCTGCGGCACCGGCATGTACTCGCCGTTGCTGATCATCCGCGTCGGCACGGGGGAGCGGGGTTCTGCGACATCGGCCCGCTGGCACCTGGCCACCTGCTCCTCGTCGAGCAGGCCGTGATCCGGCTCCCATACGCGTCCCGCTTCGTTCCATTTTTGCCGAGACATGTTTTGCTCCCCCGATCCAGCCCACGGCGGACTACATCCCCTGTCGCACGCACGCGATCTCGTCCCCTTTGGCAAACACGGCCAGCCGGTTGCCGGCGTAGATCAGCTTCCAACCCTTGAGGGATTCGATGGGCTCCCCCTGCGGCGTCTTGATCTCCTGCTCGTAACGTGCAACGTATTCGCCGCTGCCGTCGGGAAGGTTAAAGAGAGCCAGAGCCTGATCTAGCTGCGTGGCCAGCGTGATCGTCAGCTTCCCTTCCAGCGGACTCGGCGGGGCCTTGGCGCCGAACACGATTCCCTGCACTTCCACCGACTTGTTTTCCGTACGCCCCGGAGCCAAGCCGCCGGGGCGCATGGGAATGGCCGAGTTGATGAACGTGCTGCTTTCGGCACGGGAAATCTGCACTCCCTGAGGGCAGCCCACAATGGTGTCTCGCACGAGCGATGCTTCCAGTCGCGTATTACACAGAATCACGCTGCCACGCGGGCTGGACACATTCACCAGATGCCCAGCGATCACGAGCGAGTCCTCGCAGCTCGACACAATCGCCGCCACGGGAGCGATGATGATGCTGTTGCGCGCGATGCTCACTTCCGCAACGGAATCGGCAAGCACGATCGACCTTTCGACCATCGAAGTCTTCACCCGTTTTTCCTTGAGGAGCACTCCGCGGGCGAACGGTCCCATCGGCGCCTGCCCAAGATCGGCAAACGTCACCGGCAGCTTGAGGTCCTTCCTTCCCGTCTCCCCCGCCAAGACGCGAATCAGATTGTCGAGCTGGGCTGCGAGCGTTTTGTTGTCCCAACCATCCTTTTGGGCAGCTCTCGCCTGGGCCAGGATGTCATCGATTTTTAGTGCTTGCTTGCGGACGAGGTCGAGCTTGATGCCGTCGATTGTCGCCTGGGCGCGGAATTTTGCTTCAATGCTGGGAGGATCGGCCAGCACTTTCTCAAGAGCCGCCAGGGCCGGCTCGCCGATCTTTCGCAGTTCGGCCGTCGCCGCCTCGCGAACGTCCGCCTTGTCGTCGTCAAGCTGCTTGATCAGTTTGGCGATCCGCGCCTTATCGGCAGCAGTAGGTTCCCTTTCGCCCGGCTTCTCCTGTGCCGCCAGGAGCCCACTGGAAACCAGGACCATGGCCCAAGCGGCCAGCCACAAGCGCGACGCCATGACGGTTCTCCTCCGGCGCGAGGCCCTTGCGTTGTTCTATGCGGCCTGGGCGCGAAACGCAAATGGTGGGCGGGCGACAGCGGTCAAGAAAGCAAGCAGCCCCAGCGGATATCGCCAGGGCTGGTGCTTGCACTTGTTTCTGGACAGGTTGGAAACCTGTCCTACGGTTTACTTCTTCTCGGCGCCGGCGCCGACCGGCTCGGCGGCCGGTTGCTGGTTGCGGACTTCGCCTTTGAACTCCAGGCGGCGGAGCTTGTTTTCATCGTCGCGGATGGCCGAGACGACGATCGTGTCCTTCCCCTGGAATTCGCCCTTGAGGAGTTCCTCGGAGAGTGGATCTTCGATCAGCCGCTCGACCTCGCGGCGCAGCGGCCGGGCGCCGAACGGATTGTCCTCCTCCCCCTTGTGAGACTTCTTGATGATGAACTCCTTGGCGTCGTCGGTGAGCTCCAGCGTCAGGCCCCGCTCGCCGAGACGCTCGCGGACCTTCGTCAGTTCCAGCTCGATGACCTGCTTGAGATCGTCGTTGGTCAGATGTTTGAAGACGATGATATCGTCCAGGCGGTTCAGGAACTCCGGCCGGAAGACCTTCTCGATCCGGTCCATGACCCGTTCTTTCATCTTCTCGTACGACGAGTCCGTATCAGCCGCCACGAATCCGAATGCCGCCTCGTTCTTGATGGCCTCGGCCCCGGCATTGGTGGTCATGATCAGGATCGCGTTACGGAAGTCGACGCGGCGGCCGAAGCTGTCGGTCAACCGGCCTTCTTCCATCACCTGGAGCAGCGTGTTGAACACGTCGGGGTGGGCTTTCTCGATTTCATCCAGCAGCACAACCGCATAGGGCCGGCGGCGGATTTTCTCGGTGAGCTGGCCACCCTCTTCGTAGCCGACGTAGCCCGGCGGAGCGCCGATCAGGCGGCTGACGTTGTGCTTCTCCATGTACTCCGACATGTCGATCTGGATCAGGGCGTCCGCATCGCCGAACAGGAATTCGGCGAGACTCTTGGCCAGCAGGGTCTTCCCCACGCCGGTCGGCCCGGCAAAGACGAAGCACCCCGCGGGCCGCTTGGGATCTTTCAGCCCCGACCGGCTGCGGCGCACTGCTCGCGCCACCGCCTTGACCGCTTGCTCCTGGCTGATGACTTTCTTGTGGAGGTCTTCCTCCATCTTCATCAGCCGCAAGCTGTCCTCGGTGCTCAGCCGCGTCAGCGGAATGCCGGTCATTTTGCTGACGACCTCGGCAATTACCTCCTCGTCGACCACGCCGTCGGTCTCGCGCGATTTCTCCCGCCATTCCTTGGTGATGTTGTCCTTCTTTTTCTTGAGCTTGTCGGCCTGGTCGCGCAGCGAAGCGGCCTTTTCGAAATCCTGGTTGGCGACCGCCTCTTCCTTCTCCTTGTTGAGCCGCTCGACCTCGTCGTCGATCTCCTTGAGGTCCGGGGGCCGGGTCATCTGGCGCAGCCGGACGCGAGCGCCCGCCTCGTCGATGACGTCGATGGCCTTATCCGGCAGGCAGCGGGCGGTGATATACCGCTCGGCAAGCTCGACGGCAGAAGCCACGGCGTCGTCGGTGATCTGGACGCGGTGATGCTCCTCGTACTTAGGCCGCAGCCCCTTGAGGATTTCGACCGTCTGCTCCTTGGTGGTCGGATCGACGATGATCTCCTGGAAGCGGCGGGCCAGGGCCGAATCTTTCTCGATGTACTTGCGGTACTCATCGAGGGTGGTAGCGCCGATGCACTGGATTTCGCCGCGGGCCAAGGCCGGCTTGAGAACGTTGGCCGCGTCGATGGCTCCTTCAGCGCCGCCGGCGCCGACGAGGGTGTGCAGCTCGTCAATGAACAAAATTGTGTTGCGGGCGCGACGGACTTCGTTCATTACCGCTTTGATTCGCTCCTCGAACTGGCCCCGGTACTTCGTGCCAGCAACCATCATGGCCAGATCGAGGACCACGATCCGCTTGTCGGCCAGAATCTCAGGAACGGCGCCACCGACGACGCGCTGCGCAAAACCCTCGACGATGGCCGTTTTGCCAACGCCCGCCTCGCCCAGCAGCACCGGGTTGTTTTTCGTGCGGCGGCAAAGAACCTGAATCGCCCGCTCGATCTCGCGCTCGCGGCCGATCACCGGATCAAGCTTGTTTTGGCGGGCCAGCTCGGTCAGGTCGCGGCCAAAGCTGTCCAGGGCCGGGGTCTTGCTCTTGCCACCCTTCGTGGGCGCAGGATCGCCGGAACTGCCGCTGACCCCCGCTCCTTCACGACCGCCGCGAGTGCTTTCCCCTTCCCCTTCCAGGCCGTGGCCCAGCAGGTTGAGCACCTCCTCGCGCACCTCCTCGAGCTTGAGGCCCAGGTTCATTAGCACCTGAGCGGCGACGCCCTCCTGCTCGCGCAAAAGGCCCAAGAGAATGTGCTCGGTGCCTACGTAGTTGTGGTTAAGATTCCGCGCTTCTTCCATCGAGTATTCGATGACTTTCTTGGCCCGCGGCGTTTGCGGCAGCTTGCCCATCGTAACCATCTCAGGTCCGGACTGGACGAGTTTCTCCACCTCGAGGCGGATCTTGCGCAGATCGACATCCAGGTTCTTGAGGACGTTCGCGGCGACGCCCGAGCCTTCTTTCACGAGCCCCAGCAGGATGTGCTCGGTGCCGATGTACTCGTGATTGAAGCGCTGCGCTTCCTGGTTGGCCAGTTGCATCACTTTGCGGGCGCGGTCGGTAAAACGTTCATACATGGGATGGTTCTCCCTGCCGGCGACTTGCTTCTCGTGCAGATTCGTCTCTTGCGTCCGCCCTGGGTCGTCCGGCAAATGGTGTCAAATCGTTTTTCAGGTTTTTGTCGTGCGTCACGATCTTCGTGGCCGCGTCGCGTGCCGCCGATGGTCATCGACCACCGCCGGCATTTGGCGGGCTCAGCCCGCCTGCTTTCAACGGGTGCTTCGTTCTCTTTCCATCAGCATTGTTTCCTGCAATGCCAAAGTAGCCAAGTGGTTGACGACTAGGCGGCACGATCTAATGGCTTGCCTGGCCCCGATTCTTGTTCCTGTCTGCTGTTCGCTAAGGCCTGTGGTGGTGATAGCTGCTTCAGCTCCGCGGCAATTTCTTCGCGCCAAACAGCCGCCGCCGGAAGGAGCGCCAGCTCTGCCAGTTGCTGCCGCGCCAGTTCTTCGCGGCCGCTGCGGCGGTAGACGCTGGCTAGTAGCAGCCTCGCTACCGCATCGCCCGGCCGACGAACGAGCAGTCGCACCAGCAGCGACTCGGCCTCTAGCCAGTGTCCTTTCAAGTATTCTGTCTGTGCCTCACATAAGCGTGCATCCGAGTCGGCGTCCGACGGTAACGATTTTGCCGCTTCGCACGCCAAAATTAGCGCCCCTCTCCTCCAGCCCACAGTCCACAACCATAGCACCAAAACCCAAGCCGACAGAGGTGCCGCCCAGGGTGGCAAGTCGCGGGACAAAAATCGCGGCCAGACCAACGTAGTGAGCAGGGCCGCATTCACCGCCGCCGCAAATCCCACCGCGACAACCAGACTGAGCCAGCGGCCGTGCAGCCACAACCCAGCCAATCCCGGCCAAAACAGCATCCATGCACGACCTTGCATTGCAAATCCTTCGTCCAGCACTCCGGCGGGCACCTCGCCGCGCCGTTGGCAATCGATTTCCCAAGCCACGTCTGTCCAAAACGCCGCGAAATTCTACAACCCTCTTTCCGAGCCAGCAAGCCAAGTTCATGTGCTGCTTGGAGTTACGTTGGTATTTCCGTCGCAGGGCCGGTATTTTGGGAACTCCCTTCTTAAACCGCCGCGTTGATCAATTGCGGGCAACAAGACTTCGGCCGGCGTCATGGGCAGTCACTGGTACAATGACAGCGGACGGCTGCCATTTTGCGCGAGCGTGCGGCCGCTTTAGGAGGTTTTTGCAAGGGGCGTGCCGATTGGCCCAGCGCAACCATTGGAATTGGCGTTTCCATTCATGGCGGATGACCGTACAGACCTGCCGCCGGAAGAAAGACTTACGGTCTTGCGCGTGCTAGACGCCAATGCAAATCGGGCTGCCGAGGGGCTGCGCGTCGTCGAGGAGTATTTCCGCCTGGGACGTGGGGACACGATGCTGGCCCGCACCTGCAAAGAACTGCGACACGAGCTGGCGGACATCCTGGCGGAAATTCCGGCTTTCGAACTGACCCGGGCTCGGGACACGCTGCGTGACGTGGGAACCGGAATTTCCACGCCGGCGGAGAATCAGCGACGTTCCCTGGCGGAAGTGACGACCGCCAACTGGAAGCGCGTCGAGCAGGCGCTGCGGGCGATCGAGGAGTACGGCAAGCTCGTACCGCCGCTGGACGTGTCCCGCCTGGAAAAACTGCGCTATCGCGTCTACACGCTCGGCAAAGCGATAACCATCGAGCAGTCGTCCCAGCTGCGGCTGCGCGATGCTCGACTGTATGTCCTGGTCGATGGCGGCGGAGCGGCCGAGACATTTAACGAAAACGAGTATCGGCGGCGCGTCCAGGGGCTTGTCTCCGCTGGTGTCCACCTGCTACAGCTTCGCGACAAGACGCTCGACGATCGAACGCTGCTGAAGCGGGCGATCATCCTCCGCGAGATAACTCGCGGAAGTGGCACACTGCTGATTGTGAACGACCGGGCTGATTTGGCCTCCGCCGCGAGGGCCGATGGTGTGCATCTCGGCCAGGAGGACCTGCCGATTTACGAAGCGCGCCAGATCGTCGGCACCCAGGCCTTAATCGGGGTTTCGACGCACAGCATCGAACAGGCGCGGCAGGCGGTGCTCGACGGCGCGGACTACATCGGCTGCGGACCGACCTTTCCATCCGCGACCAAGCAGTTCCAACGGTTGGCGGGACTGGAGTTCTTACGCCAGGTCGCCGCGGAAATCACACTCCCGTCATTCGCCATTGGCGGGATCACTCCCGAGAATCTGCCGCAGGTTCTGGAGACGGGAATGACGCGTGTAGCGATAAGTGGGGCGGTATGGCAGGCGGATGAACCACGTTCGATTGTCTCGCGGATACACGCACAATTTGCTCGGCCACAGGGGACGTACAGTTGAGGGTCCTTCAGAAGCCTGGAGCATCCCATGCGACATTCCATTGCCTTCGCCATCGGTTTTGTGGTCTTGATTGCCGGTTGTGGCGACTTCGCCGCGCGGCGTGCTGCGATCGAGAAGGCACAGGCGCAAGTCCGAAGGATTGCTGAAAACCTGGACAAGCGGACGACAGAGACCGGCGTCTATATCCGAGTCGAGGAAGATGACATCAAGGAGACCGATCCCTGGGGCACGCGTTTGAACATCACGTACTCGCAAGGGGGCATCGCGGAAATGGTCGTCGTTCGCTCCGCCGGTCCCGACCGCAGATTCCAGACCGACGACGATCTCACCGCTCAAGGCGTCGCGGCAAATCTCAAGGGCATCGGCGAGGGAATCAAGAAGAATGCGGAAGCGACTGCCGCCAACGCGGCCAAAGGCGCAGTGCGGGGCGCCATCGAGGGAGTCAAGGAGTCGGTCAAGGATCTGAATCCCTTTGGGAAAAAGAACGACCAGGCTGTCGTCGCGGAGGAGGAGAACGATTCACAAAAAGTCGTTCCCGAAATCGACAAAACGGATCAATGACAGTGCGCTAGCTTTCGATCGGGGAGGCAGTAGTGGCCTGTGTTGCCCCGTTGCCAGCGTCCCGCGCCCCTCTATATTACTACGGTTGCACAGGCTTCCTTCCCCGCGCCTGCTCCGCTGACGAAAGTCCTTTCCCAGCAGGCCGTTAACGAACGCGACCAGGTGCTCCGTGAAAACGGAATCGGCCCCAGCGGCCTCTTCCCAGCCTCCCAGCGGCACTTCTTCTTTTCTCGAGCGCAACGAATTTCTCCTCCGCCGCCTGCACTCGCTGTCGGGGATCGTCCCCGTCGGCGCGTACATGGTCATCCATCTGCTGACCAATGCCACGGTCCTGGAAAGCTGGCGCACCTACCAGCTCATGGTGTATCAGATCCACAGCTTGCCGGTCCTGGTCGTCATCGAATGGGCGTTTATCTTCCTGCCGATCATTTTCCACGCCGTGTACGGCATCGTGATCATCCGCACGGGTTTGCCGAACAGCAGCAGTTATCCATACCGTAAAAACTGGCGCTACACGCTCCAGCGGGCTACTGGGATGATCGCCTTCCTCTTCATCTTCTGGCACGTGCTGCATATGCACGGATGGGTTCACAGCGAAGCTTGGCTAAAGACGATTGAAGGTTGGGGCGGCAACTTCAAGGCCTTCAATGCGACCAGCACCGCGGCGGCAGCCATGCAAGCCGGCATTCTCGTGCCAATCCTGTACACGATCGGCGTCCTCTCCTGCGTCTTCCATCTGGCCAACGGCATTTGGACATTCGGCATTACTTGGGGCATCTGGACGACGCCGCTGGCCCAGCGGCGGGCGGATTACGTTTGCATTGCGTTTGGCGTGCTGCTGGCTATGGTGAGCTTGGGCGCCATCGGCGGCTTTGGCACGGTGAATGTGAATGAAGCCCGACAAGGCGAGGACCAGCTCTACAACGCAAAAGTCGCCAGTGGGGAAATCGAACCCAATGAGCACAAGCGAGCGCATCCAGGCGACAAGAAAGTGCAAGCCGCCCTGCCGAGGAACCGAATCGAGAAATAGATTGAGTTTGCTCAATCGCTGCTGATCTCTGACCTCCGACCTACCTCTGCCCCATGCCCAAACAACGCGTAATGATCGTCGGCGGCGGTTTGGCCGGCTTGTCGGCCGCCATGAAGCTGGCCGAGCTGGGGATCGACGTCGATCTGATGAGCCTGGTGCCCGTTAAGCGCTCGCACAGCGTCTGCGCCCAAGGCGGGATCAACAGCGTCAACGAAGTGACGCGGCAGCAAGGGGACAACGAATGGCTCCACTTCGATGACACCGTCTACGGCGGGGACTTTCTACAGCACCAGCCACCGGTGAAGGAGATGGCGTACTGGGGCCCGCGAATCATCGAGCTGATGGACCGCCTGGGCGTCACCTTCAACCGTACTGCGGAGGGTTTTCTCGATCGCCGCCGCTTTGGCGGCACGCTTTACAAACGGACGGCTTTCGCCGGCGCGACCACTGGCCAGCAGCTGCTCTACGTTCTCGACGAGCAGGTCCGTCGCTGGGAAGCGGAGGGCCGTATCAGAAAATTCGAGTTCTGGGATTTCCTGGGACCGGTGATCGACGACAACGGCATATGCCGCGGAGTCATCGGACAGGACCTGGTGACGATGGAGATTCGGGCGTTTCCGGCGGACGCCGTCATTGTCGGCTCCGGGGGGCCCGGATTGATCTACGGCCGCTCGACGATGTCCATGGCGTGCACCGGCTCGGCGGCAAGCCGCTGCTTCCAGTATGGCGCCAAGTACGGCAACGGCGAGTTCATTCAGGTTCATCCCACGGCCATTCCGGGATCGGACAAGCTGCGGCTGATGAGCGAATCGGCCCGCGGCGAGGGGGGCCGGGTGTGGGTCCCGCGAACGCCTCACGATCCCCGCGATCCGCGCACCATTCCCGAAAACGAGCGGTATTACTTCCTGGAAGAACGCTATCCGAAGTACAAGAACCTCGTGCCGCGCGACATCGCCACGCGCGAGATTTTCGACATCTGCGTGAATGAGGGCTTGTCGGTCGAGAAGGACCGCCTGTGCGTCTACCTCGATCTGACGCACATCCCCAGGCACGAGCTCGACCGCAAATTGGGCGGCATTCTGGCGATCTACGAGAAATTTCAGGGGGTCGATCCACGCACCACCCCCATGAAGATCTTCCCCGCGGTCCATTACTCGATGGGGGGCCTGTGGTGCGATTACCAGAAGAGTGCCGACGGAGGGATCGTCGTCGGATCGCCGAAGAACCAGGTCACAAACATTCCGCACTTGTATGCCATCGGCGAATGCGACTACCAGTATCACGGCGCCAACCGGCTGGGCGCGAACTCGCTGTTGTCATGCATCTTCAGCGGGTTGATCACTGCTCCTGGAATCGAAACCCTCCTCAAGGGACAGAAGCAAACCGCCAGCGAGTTCCCCTCATCTCTGTTTGATGCCGTACGAAAACAGCACCAGGCGCGGCATGATGCACTGCTGAGGCGCTCCGGCGGCGGCGAGAACCCCTACCTGATTCACCAGGAACTGGGGGACGTCATGACGAAGGCGGCCACCGTCGTCCGCCGCAATGACCAGCTTGACCAGGCCTTGGATTTGGTTGCGGTGCTGTTCGAGCGGGCCAAGAGATGCTCGCTCTCCGATACCGGCGCGTGGACCAACCAAAACGTCGTCTTTACCAAGTCGCTGCTCGACATGTTCCCTTTGGCGCTGACGATCCTCAAAGGCGCGCGCCAGCGGGACGAATGCCGCGGCGCCCACTACAAGCCGGCCTTCGCCATGGGTGCGCTGACGGCGACGGACGCGACCGAGCGGCGGCGTCAGGCCGAGGCGTGGTGCGACAAGTTCGAGGCCAACAATGCCCGCTGGCTGAAATCGACGATCGCCACCTGGACCGGCGACGATGTGGAACTGACTTACGAGGACGTCGATACGTCGTTGATTCCGCCGCGGCCGCGGCTGTACGGCCTGGTCGGCGCGGACGAGATCGAGAAAGTGTGGAAAGAGCGGGCGGCCGCCAGGGCGGGCGCCGACAACGGCAATGGGGCTGGGGCGACAGCCACGATTGCCGCGGCAACTCTCTGATTCACTTAGCCGGAGGCAAACGTGCCTCCGGGTTTAGCAACCACTGATAAGATCACGTTTCTCGCAATACACCATGTCCGACCACCAATCCAACGGACACGACAACCACGCCGCCAGCGGTCACGGCCCTGCTGCTCACGCGAATCCCGATCACTTCGAGGTCCGCATACTTCGACAGGATGGCCCCGGGCAGCCCAGCTATTGGGAGCGGCACCGAGTGTCCTACGAGCCGGACATGAACGTCATCAGCGTGCTGCAACAGATTGCCGCCAAGGCAACGACGATGGACGGCAAAAAAGTCACGCCGGTCGCCTGGGACTGCAACTGCCTGGAAGAAGTCTGCGGCGCTTGCACCATGGTCATCAACGGCAAGGTACGGCAAAGTTGTTCCGCGCTCGTCGATCGCCTTCTCGCGGATAACCC
>DASRJP010000351.1:0-8414 GCA_035649415.1 Pirellulaceae bacterium | reverse complement strand
CGTGATCGATCTTGTAGTCCTTAAGGCCAAACACTTCCGCCAGTCGCCCGCGAATCTCATCCAGACAGACCATGGCCAAGAGCGTCCGCCGGCCGTCGCAGCCCGCTTGCTGTGCCGCCGCCACGACCACCGGATAGAAGTCATTGTGCCCGAACTCGCCGCGGCAGTTTCCGGTGCGAGGGTTGTAACCGAAGTTCGTCCCGTTGGCATCAAGCTCCCGCACTGCCGCACAGTTGGCCACAACCGCCTTCTCGGGCGACACGCGAACTTTCGATCCCAGCAGTGTCGCGCCGGCTGCCGCGCCGCTGACCCGATAGTCAAGCGCCTCTTCGCGCAAGATCCGCGGCGCTTTAGTGCCAGTCGCCAGTGCCGCCACGCCGCAGGCAATGCTGTCCAGATGGAATTGCTCGACGCGCGATAAAGTCGCTTCACTCGGCATTCCCAGCCGGCCGGCAAGAAAATCGATCGCGTACTGGCCAATGCCGCGGGCCTGATTTTCGGTGCGCTTCAAGGTGACGAAGGTGTTTTCCACAGTGGCGAGCCCGCTGCGTTTCCCAAAAATTCAGTCGCCGACTATAACAGAAGTATGTCCTTTGAAGGCGTTTTTCCCAGCACCCGCCTCCGCCGGCTGCGGTATCATCCGGCCGTGCGCGAGCTGGTGCGCGAAACGCGGCTGCACCCGCGGAATTTCATCCTCCCGCTGTTCGCCCGCCCCGGCAAGGGCGTCCGCCAGCCCATCGGCTCGATGCCGCCGCACGCCCAGCTCTCGGTCGATCTGATCGCCGAGGAAGCAAAGGAAGCCGCAAAACTCGGTCTCGGCGGCGTGATCCTGTTCGGCATTCCGTCGCACAAGGACGACCGCGGCACCGATTCCTACAGCGACGCAGGTATCATCCAGCAGGCGGTCAAGGCGGCCAAGAATGCGGCTCCAGAGCTGCTGGTGATCACCGACGTCTGCTTTTGCGAGTACACCAGCCACGGGCATTGCGGCCTCGTGGATAATCACACGGGGCGGCCGGACGTCAACAACGATGCCACACTGGAGCTGCTAGGGCGGCAAGCTCTTAGCCATGCTAAGGCCGGAGCCGACATGGTAGCTCCCAGCGGCATGATGGACGGCATGGTGCGGACGATTCGCACGGCCCTCGACGGCGGCGGTTACGATCACCTTCCAATCCTTTCGTATGCCGCCAAGTATGCCAGTGGTTTCTACGGCCCGTTTCGCGAGGCGGCAGAAAGCACACCGCAGTTTGGCGACCGGCGGGCGTACCAGATGGACTACGCGGCCGGCGCGGACCAGGCGCTGCGCGAAGTGGCGCTCGATCTGGCCGAAGGGGCAGACATCATCATGGTCAAGCCGGCACTGGCGTATCTTGACGTCATTCGCACGGTCCGCGATCGGTTTCCCGGCGTGCCGCTGGCGGCCTACAACGTCTCGGGTGAGTACAGCATGGTGAAGGCTGCGGCCGAGAAGGGTTGGATCGACGAGAAGGCAGTGGCGATGGAGTCGCTGACGGCGATTTGCCGCGCCGGGGCGAGCATCATCTTGACGTACTGGGCAAAAGAAGCGGCCGAGTGGGTGAGCTAGTCCGTCCTCGCATTCCTCCTGGTGGCGTCACATCGAATTGGACACAGGGATAAACCCTGTGGCTCGCCGAAATGAACCGACCGAACAGTCACGCCATTTTCACCCGCGCCACAGAACTGATGCCCGGCGGCGTCAATAGCCCCGCGCGGGCCTTCGGTGGCGTCGGCGGCGAGCCGATCGTCTTCGAGCGGGCGCAAGGGGCCTATCTGTGGGACGTTGATGGTAACCGCTACATCGACTACATCGGCTCCTGGGGACCGATGATCCTGGGACACAATCACCCGGCTGTTGTCGCGGCGGTAAAGAAGGCGGCCGACAAAGCGTTTTCATTCGGTGCACCCACGGCGGCTGAAAACGAACTTGCCGAACTAATTATCGCTGCCGTCCCCAGCATCGAGATGGTCCGCCTGGTCAGCAGCGGCACCGAAGCGACGATGAGCGCCATCCGCGTGGCACGCGGTTTCACCGGCCGGGACGTAATCATCAAGTTCGCCGGCAATTACCACGGCCACGTCGATAGCCTGCTCGTGGCCGCCGGCAGTTCCGCGGCCACGCTCGGCGTTCCCAATTCCCCTGGCGTGACCGCCGGCACGACCAAGGACACGCTCATTTGCCAGTACAACGACGTGCCGGGACTCGAAGCCGCATTCGCCCAGCACGGCAGCCGAATTGCCGGAGTGATCTTCGAGCCGATCGTCGGCAACATGGGGTGCATTGTGCCGACGCGGGAGTTCCTGTCAGCCCTGCGCTCACTCACCAGCAGGCACGGGGCGCTGCTGATTTGCGACGAGGTGATGACCGGCTTTCGCGTGGCTTATGGTGGTGCGCAGGAGTTGCTGAAGTTCGACCCGGACGTCACGACGCTCGGCAAGATCGTGGGCGGCGGGATGCCGATCGGCGCTTACGGCGGCCGGCGCGAGATCATGCAGCACGTGCTGCCCGCGGGCAAAGTTTTCCAGGCCGGCACCCTCAGCGGCAATCCGATCGCTTGTGCCGCCGGAATTGCCACGCTGCGCGAGCTGAAGGAGCGGCCGCCTTACGAGCGTCTGGAGCAGCTCAGCGACCGATTGGCCAAAGGGCTGATTGCCGCCGCACAGTCGACGGGAGTAACGCATTCGCTGACTCGCGTCGGCAGCATGTTGACGCTCTTTTTCAGCTCACCGGCTCCCCACGACTGGCCGACTGCCAGCCGCTGCGACACGGCCCGCTTTGCACGGTATTTTTGGGGCCTGGCCGACCGTGGCAGTTATTTGCCGTGCAGTCAGTTCGAGGCGTTGTTTGTCTCGGCGGCACATACCGAGGCGGATATTGACGCCACAATCGCGGCGGCAGCGGAAGCAATTCGCGGCTAGCGAATCGTGGTGGCTGGGGCTGAGTGCCACCGAAGCCCCGGTCGTGGGGTCAAGGTCTTCGCCACAGCCACCACAACCGTTTTGATCCCTGCCAGCCGCACGCGACAGCGGCCAACGACGCAAGGCTGCCCTGCCCAAATTGTGTAGTGCGGGATAAGATGCATCAGGGGAAGGGTTTCGGATGCGGCCCTTCTCGCATTTCAATGGTCAGTTAGCGGCGGCGCCCGTTGGCCGCCCGGGTAGTGAGGAATGGCCAAGGAACATCCTGAGCAGGACGAATTCGGCGAAGAACAGCCGACCAGGCCCTCGCCGCGGCTGGCAGCCACGAGCTGGCTGATCCCGGTGCTCATCGTGATGCTGATTTTCTCGCTGTTCTGGCTGAACAGCGGGCCGGCTCGCACCCGGATCGACTACAACTTTTTTCTCCAGCAGCTCCGCGACGGGAACGTCACGGCGGTAGAAGTCTTCGATCAGCGGGCCATCGGCACGTTCAAGACTCCGCCCGAGCTGCCCCCCATGGTCGTGGACGGCAAGCTGGTCCAGCCGGAGAAAACCGCGGATGGCAAGCCGAAGAAGGCCAGCGTCCAATTCGAGGTGACGCTGCCAAAATCGGACTCGGCCGCTTTTGCCGAACTGGAAAAGGCGCTGGCCAGCACTCCGCACAAATTCGCGCCGCAATATGACCTGACGGTTCCGGCGCTCGTCGGCACCACCTTGGTGACGATCCTTATCTTCGTTCTGTTCTGGGTCTGGCTGCGGCGGACGCAGAATCAAATGATGGGGGGCGGCTTTTTGTCGGGGTTTACGCGGAGCCCGGCCAAGCGCTACGAAGCCTCGCGGCAGGCGATCACGTTCCAGGACGTGGCCGGTCTGGAAGGCGTCAAAGCTGACCTTCAGGAGCTGGTCGAGTTCCTGAAAAACCCGAAAAAATTCCAGAAACTCGGCGGCCGCGTTCCCAAAGGCGTGCTGCTGATGGGGCCGCCGGGAACGGGGAAAACGCTGCTGGCCCGGGCGATTGCCGGCGAAGCGGGCGTGCCGTTCTTCTCGGTTAACGGCTCGGAATTCATCCAGATGTTCGTGGGCGTCGGGGCCAGCCGAGTGCGCGATTTGTTCCGCGTGGCCAAAGAGACTTCCCCCGCGATCATCTTCATTGACGAGATCGACGCGGTCGGCCGGCAGCGCGGGGCAGGCCTGGGCGGCGGCCACGACGAGCGCGAGCAGACGCTCAACCAGATTCTCAGCGAGATGGACGGCTTCTCGCAGACCGACTTTGTGATCGTCGTCGCAGCCACGAACCGGCCCGACGTGCTCGATCCGGCGCTGTTGCGGCCCGGCCGCTTCGACCGGCACATCGCGGTCGGCCGGCCGACGCAGAAGGGGCGCGTGGAGATCTTCAAGGTTCATACCCGCGAGGTCCCGCTGGCCGACGACGTCGATCTCGATACGATGGCCTCGGCGACGATCGGGCTGACCGGCGCCGACATTCGCAACATTGTCAACGAAGCCGCACTGTGGGCGGCGCGGCATGACAAGTCGATGGTGGAAATGGAGGATTTTGAATATGCCCGCGACAAGGTCCTGATGGGCCCCAAGCGGGAGGAAGTGCTCCAGGCCAAGGAGAAGGAAAAGACGGCACACCACGAGGCGGGGCACACGCTGCTCGCCTGGACGCTGCCGGGAGCGCATCGTGTTCACAAGGTGACGATCGTCCCGCGCGGCCGCTCGCTGGGGAGCACGCAGACGATGCCGGCCGAAGACCGCCTCAGCATGTCGGAGTCGGAGCTGCGCGACCACCTGGCCGTGCTGCTGGCCGGACGCGAAGCGGAAAAGATGATTTACGACGAAACGACCGTCGGCGCTGAAAACGACCTGGAGCGGGCCACGGGCCTGGCCCGCCGCATGGTGATGAACTGGGGAATGAGCGACAAGCTCGGCCCGGTGAGCTTCAAGCTGGCGGATGACGATCCGTTCTTGGGACGCGAGATGCACCAGCAGCGACAGTTCAGCGAACACACGATGGAGATGATCGACGGCGAAGTTTCCCGCATTCTCCGCGAGAGTTCCGAGCGGGCTCGTCGACTATTGGTCCAGGGACGCGACAAGATCGAGGCGCTGGCCCGGGCGCTGCTGGAGAAGGAAGAACTGGACGACAACGAAATTGCCGTGGTCCTCGGCCCGAGCGTCCATGCAGCGCCGACGTCGCATGCCCATAATGCCGAGCCGCTGTCGCAGGCGACGGCGGCAAAGGTCGCGGCAAGGTAGGTCCCGCCTGCCGGGCGGGACGTATACGCGCCCGTCCTTTACAGGTCCCGCTCGGCAAGCGGGACCTACTCGAATATGTCTGGCAAACGCAAGATTCGCGCGGACTTTCGCAAAAAGCACCAGGAGCGCGCGCGCCGCAAGGATCTGACGCGCGAATTCCAGCGCGACGAAAATCTCGAAGACCGGATCGTCAAAAGCGAACGGGTCAGCGGCAAGGGGGAACTGACTCGCAAGCGGACGGTCGTCGGCCAGGAAGCGGAGAAAGAACAGGGTGGGTTCGCCGTCTTGCCGGCGGTCGATCCCAGCATGCAGCGGGGGACCGTCCTGGAGATGTACGGACTGACCTGCCTGGTGCAGGCCGAGGACGGCCGCTTCTTCAAGTGCGCGGTCCGCGGCGTTCTCAAAGATTTGAGCACCGACCAGCGTCATGTGATTGCCGCTGGGGACGTCGTCTACTTCCGGCCGGAGCGTGAAAGCGAAGGGATGATCGAGCGCGTCGAGCCGCGGCGGAGTGTTCTGTGCCGCACAAGCAAGGGCCGGCAACAGGTGCTGGTGGCCAATGTCGATCAGGTGCTGATCGTGTCGAGTGCCGCCGAACCGGTGCTCAAGCCAAACCTCATAGATCGGCTGCTGGTCGAGGCGGAGCGCGTGCGGCTGCCGCCGATCATCTGCATTAACAAGATCGATCTGATCGACCCGGCCGATCTGATGCCGCTGGTGGGTGTTTACGGCCAGATGGGTTATGAGGTGTATTTGGTGTCCGCGCGGACGGGGGTTGGCATTGACCGGCTGAGACGGCGAATCGCGGGAAAATCGAGTGTCGTCGCCGGGCAAAGCGGCGTCGGCAAGTCATCGCTGCTCAACGCCATCGAGCCCGAATTGGCGCTTAAGGTAGGCGAAGTCAGCTCCGAGAATCAAAAGGGAAAACACACGACGACTTCGGCGCGGCTGATCCCACTGGCCAACCTCGGGTTCGTGGTCGATACGCCGGGCATCCGCCAATTCCAGCTCTGGGACGTGATTCCCGAGGAAGTCGCCGGGTACTATCGCGACATTCGTCCGTTTGTCAGCCATTGCCGCTTTCCCGACTGTACGCACCAGCACGAGGCCCAGTGCGCGGTTAAGGACGCGGTCGCCGACGGCCGGCTCGATGCACGGAGATACGAGAGCTTTTGTCACTTGTTTGCGGGAGATGACGCGTAGCGGATGCCCATGAACGTGCCGATTTATATGGACAACCACGCTACCACGCGCGTCGATCCGCGCGTGCTCGAGGCGATGTTGCCGTATTTCACGGAGACGTTCGGCAACGCGGGCAGCACGAGCCACAGCTATGGACACGAGGCGAAGGCGTCCGTGGATCGCGCGCGGGAGTCGCTTGCCGCGGCCATTGGCGCATCGGCCCGCGAGATTGTCTTTACCAGCGGCGCCACGGAGAGTAACAACCTGGCGATCCGCGGGCTGGCCGATCGGCCGCGTCGCAAGGGGAACCACATCGTCAGCGTGGCGACAGAGCACAAAGCCGTGCTCGACCCGCTCAAGCGGCTGGCCCGGCGCGGCCTGGAGGTGACGCTGCTGCCGGTCGAGCCTGCGGGCAGTCCCCGCGCGGGATGGCTGGAGCCGCAGAAAGTCGCCGAGGCAATTCGCGATGACACGCTGCTGGTGAGCGTGATGCTGGCCAACAACGAGATCGGCGTGATCCAGCCGGTCAGCGAGATCGCCGCCATTTGTCGGGAGCGAGGAGTGCCGCTGCACTGCGACGCGACACAAGCGGTGGCGAAGATCCCCGTGAATGTGGACGCGCTCGGAATCGATTTAATGAGCTTCACGGCCCATAAAATATATGGGCCCAAAGGGATTGGCGCGCTGTATGTCCGGCGGCAAGGAGCAGGCGTGCGGCTGGAAGCGCTGATCGACGGTGGAGGCCAGGAGGGTGGGCTGCGCAGCGGGACGCTCAACGTTCCCGGCATCGTTGGCCTGGCCACGGCGCTCGAGCTGTGCATTGCCGAAATGACGCACGAGACAGCACGTCTGGCCGCCCTGCGGGAGCGGCTGTGGGACGGTTTGAAGCGCGAAGTGCCGGACGTGGTCCTGAATGGTCCGGACTGGTCTGCCAATGCAAGTCTGATTCGTTTGCCAGGAAACTTGGATTGCGCCTTTCCGCTGGTGGACGGTGAGGCGCTGATGATGAACATGAAAGACGTGGCCCTTTCGAGCGGCAGCGCCTGCACCAGCGCCAACCCGGAGCCGAGCCACGTGCTGCGGGCGCTGGGAATGCCCGATGATCTGGTTCGCGCCAGCCTGCGGTTCGGCCTGGGGAGGTTCAATACCCAGGATGAGGTCGATTTCACGATCCAGGCGGTGTCCAAGATGGTCCAGCGGCTGCGTGAACTGAGCAGTGCGAAAGTTTAGCGCTTGGATTTGCACCTTTTCTAACTGCCAATTGGACGATATATTTGACATAGAAGCCTGTCAAAAATGGTTCTTTCAGGAGACCCTTGACCATGTCGATCTTGATGACCGAAGCCGCCGCCCGCGAAGTCCAAAAATACAAGGAAACCGTGAATGCCGGGCCGGAGTCCTTTTTGAGGGTCCGTCTGGTGGCCGGGGGATGCAGCGGGCATTCCAGCAAGCTGACCATCGAGAAGGACTACGACGACGCCAAGGACAGCAAATTCAATTACCACGGCGTGGACGTGGTGGTGGACAAGAAGAGCGAGTTGTATCTGGAAGGCGCCACGCTCGACTTCATCGACGGGTTGGAGCAGCGCGGTTTCCACCTCGAAATCCCGATGGCCAAAAAGTCGTGCGGTTGCGGCAGTTCGTACCAGTTCTAGCACGCCCTTGTCACGCTGGCGGACGACCTGCATACTGACGGACGCTGCCATCGGCCAACCACAAGTGAAGCCTGCGTAAGCCCCTGGTTGTTGCCGGGGGCTTTTTGTTGCTGCTCGCCGCCGCATGTCCGAGTATCGCTACGACCGGCTTCACAACCGCTGGGTGATCGTCGGGAGCCAGCGCGCCGGCCGGCCGCATGAGTTCGAGGAGCAGGTGGTGCGGCGGAGCGTTGATCCTTGCCCCTTTTGCGCCGGCAACGAGCATCAGACGCCCGACGCCCTGGCCATCTATCCCGGCGCGGCAGACAACGGCTGGTCGGTGCGCGTCGTGCCGAACAAGTATCCGGCGGTTGAGCCCTCCCCAGCCGCCAATGG
>DASRJP010000350.1:0-12602 GCA_035649415.1 Pirellulaceae bacterium | reverse complement strand
GGCTGGCGTTCGTCGCCGGCGTCCGTCAGCACAAAGGCGGTAAACAGCCGCCCCGACTTGAGGTACATGCGGATGGTGTAAATCTGCCCTTCGTCGTCGCGGGCCACGGCCAATAGCGCCCACTTCTTGCCATCGTGCGTGGGAGTGCCGACGGTAAGCAAGCGATGCTCACCAGTATTGAACGTTTGCTGGCAGAGGCGGGATAGCACGACGTCCTCGCGAGCGCCGCGGGATTCGGCGGGGACCATCTGGGCGGAAAAGGCCATGTTGTCGTGCTCGGCCAGGTATTGCACCCCCGCCGACTGTGGCTGATTGAACGGCTTGACGGGAAATGCGACGCGAAATCCGTTGGCGGCGTCTTCCAATTTCTCCCAGCCAGAGGGCACGGGCCAGTTTCTGGCGGCATTGGTGGGGGAAGCGCTAGTGGCTGGGGCGCTCGCCGCGGACGGATTCCTCGAGGCCAGGGCTTCCGATAGCGGCAGCACTTCGACCTGGCACTTGCTGATCGCGTAACTGGAGCCCCACGAGCCGAGAAACAGTTGCCCGCCGCCGACTTTGTCCCAGTAGCGGCGGTCGAGCGAAAGCTGTTGCGGGCTGCCGGTCCAATCGATGATCGTGCGGCCATTGACTTCGCACACCACGCGGCTGGGGCGGACGGTCAGCACGATCGTATTCGGCCGACCCTCGACAAGAACCGGCTGTCGGACCGTGGTTGCGTTGTTGTCTCCGGTCTGTCCGTCGAGCAGGCTCAGGCCGCTCAGCTTTTGGCCCCATCCTTCCAGGGCGCACATGGCGGGGCGCTGTTCAATGACGAAACCCAGGTTGAGCGATTCACTGCCGCTGAGGCGCTGGGCGACGACGGTCCAGCGGTAGGCGGGCGGGGGTTGATAGAGGATTTGCAGCGCAGCAGCCGGCGTCGCCGGCGAAATCAGTGCGCCGTCGCGCGTGGTCCATGTTCCGCTGCGGGCATCGCGCGAGGCGTCAATTTCCTTAAGCAGGTCCATCGGCGGCGAAATGCTGGTCAGCGGCGCCGGCATTGAGCCACCAGCCGGAGGCGGAGCGACCGGCGCGGGCGCGACCGGCCCTGGCGCTAGCGACAAATTTCCCTCCGGGGTTGCCGGCTCCAGAGCGCCGATTCCCGACGGAATGGCAGGAGGCACCGGCACCGTCGGCTTGTTGCAGCCGGCAAGTGCCAGCACGGCAGCTAGCCACAGGGACACGGAAAGCGTTCGTGCCATCACATCGACCTCGCTTGCGGGGAAACCAGTGGCATGTTCGCTCGGGAGGGAAGAGTCTTGAATGGGGCGAGCGAGTTTTGCAAGTGGGCTGCGGCAAAATGACGGCATTCAGTTGTGCCAGATATGCCGAAGGTGACGCCGCATGACGTTTTGCGGGCCCTGAATCGCTTGCGCCGTATAGTTGCTGCGTAGGGCCGCAGGAACACTGGAGCTACTTGCCGTGGGTCAGCAAGCGTCGAAGCAAAGTTTTGCGCCCGCGCCGGACGAAGTCGTGTTCCACACGAAGTGGCCCCTCAAGGTCCCTCTGTACGTTTTCGTAGCGATCGCGCTGGTCGCTGCCGTCGTCATCGGCGTTGCACCGCCGCTGCGAAATATGCTGGGCGTCGGACTGTGGGTCGCCTGGCTCGTCGGGGGCATTGCGCTGGCTCTGGGCGCGGAAACGTACAGGCACTCGTGCATGTTGCTCCAGTGGGTCGCCCTTTCCAAACGAGGGATTCGCTGGTTTGAAAACGGCCAGCTCCATGAGCGGCCGTGGAGCGACTTTGCGCGCGTCCAACGGCACGTGACCGAGTACTACTATAACGGCATCTATTCAGGCGACCTCCACATGTCCGTGGTGCAGTTCCACAGCGGCGAGGCGCTGGCGCTTTCCCCGTACCACATCCCGGATTATGAAAAGTTGATCGCGGCAATCGAAAACGGCTCCCGCAATAATTTCAGCGCGGCTTACGCGGGCGCCGTGTGTGCCGCCGATCAGCCCGCCGACCGCTGCGGCTGGTGATGCGCCAGCCGCGCGATGCCGGCCGCGCCGATGAAGCCAGCGTCGCCGCCGAGCGTGGCGAAGTCAATGACGGTCTGCTCTGCCAGCGTGGGAAAGGCCCGCGCTTTGACGACCGAGCGGACGCGGTCCAGGAAGCGACGACCAAGCGGCGCACTGTGGCCGCCAAAATTCATCGCCCCGCCGAGGATTACCGCGCCGGGATCGACGCAGTGGATCAGGCTCACGATGCCCAGCCCCAGCCACGTGGCCAGTTCCTCGACGAGCGCGCTGGCCAGGGGGTCGGCCCGTTCCGCTTCCTGAGCGATCAGCAGCCCGGACAATTCTTCTCCCGCCGCAATGCGGCTGCGAATCGACGTCACAGTGCCGCGGTTGAGTTCCTCCTGCGCCCGCTTGATGAGTGCCGTTGCCGAGCAGTACGCCTCCAGATGCCCCGGCTGACCACAACCGCACATCCGTGCCTGCGGCGAATTATCGACGATGATGTGCCCACATTCGCTGCCGTGACTGTGCTCTCCTTCGACGTTCAAGTCGCCAATGATGATCCCGCCGCCGACGCCGGTCCCCAGTGTCAGCAGCACGATGCTGTGAAAATCCGTTCCGCTGCCGACCCAGAATTCGCCATAAGCGGCGGCATTGGCGTCGTTGGCGTAGGCGACGGCGAGGCCGCCGAACGCATCAGCCACTGCCTGCCGAATGGGAAAGTGATACCAGTGCGGCAGGTTGTGCGGGTGCAAGAGCGTCCCCGCCTTGAGGTCCTGCGTTCCGGGGGAAGCAAGCCCGACTGCCGCCAGGTCTCCCGGCCCCATTCCCAGCGAGCGCAGAAGCTCGTCGGTCGCCTGCCGCGTCCGCTGTACGGCATCTTGCGGTCCGTTTTCCTCCTCGGTGGGAATTTGAGTCTTGCCGACTACGCGCCCCTGGTCATCCACGATCCCCAGCTTGATGTTCGTGCCGCCGATGTCGATGCCGAGGAACAAGGGGCGCTGGGCGTGCTGGGGATTGGTCGCGTGGTTCGTGGCTGCCATGCCCGATTGTTGGTTTCAGGGGAAAGTCCGTCCAGGGGAACTCCCAATCCTACTCCTACTCTTACTCGTACTCCTACTCGGATCGCGCGCCTTCTGCCTTCTGCCCAGTCTCGACGGTCTGTCGCTCGGGAGTAGGAGTACGGGTACGAGTATGAGTAGGATAGACGATTGAAAGGCACTTATGCTCGACATCCTGGTCATCGCTCCTCATCCCGACGACGCCGAGCTGGGAATGGCGGGTGCAATTCTCAAGTTCAAGGCTGACGGCAGGCGCGTGGGCGTGCTCGACCTGACCAGCGGCGAGCCGACGCCGCACGGCACGCTGGAAAAACGCGCCGCGGAGACCCAGGCCGCCAGCGAGATCCTGGGTCTGGACTGGCGCGGCAACCTCGGTCTTCCCAACCGCAGCCTGGAGCCGACTCTGGACGCTCGCCGCGAGCTGGCAATCGTCATCCGCCAGCTGCGGCCGACGTGGCTGTTTGCCCCTTACTGGATCGACGCCCATCCCGATCACGTGGCGGCCACGCAGCTCGTCGAGGCGGCCCGGTTCTGGTCCAAGCTCACCAAAACCGACATGCCCGGCGAGCCCTGGCACCCCGCCCGAATCTACAACTACTACTGCGTCCACCTCAAGCAGGCGGCTCAGCCGGCATTTATCCTGGACATCTCGCCATTTTGGGATCGCAAGCTGGCATCCATCCGCTGCTACGCCAGCCAGTTCATCGACGGGCGGCCAACCGATCCGCCCACCTTCCTGGACCAGCTTCGCGATGAAGCGGCATACTGGGGCAAGACCATCGGCGTCCGCTACGGCGAGCCGTTCCATTGCCGCGAGCCGATTGGCCTGAGCTCGCTCGCTGGGTTGGTGTGACGAATCGGCCGAGGCGGTCGGTCGGTCTCTTTGACTAGAGCGTCTGCGGCGACTTTGCCGATAAGACGGTCGCGCCAGGCGGGATTGATTCGCAGACTCCGCAGCCAGCAAGTTTTCCCATGGCTGCTGGCGGGACGACATGACGTCGCTAGCGGACGCATTCACAAAGGACTTTCACTGGCTCAGTCGGCGGACGCGTGGCTTTTTGATTCTCGGCGCGTCGGGGAAACGTGCGACGCAAGGAGATGATCAAATCTGCGCCGCACCATTTTCCGCCGCGCTTGGCAAGCTGTTTCGATTCTCGCGAGGGGGCGTGCAGTGGCGGTTGAAACGCACGCCTGCACAGCCTGAAAATCCTCTGCCTTTCGAATGCCGCTGGCATGTGACCGCGACGTTGGGACCGATGAGGTGGGGCGGAAGAGCTGCGAGTGGTCTGGCATTGGCCCACCAGCCGATATGAGCGGTAACGGCGGGAAAGCGGACAGGGATCGTTCGCCTGCAAGTGAAGTGTGGCCTCGGCCCAGGCGCCACGGAACGCGTGGTTGGGGTCGGCCGACATCAGGGAAGACAAGCCAGCACCCTCACGCCTGCCTCCATTGCCCCCCAAGGAGATTGCATCAACGTGACGACCGACATCAACGTGCTGGCGCTGGTGAAAGGGGACGAGCGATACATCTTTTTATTCGACGACGAGCATCGCTCCGACGCCCTGCGGACCCTCGGCAAATTTGCCTCCAATCCCGAGCTGAGCTTTAGCTGGTACGACGCAGCCGTTCTCAGCCAGCGGATCCGGCACGCCGCCCAGTCGGCGGACGAAGCCCCGCAGCTTCCGCTTCGGCCGCGCTTTGAATTGCCCCTTCCATCGGACCTGGCGGACGATGACCTGGCCTAGGGCCCTGCTGGCAGCTAGCGCGTGCACCGCGCCGGCGGCCGCCTGCTACATCTGACCGCCCGCGCCATCATGCAGACCGCGGCAGACCGCTTCCTGCGATTCCTGGACGTCGAGCGCAATGCCTCCGGTCTGACCGTGAAGTCGTATCGGGAGGACCTGGCGGCATTGACCGACTACCTGGCGCAGGTTTACGGCCGGCCCCCGACCCCCGCGGAGATTACCGCGCTCGACCTGCGGGGCTACGTCGCGGCCATGCACGAAGCGGGATACGCCAAGAGCTCGATCGCCCGGCGAACCGCGTCGCTGCGGACGTTCTTCAAGTTCTGCCTGCGGGAAAATCTCTGCGGCAGCAATCCGGCCAAGCCGCTGCGCACTCCGCGCAAGGACCGCAAGCTTCCTCATTTCTTGTCGACGGAGGAGATCGGCCGGCTCCTGAGCGCGCCCCTTGCGACCACGGCGCCGGGACTGCGTGATCGAGCGATCCTGGAGACCATGTACTCCGCGGGCCTCCGCGTCAGCGAGCTGGTTGGCATGAACGACGGGGACCTCGACCTGGCGGAGGAAGTGGTTCGCATCCGCGGCAAAGGCCGACGCCAGCGGCTGGCGCCGCTCGGCTCCTATGCCGTCAAGGCCCTCAAGCGGTGGCTTGCCTTGCGAAAGTTGGCTCCCGCGGAGCGCAGCGCGGAGCTGGCGCCGGTGTTTACCAACAAGTTTGGCCGCCGGCTGACCACCAGAAGCGTCGCGCGGATGCTGGAAAAGTATCTGAAACTGACGGGACTCGATCTACGCACGACGCCGCACACGCTGCGTCACAGTTTTGCCACGCACCTTTTGGACCGGGGGGCCGACATCCGCAGCGTGCAAGAATTGCTCGGCCATAAGAGCCTCGTGACCACGCAGATCTACACGCACGTGAGCACTGCCGGCTTGCGCGCCGCCTACGAGCGGGCCCACCCGCGGGCCAGGCGCGGCGACTGACCTCCTGAAGTCGAGAGCCGTCCATTGGCCTTCACACGAGCCCCTTCCTCACCGCCCATACCGCCGCCTCCGTCCGGTCGTTGGCCTCCAGCTTCCGCAGGATGTTCTGCACGTGCTCCTTCACCGTTTCGATGCTGATTCCTAGTGCCGTGCCGATCTCGCGATTGGCCAGGCCCAGCGCCACGTGCCGCAGCACCTGCACCTCGCGATTGGTGAGCGGTATCTCCTCGTCGTAAGTCGGCCTCCGCCTGACCATCGTGTTCTTGACCCGCCCCATCAGGCTGTCGGGCTCCGGCGGAAGTCCCGTATGGGCCCGCGTGATGGCGCTGATCAGCTCTTCTTTTCCCGCGGTCTTGAGCACGTATCCCGCAGCGCCCAGGGCCACCGATCGCGCCACATGCGTCTGCAAATCGGAGCCGGTGAATATCACCACCTTGGTCCGCGGCGAGCGCTCCACGATTCGCTCCAAAGCTTCGAGCCCATCCGTCTCCGGCAGGCGGACTTCCAGCAGCACGACATCCGGGTGGTGTTTCACAGCCAGCTCGATCGCCTGATTGCCCGTGAAAGCCTCGGCAATCACCTTGATGTCCGAGCCTTCCAGCATGACTGCCAGGCCGGCTCGCACCACCGGATGATGGTCTGCCACAAGGACGCGGATCGTCATTTCCTACCTCGGAATCGGCAGCTCCCGGCTAGACTTCTGCCACTAGTCCAAACCGGAGCCCCGGACCAGGGGCTGCCGCCCCAGCGACATGAAAGTTGAAAAGCCGTGCTCCGCGACCGCGGGCAACAATCATCGCGAAGTCACAAGAGCGTGGGAGCTGATCGCAAGGTGGTGGGAGAGCTATCGCAGTTGTGAAGTGCTTTGGAGGAGCTGCCGCAGAGGTCGGCATCCCACCCCACCTGCCGGACGACAGGATAACCTCTTTAGGGGAGAGAGACAAACCCTTACCGGCGATTTCTGGAAGCCAGTGCTGCTGCCCGGGGGCCTGGCGAGCGCCAAAAAATCGCTCTGGGCATGGCCCCCAGCATGCCGGAATCTTTGGCACGGCCGGAGCAATCCCTAACTCTGCACTTCTCGTTCCTGCCGGCGGATGGGCTAAAGGCCGCTTGTTGACGTTTTGCGACGGTGACGTAGATAAACGTGCGCGACCATGTAGCCGCTGGCCGTGGCATGTGATGCAGAAAATCCAGCCGCTGCGCCGCCATAACTGCCAAGGCAGACCCACACCCATCATGACCGCCAAAGCAACGCTCCTCTTAGTCGATGACGATCGCCATCTGCTGGACTCGATGGCTCATTGGCTGCGCGAGCAGCAGTACGACGTGTTTACGGCCGTGGGAGTGAAAGACTCGCTCCCCCTGGTGGACACGCGCCATTTCGACCTGGTGCTGGCCGACGTGCGGCTGGCCGACGGCGACGGGTTTGAGATTCTTGCTCACTGCCGCAAGAACCATCCCCACCTGACCGTAGTGCTGATCACGGGTTACGCCACCGTGGAGACTGGCATTGACGCCTTGCGGGCCGGGGCGTTTGACCTCTTGACCAAGCCGCTCATCGACCAGGAGCTGCTGATGGCGATCGAGCGGGCGCTCTCGCAGCGGCGAGTGGTCGAGGAAAACCGCACGCTCAAGGCCCAGCTCGACCTGCGATTTGGCCTGGAAAACATCGTCGGACACGATCACCGAATGCAAAAGGTGTTCGACCTGGTAGACCGGATTGCCGACACGCGGGCCACGGTGCTCATCACCGGGGAAAGCGGCACCGGCAAGTCGCTGTTGGCTCGGGCCATACACCGGCGCAGCGGCCGGCGGGACCAGCCGTTCGTCGAAGTGGCCTGCGGCGCGATGCCGGAAACGCTGCTGGAGAGCGAGTTGTTCGGTCATGCGGCCGGCGCGTTCACCGGCGCGATCGGCGAAAAGATCGGCAAGTTTGCCAAGGCGGACAAGGGGACCATCTTCCTGGACGAGATCGGCACTTCGTCCCCCGGCCTGCAAATCAAGCTGCTCCGCGTCCTGCAAGAGTTCGAATTCGAGCCCGTCGGCAGCACCAAGACCACGCGCGTCGATGCGCGGGTCATCCTGGCGACGAACGAGGACCTGTCGCAGGCGGTGGCGCAAGGCCGCTTCCGTCAGGACTTGTTTTACCGGATCAATGTAATCAGCATTGAGCTGCCGCCGCTGCGCGAGCGGCTGGCGGACATTCCTCTGCTTGCCCAGCACTTCATGGCCCGCACCAGCGAAGAAGCAGGCAAGCGCTGCGAAGGCTTCACCGAGGAGGCGTTGGCCGCCTTGCAGCGCCATCGCTGGCCCGGCAATGTGCGCGAGCTGCAAAACGTCGTTGAGCGGGCGGTGCTGCTGGGCCGCGGGCCGCGGATCACTCCCGAGGACCTGCCCAGCCAACTGGCCACCGGGGCCGGGATCGCAATCGAACCGGCAGCAGGCAAGCACCTCAAGGACGCACTCGTCTCGCCCGAGCGGGCGATCATTCTGGAAGTCCTCGAGCTGCACAACTGGAACCGCAACCAGACAGCCGATGCGCTCGGCATCAATCGCACCACGCTCTACAAAAAGATGAAGCGGCTGGGGCTGGAAGAGCCGCGGCACGCGGGTTCTCGCTAGCCGCGGGCACGCTTGTCTCACGTCGGATCAGTGCGGTAACATCTCCCGGCAAATCCACGGACCAAACGCCGCGTCCGAACTCCGGCAGCGCTGGCCGCCATGAGCTACGCACCCAATCCGTTTCGCGATCCCTCGGAAAAAACCGCTCCGCCGTCACGCGCGGCGCTGCTGGAGCGTGTCCGCGGGCCGGCATGGGCGCTGATGATCACCTCCGGCATCTGGATTGTGGCCCTCCTCGTTGCCGCGGCATTCAGCTTGGGTCTGCTCGCGACTGGCATGGCGGCGCAGATGCGGCCGCCGCCGGGGATGACCAAAGAGACGCAAATCGTCATCCGATTGCTATTCGGCGTAGTCCTGATGGCAACCAGCGCACTGACGATCTTCGGCGCCTACTGCCTGATGACTCTGAAGCACCGAGCACTGGCTGTGACTGCGATCATCCTGTCACTGGTTCCCTGCACTAGCGCTTGTTACGTTGTCGGCATCGGCATCGGCGTCTGGGCCCTCGTGGTGATTTTGCAGCCAGAGGTATGGGCAGCATTTGAGGAGTCGGAATCGATAGCGCCCTGAACGTCCATGCGCCGAATTGCCATCCTGCGGGCATTTGCGAAAATGGCTGCATGCCCACAGCCCTTTCGATTTCCATTCGCCGCGCCGAGCTGGCCGACGCCCCAGCGATTGCCGCGATCTACAACGAGGCCATTCTGACGACGGTCGCGACCTTCGACGTCGAGACCAAGAGCGTCGAGGAGCGGATCGAGTGGCTGTCGCGGCACGACGAGCGCCATCCGGTGCTCGTGGCCGAGGTCGAGGGGCAGGTCATCGGCTGGATTTCGCTCAGCCGCTGGTCCGACCGGCGGGCGTACGACGACACGGCGGAAACGAGCTTCTATGTCAAAAGCGAGTTTCGCGGCCAGGGTGTCGGCCGCCGGCTCAAGGAGGTAATCATCGACCAGGCCCGCCGGCTGGGCTATCACTCGCTCATCGCCCGCGTCGCCCAGGGGAGCGAGCAGAGCCTGCACCTTAACTTGAGCATGGGATTTGTCCTGGTGGGGACGCTCAAGGAGGTCGGCAGAAAATTTGGCAAGCTGCTCGACGTCCACGTTCTGCAAAAGATGCTGGACTGAGTTGTGCTGCCGGCTGACGGGATTGACGGCTTCTGCCGCGTCATCTCGCGCCCGCGCGGCGGGTTTCGACCGGCATTGACCAAGCCGATCCCGTTCCAGAAAGTCGAGCGGGTGTTTGCGTCGTTGCCGGAGTGAAAATCGCGAGACGCTCGATGAAGTCGCCGGGCAAAGCTCCGCTTGAAAGGGTTAGATTTGTCCCTCCTGCTGGCGGCCTCATAGCGCAACATTACTAGTTCGTCCACTCTTGCAATTTGCTAGCAGTGCGCGAGAATCACGGCGCCACGCGGAGGGCACTACCATGTACGGCCCCAATGAATTCTGGCTTGCACTACATCGAGTCGTCGTGGCCTACAGGGACGAGGGACTGGCCAGGGATGAACGATTTCAACGCATTCTCGAGCAGTTTTCCCGCATGCCGAACATCGCTCGGCGCGAACTGCTGACGGACTTCGCCTTGATCGCCCGCGACTTGCCCGAGTTGTACGCGGCCACCCTTGCGCTCCAGCGGCAGATGGAACGAATCGGCGAGAGGTCGGACAGCGGTGCGGCATAGGTGGCAGGGGGGCGAGTTGAATTCGCCAGCGTTTGACGCGGCAATTTCACCCGCTTAGAATCCGCGCACTGCAAATCGCTGGCCTTCCGTCTGGCTGTCTTCCTGGACCGTGATCTGGTGCTCTGTGAGTAATCCCTATCAATCCCCTGCGCCAATGCCGCCGCCTGTTCCGCTTGCCACCAGCGAAGTTCGCGAAAACCTGCGCCGTGTGGCCAAATATCAGCAGCGTGTGCTTCAGGCCCTGGTCCTCACGCTGGGCACGAATATCGTGGTGCTGGCGTCCGCTCGCGCCGATTTTTGGATCCGGATGGCGATCCTCGCCGCGGCGCTGGCAGTCGCCATTTTTGCAATGGTGTCGATTTTTCGCCTGGCCAGTGAATTCTTTGGCCAGGTCGTCGGCGTGCTGTGCGCCATTTTGGTGTTCATACCTTGCATTGCACTGATAACGCTCTACATCGTCGATCAGCAGGCGACGCGATTCTTGCAGCGGCACGGCGTGAAAGTCGGCCTGATGGGGGCTGACCCCAATCAGATCTGACCGCGTGGCTTCACCACCGCAGCCACGACGGCAATTCGCCCGCCTTGGGCAACTCGATCACCTTCACGCTCTGAATGTCCTTGTGACGCAGGACTTCGTCGATGGCTGCCTGCGGCGGCAGGCTGTCTAGATTGAGTACGCCGATCGCGCCGCCGCCCGGGGCGCTGCCGGCGCGGCCCACCGACATTTGCGCGATGTTCACCCGGTGATTGCCGAAGATCGTCCCCACTGTGCCGATGATCCCCGGCACGTCGTTGTGCGTGAAGATCAGCAGGTTGCCGTCGAGGTACGCTTCCAGCCGGTAATCCCCCAGGCGAATCAGCCGCGGCATATTGTTGCCAAACAGCGTGCCGCCGACAGCGTAGGTTTGGGCGGGGTCGGGAGACCCGCGCCCAACGCCGGGGTCGGGAGACCCGCGCCGAGCGCCGGCCGTGACCTCCGCCGTCATCGACGAGCGGAAGGCCCCCATGTCGCTCCGCGATTCTTCGGTCAGCCGAATCCCGCGCTCCCGCAATAGCACCTCGGCATTGACGATATTTGGCTCTTCGTCGAGAGCGCGGGCCAAGAGGCCGGCGCAAAACGCGGCAGTCAAAAGCCGCGTGTTCTTCTGCGTGAGTTCGCCGCGATAGGTGATGTGGCAGGCCGAAGTGCCGCCGCTGTGCCATTCGGCGGCCAGCAGGCCCAGCCGATACGCCAGGTCGAGATAGCCGCGGATGGCTGCCAAGGTTTTGGGATCGATGGCCGCCATGTTGACCGCGTGGCGGATTTCGCCCGTGGTCAGATAGTTGATGACGAGCTGAACCGCTTCCACGGCGACCTGCGTCTGCGCCTCTTCGGTGCTGGCCCCCAGGTGGGGCGTGCAGACGACGTTCGGCATTCCGAACAGCGGGCTGTTGGTGCAGGGCTCCTCGGCAAACACGTCGAGCGCCACGCCGCCGAGTTTGCCGCTCCTCAGCCCTTCGACGAGCGCCTCTTCGTTATAGATCCCGCCGCGGGCGCAGTTGATCAGCCGCGCGCCGGGCTTGATGATCGCCAATGCCGCCTTGTCGATCAGGTTGGTCGTCTCGGGGGTCAGTGGCGTGTGGACCGTCAGATAATCGACGTGCGGCAGCATTTCGCGGACGGTCTCGACCCGCTGAATGCCGAGCTTGGCGGCCTGTTCCGCGGAGAGAAACGGATCGTAGCCGAGCACCCGCATCTGGAAAGCGATGGCCCGCCTGGCGACTTCCTGGCCGATGCGCCCCAGGCCCACGATGCCGAGTGTTTTGTCGGCAAGCTGCGTCCCCATGTACGACTTGCGGTCCCATTTGCCGCCGAGGAGGCTCTGGTACGCGGGGGCGATCGAGCGCGACAGGGCCAGCAGCAAGGCAAACGTGTGCTCCGCCGTGGAAAGCGTGTTTCCCGTTGGCGTGTTCATCACGATGATGCCTTGCCGCGTCGCCGTTTCCTTGTCGATGTTGTCGGTGCCGACGCCGGCCCGGGCGATCGCCTTGAGGCGGCGATTCCCTTCCAGCACGTCGCCGCCGATCGTCACGCCGCTGCGGCAGATGGCGCCGTCAAATTCGAGCAGGGCTGCCTTGAGCGATTCCCCCTTGAGCCCCGTGCGGACTTCGTACTCAATCCCCCGGCCTTTGGCCGCATCGAGGAGCTGGAGCCCTTCCTTGGCGATCGGGTCGAGGATGATGATGCGAGGCATTTGTTGCTCGAGCGCCTTATCGGGAAATGGACGGGTGTGAGGGTTTAAGAGTGCGAGGGTGTGAGGGTGCAGTCATCACCCTCGTACTCTCACACCCGCATACCCGCATACGGTTCTCATCCTCGCGTGGCCCTAAATTCGCGCATGAACTCCGCCAGCGACTCCACGCCGGCCAGCGGCATCGCGTTGTAGATCGAGGCGCGAATGCCGCCGACGCTGCGGTGCCCCTTGAGGCCGTCGAGGCTGCGCTCCTCGCCGAGCTTGACGAACTCTTTTTCGAGCTG
>DASRJP010000349.1:0-22696 GCA_035649415.1 Pirellulaceae bacterium | reverse complement strand
TGGCTGATCCATCGGGAGGAGTGGTGGGGTTCATGCGTCATTGGCTCTCCAGGATTCGCAACATGACGTTGCCAGATTGGCGGCGAACTTCCGCCCCAACGAGAAAGGGGCAGCGCAGCCGACTCGGCGCGCTTTACGCCTTGGGCCGATCCTGGTGGGCAGGGGCACTCATCATTCTGATATTTGCCGCCTGCTTTTTGCAGTTCGGCTACATCGGCTCCCGCTCTCCGCCGGCCGCGGCGCGGGTCAACAACGGCAGCCGGCCGACGTTCTTTGCCCTGCATCTCAATCCGTATTACATCTTCTCGGAGGATTTCCACCTTTACTTCGTGCGTGCCAAGCGGATCATGACCCGCGGCTGGTCGGATTCGCTGCTGTTTGCACCGGACGAGCAAGGAAAGAACTACGCAGCGCCGCTCCAGGCGGCACTCGGGATGATTGGTGCGCGGACTGCTGGGGAGCCGCTGCCGTATGCCGTTTTTCTCACGAGCATTTTGGCCGCGTCCTGGCTGCTGTTGTATGTGACGTCACGCGCTGCGCTTCCGGCCAACATCTCGCGGCTGAATGTCCTTTTGGCCGTGATGGTCACCGTTCTATTTGAGTCGCTCGAGTACCTGGGGCGTCCACATACGGACTACTACCAGTGGCCGGTGGCGCGGGGGCTGCGGACCTCGACTCTCGCCTGGTCGAACCCGCTCCTGATCGCGGTGCTGCTGTGCGGCGCGAGCCTGGCCTTCCGCCGCCGCTCCTCGCGAGCGGTATGGGTTGGACTGACTATCGGACTGACCGCACTGGCGCTGTCGGACAATTGGGCGTTCATGCTGGCGTGGGGCACCAGCGGCATCGTCTGGTTGATCGCTGCGGGCAAGGTGATTTTTTCGCGCGCCGCACTGCGCAAAGCGCCAGTATCGCGGCCGCTGTCGCTCGGGCTGATATTGCTTTTGACATTGGCATCGTTCGCTGCGCAGACCGGGGCGATCCGCAGCGATGCGCTGGCCCGCGCCGGCATGGGACCGCAGTGGCAGACGCCGGGAAATTGGATCGCTCCCGCCAATGTGGAGATTATTCGCAATTATCTGCTGGGCGCTGCCGCGTTGCTGGCGGTCAGTCTGCTGACGATCCGGGCCTCGCTCGCTCGCCGCAGCCTTGGCCTGTGGCTGTCGTCAAACTGGAATCGCTGGACGCGCGGCCGGCTGCAAATCACCGCCACGGCCTGGATTCCAATCCTCGCCGGTATGGCGATCGTGGCGGTCTTTTCCTGGGTTGGCACCGATCCGTACCACGCCCATCAATTCACCTGGCGCATCGATTATTGCCTGTTGTTCGGTGTGTCGCTGCTGCTGTTCGAGGGTGTGCGCCGGCTGGTTGTGCGGCGCTGGCTGCCGCCGGGCGGCGCGCGATGGGTAGAACTGGGCGCAGCCGCGGTCTGCGTGGCAGTGCTACTGGGCTATCACCAGCATCGCATCCATCGGTTCATCAAGAACACGGCCTCTCGCGAGTATTATCTGACCCACGATGAGGAGCTGCTGCACGACTGGCTGGACGCCTACTCGCGCGATCGGGGCCGCTACTCGCTGGCCACGGCCAGTCCGGAACTGAATCTGCTGTGCGCCTTTTGGACTGACGCGGATTTGTGGCTGCCGTCCGGGTTTCCCTATCACTGCGGATCGTCGCGCGAGCGGCTCGAACAGCGGACGGCCGACATGATGCGGCTGTACAACGCTTCGCCCCAGCGATGGCTTTCGTTCAACCTGCACATGCACGCCGATGATCAGTGGAGCTGGGCCCAGTCGCGCGTGCTGTCCGCCCGCCAGGGATACATGTACTACCTGCTGCACCGCGAAGTCTGGTTGCACGGTTACCCCGCCGGGCCGGCGCTCGGTAATTTCCGATTTCCCGCTCCCAAGGGAAGCACCGAGCGGATCGCCCGCATGCGCGCCTTGCAGCGGGCCGCGTACATCACCGCTTCGATGAAGTCGATCGAGGTCGATGAAAGCAAGGAAACAACCCGGCAGCTACTGGCGGACCGCGCGACACATTCCCCCGCCTACGCGTGGCTGGAAAGCGTCGGCGGACTTCAGGCGTGGTCTCCGCGGGCTTCGGTCGAGTCGGCCGAGCGAATTGCCGCCTGGATCGAGAATCCAAGAAATCCCGTTCCAGCGCCGGACGTCATCCTCATTGACGATGTCTCGAGGGCGCTGGGAATGCCGCACTTATCGGCCTACGAGCTGGCCTTCCGCAGCCCGTCGATCGAGGCCTGGGTCAAGTCCGCACCGCCGGGGAATTTTGCCACCCGACCTGAAGGCAACCGCCGCTCGCAGTGAGTGCCGATTCCACTGGCGACTCTCGTATCGAACGGGGGGATTACTCCGTCCCCACAAGCCGCGGAAAGTCTGCTTGATATCCGCACCGCATGATCACGATAGGTAAGTAGGAGCGCAGTTTTTTAAAACCGGAATGTACTCGCCTGCGGAGTATTTGCGGCATGTCGTCTCCCTTGACCGAGTCGGCCGTCGTTCTCGTTGTCGATGATGATCCTCTTACGGTCAGCGGCATTGCCGCGGTGCTGAGCGCGGCAGGGTATGAATGCCATGGCGCCCGCGACCAGGCGGCGGCACTGGCCGCGGCGCGCTCGCTGGCGCTGGACCTGATCATCTGCGACGTGAATCTGGCCGGCGAGAGCGGTCTGGAGCTGTGCCGCCAGTTGCGAAAGCAGCCGGGAATGGACGACGTGCCCGTGATGTTCACTTCCAGCTCACAGATTCCGGACATCGTCCGTCGCAGTCACGAGGCTGGCGGCGCCTACTACCTTCGCAAGCCGCTGGACCCGGAGGTGTTGCTGGAGCTCGTTGGCAAAGCGCTGTGGATGCCGCACGTGGCCTCCATGAGGGTCAAATACGCTGACGCCCACGGCCCGAGGACGCCGGCAGCCCCGAAGTTGGCTCGCACTTTGGAAGCGATCCAGGGAATCAAGCTGCCGCTGGCGTAGCACTTCGCTCTTAGCCGGCCGCTAACAGCTGACTGATAGGATGCGGCACCTCGGGAGCGCTCAATTTTTCGCGAGCATCTGCGTGCCGTTCCCGCGGCACTCCGCCAGGACGTTGTCCTCCGGCTAATGGCGCGATGGCGTGATACAATGCGTATCGACCCATTCCTGCTGCCCGGATTGCCAGGCGAGGTGCCCGTATGCCGCGAGGTTTGTCGCATTCGATTGTTGTTTGGAGTGCCTGCTTAACGTTCGGAGTGACGTACGCCCGTGCGGCCGACGAGCAGCGGGTCGATTTCGCCCGTGAAATCCGGCCGATCCTGGCGAAGAAGTGCTTTGCTTGTCACGGACCTGATGACGAGCAAAGGCAAGCTGGTCTGCGTTTGGACCGCCGCGAGGGGGCGATTGTCCCACTGGAAAGCTCTGCGACGCCAATCGTTCCTGGCAAGAGCAGTGAGAGCGAACTGATCCGCCGCGTTACCGCCGCGGACGACAGCGAGCGGATGCCGCCAGCGGATAGCGGAATCACGCTCGATCGTCCGCAGATCGAGCTGCTGCGGCGCTGGGTCGATGAGGGAGCGTCGTTTGCGCCGCACTGGGCATTCGTGAAACCGGCGCGGCCGATGTTGCCTCCGCTCGACCCGGAGGGCTGGGCCAAAAACGGCCTGGATCAGATCGTCCTGGCCGGGCTCAAAAAACATGGTTTGACGCCATCGCCGCGGGCCGACAAATACGCGCTGATCCGCCGCGCCAGCCTCGATCTGCGCGGTTTGCCTCCCACGCCGCAGGAGGTCGAACAGTTCATCACCGACACCGACGCAGGCGCCTACGAGCGGCTGCTCGACCGGCTGCTGGCCGATCCGGCTTTTGGCGAGCGCTGGGCTCGCATGTGGCTCGACCAGGCCCGCTATGCCGACAGCCGTGGCTACGGCAGCGACCCGCTGCGTCCCAATGCCTGGCGCTATCGCGACTGGGTGATCGACGCTTTCAACGCCAACCAGCCCTTCGATCAGTTCACGATCGAGCAAATTGCCGGCGATTTGCTCCCCGGCTCGACACTCGATCAAAAGGTGGCGACGGCGTTCCACCGCAACACGATGACCAACACGGAAGGCGGGACCGACGACGAGGAATTCCGCGTCGCCGCCGTCAAGGACCGCGTGGATACCACGATGCAGGTCTGGATGGGGCTGACGATGGGCTGCGCCAAGTGTCACAACCATAAGTTCGATCCCGTTTCGCAAAAGGAGTACTACCAGTTCTTTGCGATCTTCAATCAGACGGCCGATACAGATCAGCCCAATGACGTGCCGCTGATCGATGCGCCGACGCGCGAATTTGAAACCGCGGTGCGACTGATCGACGGGCAGATCGCTCCCCTGAAACAGCAGCTCGAGACCGACACGCCGCAGATTGCTGCCGAGCGGGTCAAATGGGAGGAGAGCCTCCGCGTCGCCAGCCAGTGGCAGCCGCTGGACATTGCCGAAATGAATTCGGCGGGGAATGCCATGCTGACGAGACAGGCCGACAGCTCGATCCTGGTCAGCGGCGAGAATCCCGCGACCGATACGTACACGCTTTCGGCAAAGACCGAAGTCGAGGGAATTACCGCGTTCCGTCTGGAGGCGATTCCCGATGAATCACTCCCGGCCAAGGGGTCGGGCCGATCAGAAAACGGCAATTTCGTCTTGTCGCAGTTTTCCGTGACTGCCCAGGACCCAGAGAAGTCAGCGTCGGCCAGCGTGGGGCGGTTTGTCCGCATCGAGCTGCCGGGAAAAGCCAAGTGGCTGCACCTCGCCGAAGTGCAGGCCTTTAGCGATGGTGAGAATATTGCCCTCAAGGGGACCGCAACGCAGTCCAGCGTCGATTTTGACGGCGAGCCGCGGCTGGGCATCGACGGCAATACCAGCGGCGACTACTTCGGCGCCAAATCGACGTTTCACACCAAACAGGAGGACAACCCGTGGTGGGAGGTGGACCTGGGCGGCGACAAGCCGATCGAGCGGCTCGTAGTCTGGAACCGAACCGACGGCGGTACGTCCGACCGCCTGGCCGGTTATCGCATTCAGCTCTTGGATAGTCAGCGCCAAGTCGTCTGGCAGAATGAGCCGCTGGGAATTCCCAGCCCTTCCAGCGAGTTGTCCCCCTCGGGGATCATCGCCGTGAAATTGTCGCAGGCGGCGGCCGACCACTCGCAGCAGGATTTTTCCGTCGACGCGGCAATCAAGCCGGGCAACCTCGACAAAACCGGCTGGGCGGTCGGGCCCAAAATGACCGAGCCGCACGAGGCCCTGTTCGTCACCGCGCAGCCGCTGGCGGTCGGCAAGCAGACGCTGCTCACGTTCAAGCTCGAGCACAAGTTCCACATGGCCGGCCACACGCTGGGTCGATTCCGCCTGTCGATCACCAGCGACAAGAACGTCCTCGATCGGCTCAAAGTCCCCGCCGAAATCCTGGCGATTGTGGACACGCCGGCCGACAAACGAGCCGCGGAACAGGCGCAGGCGCTCGTTTCGCACTACCGCTCGATCGCGCCACTCCTCAAAAACCTCCGCGACGACATTGCCAAGCTGGAAAAATCCAAGCCGGCAATGCCGACGATTTCCGTGATGCAGGAACTGGCGTCCGACAAGCGGCGGCCTAGTTACGTCATGGTTAAGGGCAACTTCCTGGTGAAGGGAGATGCTGTCGAACCGGCCCTGCCTAGCGCGCTGCACGCACTTGCGTCCGAAGTGCCGCGTGATCGGCTGGCAGTAGCGCAGTGGCTCGTCCATCCCGACAATCCGCTGACGGCCCGCGTGGCGGTGAATCGCTTCTGGGCGCAGCTTTTCGGCGCCGGCATCGTCGAAACCGAAGAGGATTTTGGCATTCAGGGCGAGCTGCCCTGCAACCAGGAGCTGCTGGACTGGCTGGCGATCGAATTCATGGACCTGAAATGGGACGTGAAGGCGCTGCTCAAGACGATCATGCTTTCCGAGACATATTGCCAGACTTCGCGGGTCGCACCGGAGGCGCTGGCCAAAGATCCGCGCAACCGGCTATTCTCGCGCGGGCCGCGATTCCGCCTGGAGGCGGAAATGGTCCGCGATCAGGCGCTGGCCCTTTCCGGGCTCCTCTCCCGCAAGCTGAAAGGACCGAGCGTCTACCCGCCGCAGCCGGAAGGGCTGTGGCAGGCGGCATTCAACGGCGAGCGGACGTGGCCTACGAGCAAGGGTGAGGATCGCTACCGTCGCGGACTGTATACGTTCTGGCGGCGGACGATTCCCTATCCTTCGATGGCCACGTTCGACGCGCCCAGCCGCGAGGTGTGCGCCCTCCGCCGCATTCGCACCAACACGCCGCTACAGGCTTTTGTGACGATGAACGATCCCGCCTACGTGGAGGCGTCGCAGGCGCTGGCGCGGCGCATCATCGCGGAAGGGGGTGCTATTAATCAGGAGCGAGCTGCCTGGGCACTGCGACTTTGCCTGGCGCGTCCGGCGGCCCAGGCGCAGATCGACGCGATCGTGGCGCTTTTTGAGAGTGAACTAGCGCACTTCAAAACCGACGCTGCGGCCGCCGAAAAAATGGCGACCGAACCGCTGGGCAAGTTGCCCCAGGGAGTTGATCCGGCCGAAGCCGCCGCCTGGACAGTCGTCGCCAACGTCCTGCTGAACATGGATGGGGTGCTGATGAAGGGGTAAAGTGCTTAGGGGAAAGTCACAAAGATGGACGATCTATCCTACTCGGCGTGCTACGGCATCCCGGCATCGCAGCCCGGTCAACCGACCTGGGAAGCAGCGCTCGAGTTTCCGCTCCAGGGCCACTGGACCGAAGCAGATTTTTTCAAGCTCGATCTGGCGCGCGGATATGAGTTGGTGCATGGGCGACTGGAGCTATTGTCGATGTCCACTTTGTTTCATCAGAACCTGGTGAGGTTCCTGTTCGGCCAGTTGGAAGCGTTCGTTCTGGCCCGAACTCTTGGCCGCGTGGTGTTTGCCCCTTTTATTGTGCGGCTCGGCCCAGATCACTTGCGGCAGCCGGACGTCTGCTTCGTACGCCAGGAGAGGGTTAAGGACCTGCACACGCCGCCAGAAGGGGCCGACCTGATCATGGAGGTCGTCAGCCCCGGCAAAGAGAATCGGACACGCGAATTTGATGAGAAACGGTCCGCTTACGCGGAGGCTGGCATTCCGGAGTACTCGATCGTCGATCCCGAGCAGCGGACGATCAGCGTCCTGGCGCTGGAAGGAGTGGCTTATCGCGTGGCAGGGGTTTATGGCGCAGGAGAACAGGCCGCCAGCGTGCTGCTCCCGGGCTTTGAAATCGACGTCTCGGCAGCTTGGGCTGCCGCCGAGGCTTGATTGGTTCAACTTTGGCGAACTAGCTACTACTTCTTTCCTTCCGGGTCGCTTTTCGACTCGGCTGGTTTTTCGTTCTTTGCCGCCAGGTTCGCCTCTAGCGTGGACAGCGTGTCCTGCATCTTCGCCAGTTGCTCCTTCAGCGAGTTCACCTGCTGCTGAGGGCTTCCGGCCGTGGCCGGGGGCGACTGGCCGATCCATCGACGCAAAATGTCGTAATCGTGAATGCGTTCGACCTTCCAGTGTTGATCGGGAAACGGGTCTTGATGGCACGAATTGCATTTGAACGTCTTGACCTGGGCCGGGCATGCGCCGGCATGCCAGATCGTCAGCCCCTGGCTCTCCAGATCGGCGTAAGCTGCGGTGGCTTCCTTGGCCGGGGCGATCTTGAGCGTCACTTCTTTGCCGCTGCGCAAAAGTTTCAGCTCCACCTCGCGCTCCTTGATCTCCTGAATTTGCGTATTGATGGCATCGATGGTCGTTAGCCGCTTGCCGTCGAGAATGATGACCACGTCGTGTGGTTGAATCCCCATTTTTGCCGCTGGCGTGTCGGGAAAGACCTTGGTGACGATCAGTCCTTCGCCAGCGGCCAGGCCGAGATGTGCCCGCAAGGTGTCGTCCGCCTCAGCAAAAACTACGCCAATGCGAAATCGATCCTGGCCCGCGTCAAGGGTTTGGAACCAGGCCCGCAAGGGTGTATCGGACAAAACGACTTCCGCCACGACAGGTTTCTTGGGCGTGGCCTGGACCGAGATCGCCTTCCCCTGCCGAAATAGCACGACGTTCACCGGCTTGCCGTCAGCCTTCTTCAGGGCATCGGCGAGTTGCTCGGTATTTCCGACCGCGGCCTCGCCGACCTTGACGACCACGTCGTGCGCTTTAAGTCCGGCCGCAGCGCCGGGGCTGTCGTCGGGAGCGCGGGTAATTACCAGGCCCGTTCCTTCGTCCAGGTTGAGCTGCGCCCGCAGGGCCGGCTGGATTTCCGCCACGTCGATCCCGAGGTCGTTGCTGCTGACCAGCGCGTTTGCCAGTTCCACCGTCAGTAGCTGTTCGCTTTGCAGAACTTGCTGCCTGGCGAACAGCTCCTGAACCGTTCCCAGATAGTTCGACGCGTCTTGCGGTTTGGGATCTTTGCCGGCCTCGCCTGTCTGCCCGCGTGCCTGTGCCGCCAGGGCGATGGCCACCAGAACGATCGAGCCCAGGTATTGCCAATTCGACTTCATGCGATTGCTCCTTGCAGAGTTAATGTTTTGGTTCAACGCACTTGCCAGCGCCGAGCGGCGCTCATGACGCCCGCCGGCCCACGAACTTCATCTTCACTTCGTTGACCGGCACCATCACCTGACGCCCGTCCGGCAGTTTGGCCGGCAGATAGCGCCTCTCTTCTTTCACCTCATAACCTCGCCGCTCCCATTCGCGCCGCACGTGCTCGGAAACAGCCGGGGCTTCTCCTGTTGCCGCTTCCGGCGGCAGCACGGGGAATTGCAGCACGGCGGGAACGTTCCCCAGCGGACCTCCCTTTACCGGCACGGAGGCCAGGAGTGGGCCGTAGGGCACGCGCGGAACCTGTTTGTCCATCTGCGGTGCCTGGTCGCTGTGCTCGACGATTGCGCCGCCCGGCGGGTCCGGCGACATCGTGATTCCTCGCCACCACATTCCACAACCGAACGCCGCGATGCTGAGCGCTACAGCCGCCAGCGGCATGATCCACCACCTCGCTGCCGGCCGCTGCTCGCGCGATACAGACAGGTGTTCCCTGTCCTCTGACTCCTGACCCCTGATTCCTAACCCCTGACCACTGACCCCTGAACCCTGACTCCTCTCCCCAAGCGCCTCCTCCCACACTTGCGCTTCAAGAAACGCCAGCGCACAGCTCCTCCACCGCGCAGCGTCAGCCTCCAGCCAGGCCAGTAACTCTTGCCGGTCGTGCTCGCCCAATTCACCGCTGACCAGGCGGTCAATCCGCGAGCGCATCAGCGACTCGCCCGTTGCCATGTGACTTGTCATACGTCGTCCTCCCCTTGGATTCCTCGCCGCGCCAGCTCTTGGCGCAATTTTTCCCGCGCCCGCTGCATGCGGGCGTCCACTGCCTTTTCCGTGATCCCCAGTCGCTCGGCAATCTGCCGATAGCTCCATCGCTGCCCGTACTTGAGCGCCAGGATCTCGGCATCCCGCGGCGCCAAGTGGGCCAGCGCTGCGCGGGTCAATTCGTGCCGCTCCCTCCGGATCAACCAGCTCAGCGCATCAGCCGCCACGTCAGTCCCCGTTTGCTCGACGAGGCGCGCCAGCGCCTTGCGACTTCGGCCTTGCTGCCGCCGGTAGCGGGCCGACAAGACCACTGCCAGCCGGTGGAGCCACGGCGCGACCTTTTCGGGATCGCTCAGCGGGGAACGCTGCTCGATGGCCGCCAGGGACACCTGCTGCCATACTTCGTCCACCGCCTCGGGCTCACCCGTGCGGGCGCTAATCACCTGCCGCAGCCACTGGGCGTGTTCCGCCAGGGATCGCCCCCAGTCGATGGCCGGGTGCGGCGCTCCGTTGGCCGGGCTGATGGGAAGGTCGACAGTCATCTGGGGTATTAGTTCCCGCAGAAGAAGAAATCCCCCGCCTGACAGCTAGCTGAGAATGCCGAATGTAACGATTCGAGGGACTGTGGACGGCCTGGAATGAAGTATCATTTGGTACGGCTTTTTCAGCTCCCCGCACACTATGGATTCTGCCCATCCATGCTCCCCCAATTTGACCGCAGACGACTGAAGATCAAGCCGCTTGCCGAGCGGATCCACGATCTGGCGCACACGTCGCTCTTGTACCTGGAGGAATTGCCCCCCTCATTGCCGGCCAAGGGAATGGCCGATCTGGCGGAGCTTGGCAAACGTCTGGTGCAGGCTCGGGAAAAAAAGGCGTCCGTCCTGATGATGATGGGGGCGCACGTGTTGCGCGCCGGCGTGCAGCGGCCGCTGATCGACATGATGGAGCGGGGCTTGATCACACACATCGGCATGAACGGCGCGGGGCCGATCCATGACTACGAACTGGCCCGCATCGGAGCGACCTGCGAGAGCGTGGCCCGGTACATCCGCTCGGGCGAATTCGGACTATGGCGCGAGACTGGGGAAATCAACGACATCGTTCGCCGGGGCGCCTTGTCGGGCCTTGGCCTGGGCGAATCGATCGGCAAGGCGATCCAGGAGAGTGACTTTCCTCACAAGGACATCAGCGTCCTGGCCGCCGGCTTCCGGCTTGGCATTCCGGTCACGGTGCATATCGGCATCGGCTACGACATCATCCACGAGCATCCGAACTTCGATCCGGCGTCGTTCGGCACCGCGAGCTACCGCGACTTTCTGGCCGTTTGCCACACGGTGAGCAAGCTCGAAGGGGGCGTGTTTCTCTGTTTCGGCAGCGCCGTCATGGGACCGGAAGTGTATCTCAAGGCGCTGTCCATGGCCCGCAACGTGGCTCATCAGGAAGGGCGCAAGATCGCCAACTTCACGACGGCCGCTTTCGACTTGATCCCGATCGAAGGGGATTTGCACAGCGAAGCGTCAAAAACCGATCCACAGTACTATTACCGTCCCTGGAAGACGATTCTCGTTCGCACCGTGGCCGATGGCGGCGAAAGCTTTTATGTGTGCGGCGACCACAGGCAGACAGTGCCTCATCTTCGCGAGTCGGCATTGTCGGCAACGCGGGGAGCGAAGAAGAACGAGCCTGCGCCTTTGCCGGCGAAAAAATCCGAAGCGGCCACTCCGCCAAAGTCCGACACTCCTGCTGCACGGAAAGCGGAGTCGTCGAGCCCGCCAAAATCCGACGCATCTTCGGCGCGGAAGGCGGAGGCGCCCAGCCCGCCAAAATCCGACGCTACTGCTGCACGCAAGGCCGACCCGCCGCCAACTCGCAAGGCTTCGCCTCCACCGAGCATGACCGAGGTCATTCCGCGACGGAAGGCAGACCCTGAACCTTCGCGGAAGGCCGAGCCGGCGACACTACGTAAACCCGAGGCTCCTCCAGCCCGCAAATCCGATCCCGCGTCCGTCAGAAGCGCGGAGCCTGTGACGGCACGCAAGCCTGAGGCCATCGCTGCGCGCAAGGCGGAAACAGAGCTTGTCCGCAAGGCGGAGCCCGTACCTGCGCGGAACGTCGAGCTCGCATCCGCGCGGAAAGTCGAGCCTCCACCGCGGAGCAAGGACGGACCGGCGGCGGCGCGGAAGTCGGATCCACCTTCGCCGACGAAGGGCGAGACCGGGTCTGCCAGGAAAGTCGAAGCCATCCCAGAGAGGAAGCCCGAACCGCGTCTCGCCAGGAAAATTGACGACACTCCTGTCAAAAAACCCGAGGCATCTGTCGTTCGCAGCGCCGGAACTGGGAAAGACAGCGAGAATCCGGATGGAGCGGTTGCCCACTATCAGCAGTTGAAGGAGTGGGTTCGTGCCAACGATGCCGACGACCTGGAGTGGTATGAAAGCAGTCAAAAGGAAGGATGGCACTATTCGACGATCACGAAGGAAGATTATCTGCGGCTGTACTATCGCATGGTGTGGACGTCGGGAATGAAGTCCCGGGTCGTGGTTGCCAAGGAGCAGGAATACTTCCGCGTTGTGAACGAAGTGCTCTATCCCAAGAAAACGTTCAACGCGCAGCGTCAGGGGGAGTTCCTCATGAAAGCCGGGTCGGTGCTGGGGGGCTCGGGCGACAACAGCAAGAACAAGGCGGTGTTCCAGGTTATCAGCCAGATCGAATCGCTCGGCTGGGAAGAGTTTCAGCGTCAATACGTCAAGCCGAGTTCTTCGCTGGCCACGCGGCTGAAACAGCTCCCGATGCTTTCCCCCAAGACCATCGATTTGCTCCTTCAGCGGCTGGGCATCAATGATTCGAGCAGGGACGATCTCTCGCTCTTTGAATTCGCGGACCAGTACGGGTATGACGATTGGGACAAGTGCGTCCGGGAGATCGAGGTGCGCACCGGAGATGACAGGAGCACCATTCAGTTTATTGTCTGGGACGCCGCTCAAAAGGATGCTGTGCTAGTGAAATCCTGATCCCTGGCACCGTTTGGGATCCGTGCAGCCGCTGGGAGCACGTCGCCTGGCGGCTATTTCTTTGAGTTTTCGCCATCGACAGCCGATTCGGCAGTCGCCACAATGGTCCCGCGACCGGGGAGGTCGAACTTTGGCACGGGACCGGCCGGCATGATCACTCAGGATCGTCTGGAATCCATTCTCACTTCGCTCCCTCGTCTGACCATCGGCCTTGTCGGCGATCTGTTCCTCGATCGCTACCTCCAGATCGACCCGGTCCACGAGCTGTCGATTGAAACCGGCTTGGAAGCGTATCAAGTCTCCAACGTCCGCAATTCGCCGGGAGCACTGGGGACGGTCCTGAACAACCTGGCGGCATTGGGCGTGGGCTTGCTCGTGCCAGTGACCGTTATCGGCGACGACGGACACGGCTACGATCTGCTCAAGGAGATCCGCAAGCTGCCAGTCGATCCGTCGCAGATTATCTGCTCGCCGCGGAGGCTGACGCCGACTTACACCAAGCCGATGAAGCCCGACGGCGGCGGAGTGCCGCGGGAGCTCAATCGCATCGACGTGCGGACGCGGCAGGCACTGTCGGAGGAGGAGACCAAACTTCTTTGCCAGCGATTTGAAAAAGTTTTTCACACGTCGGACGGGATGATTGTCCTCGATCAAATTGTTGCGCCGGAGCAGGGAGTCGTGAATGTCCTGGTGCGCTCGCTGCTGTGCGACCTGGCGGAGCAGCATCCCGAGAAGCTGATCTTCGTGGACAGTCGGGCCAATCTATCGAAGTTCCAGCGTGGCACGCTGAAAGGAAACTTGACCGAGATCGCCGGCCGTGTGGATCACGACGAGAACCCGGTCTCGGCCGCAACATCCGCCGCCGCGGCGTTGTGCCGCAAAACCGGCCGCCCGACGTTCTGCACGCTGGGCGACCGCGGCATCTTAGTGGCCCGCCCGGGCGAGGAGCCGACGCTCGTGGCCGGCGTTCGCGTGGCAGGCCCGCTCGATATCGTCGGCGCCGGCGATGCGGCCACCAGCGGCATTGTGACGTCGCTCCTGGCTGGCGCGGACGAGCTCGAAGCAGCGACCATGGGCAATCTGGTGGCGTCGATCACCGTGCAACAGCTTGGCACGACAGGGACGGCGACGCCGGAGCAGGTGCACAGACGGTGGATGGAAACAGTGCGTCAAGGTTGACGCTACACGCAACCTAGGAGAAACTAGAGGACACCCACCTGCGTCGATACTCTTTTCGTGTTTGACGCCATGTACCCCCGCCTTCCAACCGCTCGCCTTTCCACTCGCCGCACCTTCCTCACCGGCACCGGCCTGAGCCTCGGTGCAATCGCCCTGTCGTCACTGGTAAATGACCGGGCCGCTGCCGCCCCCGCCGCGACGAGCGTCGATAATCCACTTTCCCCCAAGGCTCCGCCGCTGTCGGCCAAGGTCAAGCGGGTGATCTACCTGCACATGTCGGGCGCGCCGCCGCAGCATGACCTGTGGGATTACAAGCCGGAGTTGGTCAAGCACAACCTCGAGCCCTGCCCGGACAGCCTGCTCGAGATTCTGAAGAAGGAGCGGCTGCCGTTCATCGACCTCAAGGCCCGCCGGCCGAAAATGCTCGGCACACCGCACAAATTCGCGAAGAAGGGACAGTCCGGAATCGAGATCAGCGAGCTGTACCCGCATATCGGCGAATTGGTCGATGACCTGTGCGTCATCAGGAGCATGCACACCGACCAGTTCAACCATGCGCCGGCAGAGCTGTTCCTCTATACCGGCTCGCCGCGCAACGGCGGCGCGGCAATGGGCTCGTGGATCACCTATGGCCTGGGGACTGAAAATCAGGACCTGCCGGGCTTCGTCGTCCTGATCAGCGGCGGGACCGATCCCACCGGCGGCAAGGCCCTGTGGAGCACCGGCTTCTTGCCGAGCGTCTTCCAAGGGGTGCAATGCCGCAGCGTCGGCGCGCCGATCCTGTACGCCGATAATCCGGCCGGGATGAGTCGCGAGGTCCGCCGCCGCAGCCTCGACGCGCTGAAGAAACTCAACGAGGTGGAACTCGAAACATTCGGCGATCCGGAAACGCTGACGCGGATCAGCCAGTACGAGCTGGCGTATCGGATGCAGATTGCCGTGCCGGAAGTCATGGACATCTCGAAAGAGCCGAAAGAGGTCCTCGAAGCGTACGGCGCCGAGCCCGGCAAGGCGTCGTTTGCCAACAACTGCCTGCTGGCCCGGCGACTGGCCGAAAACGGGGTCCGCTACGTCCAGCTCTTTGATTGGGGCTGGGACATGCACGGCACCGGCGCGGACAACGACATCGTCACTGGCCTGCCGAAGAAGTGCGAGCAGTCCGATCGGCCAATTGCAGCACTCCTCAAGGATCTGAAGGCCCGCGGCATGATGGAAGACACACTCGTCGTCTGGGGGGGCGAGTTCGGTCGCACGGCCCTCAACGAGGAGCGCGGCGGCTCGAAATTCCTCGGCCGCGACCACCATCCCCACTGCTTTTCGATCTGGCTGGCCGGCGGCGGCATCAAATCCGGCACCACCTACGGCGCTACCGACGACTTCGGTTACTTCGTCACCGAAAACAAGACCAGCATTCACGACCTCCAGGCCACGATCCTGCACCTCTTGGGCATCGACGCCAAGAAATTCAGCGTCCCCTACCAGGGCCTCAACCAGCGCCTGATCGGGCCGACGGATGAGGCGAAGGTGATTGAGGGGGTGCTGGCGTGAGTGATTGACCTCGAAGGGGTCACATTCTTTAGCCCAGGGTCGTCGCCGCGGCGCACCCTGGGTGCGCGACGTGAAGAGTTCACGTTGCTTGCAAAGCGACAATCAGCCATCTCTAATGGACCGAGCGACGACTAATGGCGGCTGGTCCGGCCGCGGTCGCTCCCCAAACTTCTGGAGTCTTCCATGATCCGTTTCCTCTTACCTCTGGCTTTGTTCTGTTTCCTCGTCTCTCCCGTTTGGGCGGAGGATTCAGACGAGGAGAGCAAAAAGGCGTCGCAGGCCGCGGCCGAAAAGCTCAAGGCCGATCCCAATAGCGTGGAGAACATCCGCACCTACGTGAATGGCGAGTTGCGGCGGATTTTCACGCTGGCCAGCACCGATCCGGATGCCGCCGAAAAGGAGCTGGGTGAGTTGAAGACGTTTCTAGAGACCATCAAGCCCGACCAGGAGAATGCCAAGAGGCTGATGCAAAGCGCGCTCAATTCCTTCACCAATTTCCAGCGCGAAATTGACAGCGCCCGGAAACTGAAGGAGCTGGTCGGCAAAGACGCCGCGTCCTTGGAGCTGGGGAAGATCGACACCTGGGTCAACGGCACGCCGCTGACCGATGCCGACCTCAAGGGCAAAGTGGTGTTTCTCGATTTCTGGGCGGTCTGGTGCGGCCCGTGCATCGCCACGTTCCCACACCTCAAGGAGTGGCAGGAGAAATATGCCGACAAGGGTCTGGTGATGGTTGGCCTGACGCGTTACTACAACATGGAGTGGGATGATGCGGCTGGACGCACCAAGCGCGTCAACAAACAAGAACGAACGGTATCGGCAGAGGATGAGCAGAAGATGCTGGAAAAATTCGCCGAGCACCACGAGCTGAAGCACCGCTTCGCCGTGCAGGGCCAGGAGAGCAAGCTGGACGACTATTATGCCGTGAATGGCATCCCGCACGTCGTGGTGATCGACCAGGAAGGCAAGATCCGGATGATCAAAGTTGGCAGCGGAGATGAGAACGCCAAGGCGCTCGACGGGCTTCTCAAGGAACTGCTGGAGAAATAGAAAGAGCGATCCGCGGGGTTAATCCCCGCGGACAGAATCGGCCAATCTCGGGCCACGGGGATAAACACCGTGGCTCGCTTCATTCTGCCGGCTCCTTGGCCTGCTTCTGGCTGAGCAAAAATCCCACGAGATCGTAGAATTCCTGCTCATTGACGATCTCGTGAACGTTGGCCGGCATAAGTGAAAGAGTCCCTTTGGCCTGTTGGTCGATGTCGCTCTTGGGGATGGAAAATTCCTTCCCCTTGTTGTCGGCCAGGACCAGCGTCGCCCCTTCCTCGCGGCGCACCAGGCCCGAAATTACCTCGCCATTGACCGTGCGGATCGTCGTCGTGCGGAAGGCGACGTCCACGTTGCGGTTGGGATCAAGGACGTCCTCCACGAGCCGCTCCAGGCCCCTCAGGCCAATTCCGTCGAGCTGCGGGCCGATGACGGAGCCTTTGCCGGCAATCTGGTGACAGGCGGCACAGTGCTTTTCGTAGATCGCGGCTCCTTTTTCGAGACTAGGCTTGGCTCGCGGGAATGCGGCACGCCGCTCGACGACTAGCTTATCGATGATTTCGCTCTGCTCAGGCAGGTTGGCCGTGATGGCGACGACTTGCTGGCTGAGCTTGTCGTTTTTGAGCGCGTCGAGCTTGGCCTTCACGTTGGCGCTAGTCAGCAAGCGCGGCGCGGCGGCGCCCGATTTGACGAGATTGAGTAGTGATTCAGCACCGGCCGCATCGCCGGCGAGCGTTTCGGCCAGCGTCGTTTGCAGCCGCAGCGGCAGCAGCTTCATCGATTCGCTGAGCGATTCACCGATGAGTTTTTCGTCCCGGCTGGCGATGGCGGAGCTGGATTTCTGACGAAGGGCCTCGCCGATCGAGGGGTCGCCCATTGCCGCCACGAGTGCCGCGGCCCGGCTGTCGGGATCGAGGGCGACGAGCGCCTGGCCGATGGCGGTGCGGGCCGCACCGTCGGTGCTGGCCGCGACCAGCAGCTCGGCAAGCTGCGGCCGGAGCGACTGGAGCTTGAGTTTGCCGACGATGTCCGCCGCGGCACTCAAGTGCTCGGAGCGCTCGGTCGGATTGAGCCCGGTAATCGAGAACCGCCCGACCGCCAGCCACGCATACGCCCCGGCCGCGTCGCCATCGACGAGTTCCACGAAGCCTTGCTTGCCGGCATGTTTGGAGAGGTCCCACTCGATCTTTTGCGCCGTGTCGTTCCGCGGCGGCGGCGAGCTGGCGAGAATTTCGTGCGTCTTGGCGTCCCGCAGCCTCACCAGGTTCTTCCCCTGGAGCTTCACCGTCGGAAACCCATCATGCCCCGCGCACCAAAAGCTGAGCTTCACCGGCAGTTCAATCGCCGCGCTGCGATATATGCCGGTCCGCTGCTCCCCCTTGACGATGCTGCAAAAGAACATCGACTCCTTGTCGCCGTCCTGACTCACCCGCTGCTGAAGGACCCAGGGACTTTCCGACGGCGGCAGGCCGTCGATGGTAAGGGCGGTCCAAGGGATTTGGTCGGCTTTGTCGAGCGCGAGGAGGCGGTTGGCAAGTTCTTCGCCCCAATTCGCCAACACGTCATTCGGATTGCCCCCACGTTGCGTGAGGCCCGCGTGCATCGACGACAAAAGCGCGATTTGGAGCTCAGCGTCGTCGGGAAACCTCGTTTTCACTAACTTCATGAGTCGCGGCGAGTCGTCGAGAGCCGTGAATCGCGCGATGTGCTGGAAATAGAGCGCCATGACCTCGCGCGGCTCGGGCGTAGACTCAATGTGCCGCAATAGTAAGGACGCCGCGATGGGTGCCGGAGTGGCGGCCAGAATCGGCGCCAGGACTTTTAGAGATTCATTGTTGAGCTTGAGTGACTCTTTGTCTCGCTCGGCAACCGCAGCAAGATTTGCTCGCAGCGCCATTGCAACTGCATGTCGAAGCAGTGGATCATCAGGGGACAATTGAACGTAAGTTGGCAGAATGCTTATCACGCCTGTGCTGGTGGGGTGATTGGTGATCACTTCTGCTGCAGCCCGCGCAGCGAAGGCGTCGTTATCTGAACAGCATTTGGACGCAACGAGCTTCCACAGATCGTCCGCCATTGCAGTGCGATTTGCCAATGCCTTAAGCGCATGAGCGCGGACGGCCGCATCTTGCGAATCGAGGTGGGTCTCAGATTCCGGAATCGAAAGCCGCTCAGTGGCCCAAATTGCTGCGATCACTTTTCGGAGAGATTTCGACGTCAGGGCTGTGTCGAGTTCGGCAATCTCCAAAGGCGGCTTGTCGCCGCTCGTGTCCATGAGGTAATTGAGTGCCCGCAGCCGGTGCTCCAAATTCGGATGGTCGAGCTGTCCGATCAGCTCCTTGACGCTCATCTTTGTCAGATCAATCTCCCCCGGCTTGCCCGCCGCCTTCGTCTCCGGATCGCTCCCTTTGTAAACAATCCGCCAAATCCGCCCGCTGGTCCGGTCGCGGCCGGGGTGCGGCAGCGGCACTTCGTAGTGGCCGATGATCCGGTTGTAGAAATCGAGGACGTACATCGCCCCGTCCGGGCCGATCTGGATATCGACCGGCCGGAACCACGGGTCGCCGGCAATCAGGAAGTCGGGCTGCTCGATAGCTCTTGTAGTGCTGCCGTGGTACTCGGGCTTGTTGCGATTGATGCGGCTGGTCATCACATTGCCGCTGAAGAATTGCCCGCGATACTCCTTGGGGAAATTCTCGCCCGTGTAGATCGCCAAGCCGCAGATGGCCGTGCTGCCGTGCAGGTGGTCCATCATCGGCGGCACAAAGCCGAGCCCGTCGTGCGGCTTGCCGAAGCTTGGGTAATGGCCGCCGCGAATGAGCTGCGTCAGCGGCTTGCTGTGGCAGTCGGCCGTGAAGATGTTGAACAGTTCGTCGAAGCACATGCCGAACGGGTTCACCTGGCCGTGGGTGAACTGCTCGATCCGCGAGCCGTCGAGCTTGAAGCGGAACGTATTGCCGCTGTTCATGTGGACTTCGTGCCCGTCGGCCCCTTTGACATGGCTGTCGTTGTTGAAGCCGTGGCAGGCGTACACCCAGCCGTCGAACCCGCGGCGGAAGGCGTTGCACATGCCGTGTGTATCGCGGGTATGGTCGAACGGCCCGTACAGCTTCGTCCGCTTGTCGCACTTGCCGTCGCCGTCCGTGTCCTCGAAGTGGGTGATGTTTGGAATGCTGTAGGCGACGCAGCCCCCTTTCCACGGGTAGATGCCAATGGGGATGTTGAGGCCATCGGCGAAAATGGAAACCTTCTCGAAGCGGCCGTCGCCGTCGGTGTCTTCCAGCACGCGGATCGAGTCGCGCCCCGGCTTATCGAGCGGAGCAGCATACGGGTACTCGACCGTGCAGGTCAGCCAGATCCGCCCCTTTTCGTCGAAGGCCATGTTCAGCGGCTTCTGAATGTCCGGCTCGGCGGCCACGAGCTGAATCTCGAAGCCCTCCGGCAGCTTGAATAGTATTTGCTCCTCTTCCGGCTTGAGCCAGGGCGTGGGGCGGACGCCAGCGGCGAACGGATCGTCCTGGGCGCGCGTCGAGTTCGCTGCGACGGAAACGGCAAATATCGTTAGTAATTCAATTGCGAAATGGCGGCGAGGCATAGCGTTTCCGAAATGTTTGGGTAGGAGGTCTTCATCATAGCCGGCGCTCCCGCGGGTCTCCAACCACGCAGCCGTTTGACGCTCCCGCAACTGACCTGGCCAAAAATGTTTGACACGAAACCGCGCCAATCGCTACATTGACTAGTGTCTTGCCCGGCCAGGGGTCTTGCGGCCGGGTTCACGATGCCTGGAACGACATTGCCAGGCAGCGGAGCACTTCCATGGCAGCGCCCGCGCATGGCCGCTGGGGATGGATGTTGCTGGAAGCCGGGGTGATTTTCTCCTTGGCTGTTGCGCATTCCTGGGCGCTTGAGCCTGTACCACTCGTTTCCGATTATCAGGCCGCTGTCAGCGCCGCCAAGCGCGAAGGACGGCTGCTGTTCGTCTTGCACTTTTCGGGGGATTTCTCGGCTCCGCCAGCGCTCGGCGAGGAAGGCAAAGCGTATCAGGCGCTGGCCCTATCCGACGAGCGCGTGCTCGCACTCTTGCGGGAACGATATGTAGCGACGTTTCAGCAAGTTGGTCCGCCAGCATCGCTGAGTCTGGTGGCTGAACGGAAGAAAAAGGCGGCGGAACCTCAGCAGCAGCACGCGATGGCGTACATCTGCCTGCCGGACGAGCGAGTCATTCACTTTGTTCCTGGTTTTGTTTCAGCGACGGAACTGCTCTCCGAGCTGAAGTGGGCTGAGAGCTGCTACTACGATTTCATACGCTTCCCGGCGGCCGAGCAGCCGCTGGCCGTGCGACAGATGCACCTGGCGGCGGTCAGCCCGGCCGACGCCAAGCTGTACGGCACCGAAGTGAAAACGCGCTGGTTGCTGGATTCCCCGGTTCGCGATGCCAGTGCCGCCGATCTGACGGCCGTTGTGCAGGGGGCGCGTCAACTCCGCACGACGCGGCTGGACGAGCGCTTCGGCGGGCCGGAAAACGCCCTGCCAGTGCGCGCCTTCTACGACGCGCTGGCCGATCACGCCGGTCTGGAGCCGTCGGCCGGTCACCTGGTGCTCTTTGAGTACCCGCTCGTCCCACTGGCGCAGCTCGCGCAGCCGCTGTATGAGGCCTGGACCCGCGACCGCTTCTGGCAACTCCAACCGCGCCGCCAGGAGCTCAAGGACTGGTTTGTCAGTCGTGTGGGAAAGGGAAAGCCGGTCCTGCTGGCCGTCACCGTCGAGAAACCGCCAATCGGCGAGCCGGAGCGCAGACAACTGATCCCCTGGCCGCCCAAGGATAGCGACCTGCCGCTGGAAGAGTTCGAAATTCTCGAGCTGTCGCTCGACGAATTGACCCTTTTGACCGCCGATGCCGGTCTGCCGACACTGACCGCCCAGCGCGGTCGGCTGCCGCGCTTTGTCGTGTATGACCGAGCCGGCAGGCGGCGAGCGGTCTTAACCACCAGCGACGGCATTACTCGGCTGCGTACAGTCATGCGGGCGTCCGCCCAACCAGGGGTGGTGGCGGCGCCTACCGAAACGAAGGACGGGAGGAACAAATGATGAGGCGATATTGGCAACTCCTTACTCGAGCCGCCTGGATTGTGACCACTGCCGCGGCAGGGCTGCTGTTGTCAGCCACTTCGCACGCCAAAGGGCCGCTCGATGCGCACATCGAGAAGGGGCGGCAGCTGTTTGAGCGAGAGTTTCTCACGGGCCAGGGTGCGGAGCCCGGTTCTGACGGTCTTGGTCCGATGTTCAACCACGTCTCCTGTGCCGCCTGCCATAAGCAAGGCGGCATTGGCGGCGGCGGGCCAGTGGACGTGAATGCCGAGATGATCTCCGCGGTCATGCCGCTGGGCACTGTCTCCAAGAGCAAGAAAGGAAATGGGAGCGATCACCTGGCTCCGCTGCGGGCAATTCATCCGGCCTTCGTGGATGAGTCAGGGGGCTTGAAGCCGAACCTGGTGCTGCACCGCTTTAGCAGCGACCACCGCTATGACGTGCTTCGCGAGCAGCTCACGGGCAAAAAAGTGCCGTACATGCCCTCGGATGCCGAGCGGCAGAGCCTCCAGCGGGAGCTGGCCCGGCGGCCGCTGGCCGACGCCAAGGTCTCGCCCGGGTTCAAGCTGCTGCTTTCGCAGCGAAATACGCCCGCGCTGTTCGGCTCCGGCGTCATTGACGCCATCTCCGACGAGACGCTGCTCGAGTTGGCTGCATCGCAGCAAAAAGACAGTGTCATTTCCGGCCGCGTTTCGCCTATCGAAAATCGCCGGGCAGGGCGATTTGGCTGGCGCGGACAAACCGAGCACCTCCGCGACTTCGTCCTGGGCGCCTGCGCCAATGAACTGGGGCTCGAAGTCCCCGGTGTGTCGCAGCCTGTCGTCCCGCAGCAGCCGGACTACAAAGCCGTGGCACTCGACCTGACCGTTCAGCAGTGCAATCAGTTGGTCGCGTTCGTGGCGTCGCTGCCGCCGCCAAAAATCGCCTGGCCTGACGAGGAGTCCAAGCGTTTGCTGGTGATCGAAGGGCAAAAGCTATTCAAACAGGTGGGCTGCATCCTGTGTCATGTGGAAGACGTGGGGCCGGCGCAGTCGATCTACAGCGACCTGCTGCTTCACGACATGGGCCCGGGAATGGGCGATCCGGTGCTGGCCATGCCGCCGCCCGGCCAGGTGTCCAGCGTGCAACCTGCGCCGCCGGGCATTCCGGGCCAATCGCGCGGCGGATACTCCGGCGGCTTTGTGGCGAGTGGCCTGGTGTCGAAGCGGCAAACCAACGGCATGGAATTGAGCCGCAAGCTCGATCCGCTGCCCGAGGACCTGTCGCAGGAGTGGCGGACGCCGCCGCTGTGGGGCATGTCCGATTCGGCGCCCTACCTGCACGACGGCCGGGCCGAGACGGTGCTGGAGGCGGTCGTCTGGCACGGCGGCGAGGCCCGCAAGTCCGCGGAGGCCTTCTTCGCGCTGCCGGCTCCCGAGCGGATCAAGGTGCTGGAGTTTCTGGCGTGCCTCAAAGCGCCGTGATTG
>DASRJP010000348.1:0-7550 GCA_035649415.1 Pirellulaceae bacterium | reverse complement strand
CCTCCGGAATGGGCCTGAATCTGCGCCCAAAGTATGCAAGCGGCTACGGGGCGCTCGGATCATCCGACGTGAGAATCTGACCGGTCGGCACGATCTCATATTTACCCTTCTCCAAACGATTGACGTTGAAATTGACGTTGTAGCCGTCATCCGTGGTCAAGACCTGCCCTCCAGGAATGATGTGATTGGCCTGGCTCTTCGACCTGATGTACTTGGTGTAAATGTAGATCGTCACGGGATTGCCGTTGGCGTCTTTCGCCACAAACGAACCGGTTTTCATCTTCAGAGGAAATCTCGACAGGGCGTTTCGGACTGCCGCGAGTCTCCAAATACCATTGGTCAAAGCGCTGACTCTCCTCAAGCAGTGCCGGGCGCAGGTGGTCTTTCCAGAGCTTCGTCTGGCCGAGGCTCTTGAATTCCTGCTTCGTCAGCCGTACTTCTGATTGGACGAGCCTCGCGCCGCCTCGCCCAGAGTTGGTGTAGACAAAACACTCCCCGTCTTGTCGTTCGCCGTAAACGTGCAGGCCCGCCGGATGGAGATGAACGCCGTGTGTCCCCGGCGGACTGTTCGGGTTGCAGGTCGCACCGCCGCCATACAAGTTCCCGTCCGGGTAGGCGATCAGGTACACCAATTCTTCGTGGCCGTCCATCTTTAGCCACATGCTTCGCACCGAGAAGCCGTCCACTACGGTCGAATCTAGCCAATAGCGATCCTGGTAGAACCGCCAACGAACATAGAGTCCGATGGCGGTTCCGCACACGAGGCAAAGGATCAAGAAGTTCCGAAGACTGATGCGACCCATCAGTTGGTTGCTCCGCGCACTAAATTAAGTTCCGCACTTGTGGAGCGAATCAAGACTCTGGATCATCAGTGCGTCGGCTCTCCTCAATCAGCGCAGGGAGCATATAGTCATTCCACAACTCGGACTTCTTGACGTCGTCAAAGTCCCTAGGCGTGAGTGGGGTAAAAGAGCCTTCGATCGGTTGGACGCCTGTTTCTGGGGAGCTAGTAAAAATCCAATACTTGCAGTCGGGCTTTCCCGCCGTGCGATTGATCCACCGCGGGGGTGAACCCGGCGGCGCGCCATCGATGTAGATTCCACTTGGTTTCAAGATGTAACGCCGCGACTTGTACCCACTCGGATGCGCCACCAAATAGGCGAATTGACCTCTCTTATCCCCATTCAGCGCATGTATCCACACGATCTCAAGCCTGAATCCGTCGATAAGCGCCTCCTCGACACTATGGTCAGGCTCCTGCGGGGGGTGCCAGCGGACGTAGAGTCCGATGGCGGTTCCGCACACGATGCAGAGCAGCAGAAATCCTCGAAGACCAATGCTTGGTCGCATCAGTTGCTTGCTTCACGTACCAAATCAAGTTCCGCGATTGTGTCCCACGCGTGCGCTGTTCCGGCTTCGATCCCGGCGGCTGTTAGCCGCCGGCTAAGAGCGGCCCTTACGCCAGTATCTCGCTCACCACCCGCCCGTGCACGTCGGTCAGCCGGAAGTCTCGGCCGGCGTAGCGGTAGGTGAGCCGCGTGTGGTCGAAGCCCAAGAGGTGCAAAAGGGTTGCGTGCAGATCGTGGATGTGCACGCGATTCTCCACTGCCCGGTAGCCGAACTCGTCGGTCGCGCCGTAAGTCGTGCCCCCCTTGATGCCGCCGCCGGCCAGGACAATTGAAAAACCCCAGTGGTTGTGGTCCCGGCCGAGCTTCGTCTCGCCGGTCCCCGGCTGCGGCAATTCGACGCTGGGCGTGCGGCCGAACTCGCCGCCGATCATGACGAGTGTCTCCTCGAAGAGCCCGCGAGCTTTGAGGTCGGTAATCAACGCGCCGATCGCCTGATCGCACTCACCGGCCAGCTTTTTGTGGTTCTCGCCCACGTTGGAGTGGGCGTCCCACGGCTGCACGTCGCCGTGGTAGCACTGCACGACGCGGACGCCCCGCTCGACCAGTCGCCGGGCGATGAGGATTTGCCGGGCCTGCGTGCCGGGGCCGTAAGCATCGAGGACGTGCTGCGGCTCGCGGCTGACGTCGAACGCTTCGGCCGCCTCGGCCTGCATCCGGTAAGCCAGTTCGAACGACTGAATGCGGGCGTCGAGGGCGGCATCTTCCGGCCGCTTCTCCAGATGCTGACGGTTGAGCTGCGCCAGGAGGTCGAGCTGCCGTCGCTGATTGGCCGGCGTGACGAAGCTGCTCTTGACGTTTTCAATCAGCTCTTCGACCTTCGTCTTGTTCGTGTTGAGATACGTCCCCTGATAAATGCCGGGCAGGAACGCGGCCCGCCAGTTGGAGACGTCGGCCACCGGCAATCCGGGGCACATGGCGATGTAGCCCGGCAAGTTCTGATTCTCGGTCCCCATGCCGTAGGTGATCCACGCGCCGTAGCTGGGACGGCTCAAGCGCTCGTCGCCGCAGTTCATGAGCCGCATCGACTGCTCGTGATTGGGCGTGTTGGCGTACATCGAGCGGACGATGCACAGATCGTCGGCGTGCTTGCCAAGATTGGCGAAGATCTCGGCAATCTCGAGGCCGGACTGACCGCACTTGTTGAACTTGAATGGCGAGGCCAGTGCCGCACCGGTGGGACGCTCGGTGGTGAGATTGCCGGTTGGCAGCTTCTGGCCGGCATACTTTTCGAGCACTGGCTTGGGATCAAACGTATCGACCTGCGACGGGCCGCCGTTGAGATAGATGTGAATGAGGTGTTTGGCTTTGCCTGGGAAGTGCGCCGGCTTGGGATCGAGCGGGCCAGCCGGTTTGCTGTCGGCGGCACTTGCGCCGCTGAGCAAACCTTCCTGGCCCATCAGCGCGGCTAGGCCCAGGACACCCAGGCCGGTGCCGAAGCGGTGGAGGACCTCGCGGCGCGATATCGGCGACCGGCGATTGCAAATTGGAAATTGCGAATTGCAAATTGCAAATTGAGGATCAGGCATCGAATTCGTCCGATTCATGGCTTCTCCTGAAGCAATTCAATTTGCAATTACCAATTTGCAATCAATCGACAAACATCGCCTCATTCGTCAGCAGCAGCACCTGTGCCAACTGCTCCAGCGGCCACAGCGGCTGCGTCAGGCCAGTTGGCACCTCGATACTCGCGGCATACACGAAAGCTTCGGAGGACGTCAGCTCCTCTGCCGTCGGTTCGCGCAACAAGACGCGACGATAAATCGCCCGAATCTTGTCGGCTGCCAGCGGAATTCCAATGGTCGCTTCGGCGACGCCCCGCGCTTGCTGAGCGACAAACGGCGAGTTCATGGCAAATAGCGCCTGCTGCGGCGTAGTTGTATTGGGCCGGCGTTCGGCGGTCTGGTCGGGACTGGCGAAGTCGAACGCGCGGTACATGCCCGGCACGTCTTGGCGGTCGACCAGGCCGTAGATCGTTCGCCTGGCGCTTGCCGGCTCGCCAGCGACGTTGACGGGGCGGCCGTACATCGTCGCGTTCAATCTCCCAGCCATCGCGAGCATTCCATCGCGCATCGCTTCCAGGTCGAGCCGACGCCGATTCGCCCGCCACAAGAGGCGATTGTCCGGATCAATCTTCCGCGCCTCGGCCCGATCGGCGGACGACTGTTGCCAGGTGGCCGATGAGACGACGCGACGGTGGAGACGTTTCAGGGACCATTCCGGCGAATGGTGAGTGGCCAATGGCGAATGGGGGTTTCCATCCGCACCACTCGCCATTCGCCACTCGCCACCCCCCTCGCGAAGCTCAACTGCCAGCCAGTCGAGCAGTTCCGGATTCGCCGGCGGCGTGCTCCGCGTCCCAAAATCAGCGGGGGACGAGACGAGCGGCTCGCCCCAGTGGTGCATCCAAATCCGGTTGGCCAGAACTCGCGGCGTCAGCGGATTGGCGCTCGAGGTAATCGCCCTCGCCAAGTCGAGCCGCCCGCCGCCATGTTCGAACGGTCGATCGTTTGAACCGCCGAAAAGCTGAAGGAACCGCCGCGAGACATTTTCACCCTGCTGATTTGGATTGCCGCGGACAAAGATTCGCGGGTCGTGCGGCTTGTCCTGATCGACGAGCGTCATTGCCCGCGGCGGCGCGCCGGGCGTGGCGACGGCCAGCTTGTCGAGCTGACCTTGCAGGGAGTGAAACGTATCCCGCTCGACGCGAGCCATGTAGAGATAGGCGTGGTTCCGCGGAAACGAGATTGGATTGTCGTTGCCAGTGACAACTTCGAGCAACTGCCTCTGCGCGTCGCTGAGCCCGCCGCTGTCGGTGCCGGCGGTTTTCGATGTTTCGTACGTCTGCTTGAAGAGGTCACCGTAAGCCCTGGCGACTTGCTCCTTGCTCCGTAGCGACGTTTTGGAGAGCATCTCCTTCACTTGCGGGTTGAGCTGGCCCCCTTCCAGGCCGCTGGCGACCGATTGCCAGCGAGACACGACTTCTGCTGCTTTGGCGGCAAACGCATCTTCGCCGTCGGCGTCGATTGAGATCAGCTCGCTCCAGGGGCCGAAGACCGGATCGGTGCTGGTGCCGCGCTTGGCGAGATACTTCCGCCAGCGATGGACAATCTGCGGCCGCAGGTCGTCGGGGGACAGCGACAGGTAGAAGACTGCGGTCTCGAGTGGATCCGGCTTCTGCGTTGCGATCCGCGCGAGGTAGTCGCCTATACGCTGCCGGGCCGTTTCCAACAGGGCAGCGTACTGCGAGTCGATATGTTCGGCCAGCTTCTTGCGAATCGGCCCGGCCTTCGCCTCGAAGTCCGCATAGCCGGGCGTTTCCTCGGGACTTGCCGTCAGCGGCAATTCCAACGGCTCTTCGCTGCTGGCGAACACGCCGTACAGGGCGTAGTAGTCGGCCTGCGAGACTGCGTCGTACTTGTGGTCGTGGCAACGGGCGCAGGCAACCGTCAGCCCCATCATGCCGCGCGTCACCGTGTCGATGCGGTCGTCGTAAACGTCGGGCAAATTGCTGTCGAACATCCGGCCGAGGGTCAGATAGCCCATTGCTGCCAGACGCCACGGCTGGTCCTTCGGCACTTGCTGATCGGCCGCGAGCTGGTCGGCAATGAACTGGTCCAGCGGCAAATCCTCGTTAAGCGCGCGGATGACAAAATCGCGGTAGGTGTAGGCATACGGCCGGATGCGGTCGTCACCGTACATGAGCACTCCGTCCTTCGTGTCGGCATAGCGGGCCACGTCGAGCCAATGCCGCCCCCAGCGCTCGCCATAGCGCGGGGAAGCGAGCAGCCGATCTGCCTGGCGCTCCAAGGCGTCGGGACTCGTCTCATCCTCAAACGCCCGCAGGTCGTCGAACGTGGGTGGCAGTCCCACCAGATCGAACCAAAGCCGCTTAAGAAGCGTGCCCTTATCGGCGGTGGACGAGGGACCAAGGCCACTCGCCTCGAGCCTCGCGAGAACAAACGAATCGAGTGGCGAGCGCAACCAGGCGGCGTCCTTCACCGCCGGAAGCGGCGGAGAGACAAGCGGCCGATACGACCAGTGCTCGCGGGCCTTGGCAAAGTCGATAACCGTTGGTTTTTTCGCGGATTCACTTCCGGCCGTTCGCGGATCGGGCGCACCCATTTCGATCCACCGCTCGAAGTCAGCTACTACGGCCGGCGGCAATTTGCCCGCCGGCGGCATTTCCAGCTCTTCCCACTTGAGCGCGCTGATCAGGCGGCTGGCGGCCGGTTCACCTGTCTTGATGATCGCTCCGTTTTCGCCCCCTTTTTGCACCGCTTCGCGTGTGTCCAGCGTTAGGCCCCCTTCGATCTTTTTGGCATCGGCCGCATGGCACTCATAGCAGTGCCTGGCCAGCACGGGGCGAATTTTGGCCTCGAAGAACTCGATCTGCTCGGGCGTCGGCTGGTCGTCGGCTGCCGCAGGACGCGGTGAAATCGCCAGCGCGGCAATGCCCAGAATCGAAATCAGCGGACGCAAGCGAATCACTACTTGGCTCCAAGCGGGGGGAGCGGTGTTCGGGTGGGAAACTTCAATTTACAATGACTCGGCCGTTCCTTTCCACAAGAGGGACGCGAGATACGGCTTGTTTTTTGCAGCTATTGGTCGCCGTTTTTCACAACACAACGATGAACATCATCCGCTATGCCGATCCGCAGGGACAAATTCGCTATGCGGCCGAGCAGGCCGACGGCTCGGCGCTGGACATCGAAGGGGACATCTTCGGCGCCCATCGCGTCACGTCGCTGAAGGCATGCGTAAGCAAGATTCTGGCTCCGATCACACCAACGGCGATCCTGTGCATCGGCCTGAATTACAAAAAGCACGCCGAAGAAACCAAAGCCAAAATTCCCCAGTGGCCCGTGCTGTTCATGAAGTCGCCAGCGGCCCTGCAGAACCCAGGCGACCCGATCGTCCTGCCGACGAAACTCAAAAGCCACCAGGTCGATTACGAGTGCGAGTTGGCCGTGGTCATCGGCAAGACGTGCAAGAACGTCCGCAAGGCGGATGCTTTCAAATACGTCCTGGGCTACACCTGCGGCAACGACGTCAGCGCCCGCGACTGGCAGAAGGATTTTGGCGGCAGCCAGTGGTGCCGCGGCAAGACGTTTGATACGTTCTGTCCGCTGGGCCCGCGGCTGGTGACAGCGGACGAGATTCCCAACCCAAATTCGTTACGTATTCGTACCGTCCTCAATGGCGAAGCGGTGCAGGACTGGAGCACAGAGGACATGATCTTCGACGTGCCGACACTGATCGAGTTCCTCAGCGGCAGCACGACCCTGCTCCCCGGCACCGTAATCCTCACCGGCACCCCACACGGCGTCGGCGTCGCCCGCAGCCCCCAGCTTTTTCTTAAGCACGGCGACACGGTAACGATCGAGATTGAGAAGATCGGGAAGCTGACGAATCCGGTGGTGGAGGAGGTTTCTTAGCCGGCCGATCATGCACAAGGTCGTTAGGTACGTCCGCGGTTTGCCGTTCCGCTTCGGCGGCGAAGAACATAGCGGCTGGCTGCCGCCGGGTGCTGCGACGCCTCTGCCAACGCCGGTTCACGACGTGCTTCTCAACGTTGAGATTCTCAGCGACGGCAGCGGGACCGGCTTCTTGCTCGATTACTACACCGACGACGGGAAGTTTGCCTTCGATGACTGGTTCGCGTCGCTTGAAGAAGCCGAGAAGGCGGCAATGGAGCGATTTGGCATCAAAGCCGACCAATGGCAGACAAACTCATAGCATTTTCTTGATCGGGTCACTCGCGCCGGAACACGATTCGCAGTAACATTTGCTTGCGTCGAATGTGAGTCACTCTTGAGAATACCTATGCCAACCGTTGCAATTCTTGGAGCTAGCGCCGATCGCAGCAAATTTGGCAACAAATCAATCCGCGCCCACCAGCAGCAAGGTTTCACCGTCTATCCCGTGAATCCCAAGGGGGGCCAGATCGAAGGGCTGACGGTCTACAAATCGCTGGCCGATGTGCCGGCGGGGAAGCTGGACCGGATCAGTGTCTATTTGCCGCCGCCGATTCTGATGCAGGTATTACCGGAGATTGCCGCCCGCGGTGCGGAGGAATTGTGGCTCAATCCAGGGAGCGACAGCGACGAGGCCGTTGACGCCGCGCGGAAACTGGGGCTGAAT